>JAGXTB010000022.1 GCA_018334165.1 Sphingomonadales bacterium | reverse complement strand
GGGGGTGGGGGCTCGACGCCAGCGTGGAACCCCCATCCCAACCCTTCCCCAACGGGGAAGGGCTATGCGATTATAAGCAATGTCATCGTGTTCTATTCAACCGGCCCAAATGCACCGCTGGCTTCATCCAGCACATGCAGCAATCCGTCCGAGATCGCAAAGAACGCCCCGGTCAGCCGCAGCTCGCCGCTGCGTTCCTTCTGGCGGACGCAAGGGAACGTGCGCAGGTTGGCCAGGCTGACCCTGACCCCGGCCTGCTCCATCGCCCGTTCGGCAGCGCGGCCTTCGGTGCCGTGAAGCGCCGCCACTTCGGCGCGGGCCTCATCCAGCATGCCGATCCAGTCGGCAATGAAGCCGCCTTCGCCGGGCTCGCTGCCGTGCATTTCCTGGGTCAGCGCGGCCTTGCAGCCGCCGCACATCCCGTGGCCCACAACCACGATTTCTTTGACCTTGAGGAACTGCACGGCAAATTCGAGCGCGGCGGAAACGCCGTGGTGGCCGGGTGTGGTCTCAAACGGCGGGACCATCGCGGCGACATTGCGGACCACGAAGATTTCGCCCGGATCGACATCGAAGATCTGCGAGGGATCGACCCGGCTGTCAGAGCAGGCAATCACCATCACATCGGGCTCCTGGCCTTCGCGCAAGGCGGCCCACCGTTCATGATTGGGGGCCCAGCCGGTGCTGCGAAAGCGGCGATAGCCGGCGATCAGGCGGTCAAGTCCGCTTGGCGAATCCGTGGTCATGGGCGCGCTTGTGGCCTTGCAAATTCCGACTGGCAACCCCGGCCTCTTGCGCCTATCTGGGCGCCATGAACGACCTTTCGAACGCCCCCGCGCCGCAGCGTCAACGCAAGCCGGACTGGATCCGGGTCAAGGCCCCGACCAGCAAGGGCTATGGCGAAACCCGCCAACTGATGCGCGACCTCAATCTCAACACCGTGTGCGAGGAAGCGGCTTGCCCGAATATCGGCGAATGCTGGACCAAGAAGCACGCGACCGTGATGATCCTGGGCGATGTCTGCACCCGCGCCTGTGCCTTCTGCAACGTCAAGACCGGGATGCCCCGCGCGGTTGACCCGCTTGAGCCCGAACACGTCGCGATTGCCGCCGCCAAGCTGGGGCTGGAGCATATCGTGATCACTTCGGTGGACCGCGATGACCTGCCCGATGGCGGGGCCGGGCAGTTCGTCAAGGTGATCGAGGCGCTGCGGGCCAATACCCCGCAGACCACGATCGAGATCCTGACCCCCGATTTCCGCGGCAAGATGCGCCCCGCAGTCGAAGCCATCGTCGCGGCCGGGCCGGACGTTTACAACCACAACCTGGAAACCGTGCCGCGGCTCTATCCCACGATCCGTCCGGGTGCGCGCTACTATGCCTCGCTGCGGCTGCTCGAAGAGGTCAAGCACCACGATCCGCTGATTTTCACCAAGAGCGGGATCATGCTGGGGCTGGGCGAGGAGCGGCTGGAAGTCCACCAGGTGATGGACGACATGCGCAGCGCCGGGATCGATTTCCTGACAATGGGTCAGTACCTTCAGCCCACGCCCAAGCACACGCGGGTAATGGAATTCGTCGAACCCAAGACATTTGACGCTTACGGCTCGATCGCCCGGGCCAAGGGCTTCCTGCAGGTCGCTTCCAGCCCGCTGACCCGCTCAAGCTATCATGCCGGCGACGATTTCAAGGCCATGCGCGCGGCGCGCCAGGCGCAGGCTGACCGGGCGGCCGCCAAGCTCTGATGCCGGGGATCCGCGAAGTCCGGCAACTGCCCTACAGCGCCGAACAGATGTTCGATCTGGTGGCCGATGTCGCGCGCTATCCCGAATTCCTGCCCTGGGTCGTCGGTGCCCGGGTCCGTTCGGACAACGAGCATGAGATGATCGCGGACCTGCTGGTGGGCTTCAACGCGCTTCGCGAGAAGTTTACCTCGCGGGTGCTCAAGGTGCGCCCGCTCGAAATCAAGGTCCACTACCTCGACGGGCCAATGCGCGATCTGGACAATGACTGGCATTTTCGTGAGATCGAAGGCGGTTGCGAAGTGGACTTCACAGTCCAGTTCACCTTCCGCAATGCCATGTTCGAAAAGCTCGCGGGCCAGTATTTTGACCGGGCCTTCCGCAAGATGGTCGGCGCCTTTGAAGACCGCGCCAATGCGCTTTACGGCAGCAACAGCTCCAGCGCGACCAGCGCGGCCTGATGCCGCACCCCGACGCGGTCGGGAGCATCGAGCCAGCGTTCCTCGGCCAGAACCTCTTCTTCACCACGTACCGCCCGGGCAAAGACCACCGTCCCGACCGGCTTCTGGGGAGTGCCGCCATCCGGCCCGGCGATCCCGCTGATCGCCACCGCAACATCGGCATTGCTGTTCTTCAGGGCGCCTTGCGCCATCGCCCAGGCACACGCGATCGAAACCGCGCCGAAGGTTTCGATCACATAGTTCGCGACCCCCAGCGATTCCTGCTTGGCCTCGTTCGAATAGGTCACAAAGCCGCGATCGAGCACTGCCGAAGAGCCGGGGATCTCGGTCAGCGCGGCGCAGACCAGCCCGCCGGTGCAGCTTTCCGCCAAGGCGACGGTGCGGCCCGCAGCGCGGTTCTCAGCCACGACGCGCGCGGCCAGCTCGGCCAG
The DNA here is from genome assembly GCA_018334165.1 of Sphingomonadales bacterium. GTDB lineage: Bacteria > Pseudomonadota > Alphaproteobacteria > Sphingomonadales > Sphingomonadaceae > Novosphingobium. The sequence goes on along the minus strand of JAGXTB010000022.1, from coordinate 41,128 downwards.
CTCGGTTGGAAGCAGGGTTGCACTCATGGCTGCAAACTCAGACCTCGCAGACCCGCATTTCCTTGTCTTCGCGCGCGCCGATCACCACCACTTCGGTAATCAGATCGACGAACCCGGTGGCCGGCAGCGGGGCGAGGGTGCCCAGCACGGCGTCGATATCCTTGCAATCCTTGGTCTTGATCTTGCTGGTGAATTCCTGGGTCATCACGCTTTCAAGCAGCGGCCGCATTGCCGTTTCGGGCATCGAATCCATCATTGCCGCAGTTTCCTTGTCGGTATCACCGCTGAACTTCAGGAAGGCGCGCTTGGCCATTGGCCAGGCGGCGGGCTGGCCCGTGGTCAGTTCTTTCGACAGTGCGGGCGCGCGGGTCGCCATGAACGAATCCTTGGACACGGTTGCCGAGCACTTTTCGATCACCGAATCGACCACGAACGGCAGCATATAGGCCACCATCCCGCGCAGTTCGGGCTTGGTCATGCACGGCACGGTCGCTGCCTGGGCCACACTGGGCAAGGTCACGGCGGCAAGGGCGAGGGCACCGGCGATGGACTTGGCGTGCTGGGTCATGGATTCGCTTTCGAGTCTGAGAAAACCTCTTGGTGATGGCTCTGCCGTGAATCTGCGATGAATTCCAGCGCGAAAGATCAGTTTGCCAACAAGGTGGCTACCGCTTGCGCCGCGATCCCTTCACCGCGCCCGGTAAAGCCGAGCCGCTCGGTGGTGGTCGCCTTGACGCTGACTGCGGCAAGCGGGGAGCCAAGCAAGTCAGCCAGTCGCGCCCGCATCGCCTCGCGGTGCGGGCCGATCTTGGGAGCCTCGCAAATGATTGTCAGATCGACATTGCCGATCCGGTAGCCAGCCTCGGCGGCCAGTTTCACCGCGTGAGCCAAAAAGCGGTCAGAGCTCGCGCCCTTCCACTGCGGATCGCTGGGCGGGAAATGGCTGCCGATATCGCCCGCGCCGATCGCGCCCAGAATGGCATCGACCAGCGCATGCACCGCCACGTCGGCATCGCTGTGCCCGGCAAGCCCGCGCGGATGGTCGATCCTGACCCCGCCCAGCCACAGCTCCTCGCCATCGGCCAGGCGGTGGACGTCATAGCCGGTTCCGATCCGGACCGGGGGCAGGTCAGCGGAGAAATCGCCCGCGAATGTCAGCTTGTGCAGCTTCTCGTCTCCTTCAACCAGCGCGACCAAAAGCCCGGCGGCTTGGGCAACCTGGGCATCGTCGCCGGCCATGAGCGCCCCTGTCCATGTGCGGTGTGCGGCCAGAATTTCTGCGTAGCGGAAGGCTTGCGGGGTCTGCACCCGGCGCAGCGCCTCTCTGTTGGCGGGCTGGCCCATGAAGTCACCGCTGGCTTCGGTCAGGCTGTCCACTACTGGCAGCACCGGGATTGCGCCGGGATGCTGGGCCAGCGCGGCGATAAGCCGCTCGATCACTGCGCCGGGCAAGTGCGGCCGCGCGGCATCGTGGATCAGCACCAGGGCAGGGGCCTCGCCTTCGAGTGCTTCGAGAGCCTTGCGCACCGATTCCTGCCGCGTGGCACCGCCGATGACCAATCGCACACCAGCAATCCCGGCCAGTGCCTGCTGGGCCAATTCCTCGCCGCCCTCAGGGATCGCAACCACGATTGGCGCGATCCCAGCAGCCGCCAGCGCCTCTGCCGAATGCCGCACCACCGGCTTGCCGCGCCATTGCGCGAACTGCTTGGGAACCGGCTGGCCCGCGCGCAAGCCTTGCCCGGCCGCGACGATCACGGCGGCGGTGCGGGGCAGGGGTGGGGCTTCGTTCATGTTGCAACGCGGTATAGGCTTGCTCTCGCCGGGGCAATTCCCTATGTGCTGCCTAAATTTTAGGCAGCAGCAATGACTCTTCCCGTTCCGACCATTCTCTCGCCGATCCAGGTCGGCCCGGTGCAGATCGATTGCCCGGTGATCCTCGCGCCGATGACCGGCGTCACTGACTTGCCGTTTCGCCGCATGGTGCGCCGCTTTGGCTCGGGGCTCAATGTCACCGAGATGATCGCGAGCCCGGCTGCGATCCGCGAAACCCGCCAGTCGGTGCAAAAGGCGATGTGGGACGTGTGCGAAGATCCGGTCTCGATGCAACTGGTTGGCTGCGAGCCCGCACAAATGGCCGAGGCCGCCAAGCTGGTTGAGGATCGCGGCGCGGCGATCATCGACATCAATATGGGCTGCCCGGTCAAGAAAGTGGTCAACGGCGACGCCGGTTCGGCGCTGATGCGCGACATTCCGCTGGCGACCAAGCTGATCGAGGCCACGGTCAAGGCGGTCAAAGTCCCGGTGACAGTCAAGATGCGCATGGGCTGGTGCCATGACAGCCTCAACGCCCCCGAACTGGCGCGGATCGCCGAGGACCTGGGCGCGAAAATGGTCACCGTCCACGGCCGCACCCGCAACCAGATGTACCGCGGCGATGCCGACTGGGCCTTCGTGCGCGCGGTCAAGGATGCGGTCTCGATCCCGGTGATCGTCAACGGCGATATCTGCACGATCGAAGACAGTGCCAAGGCGCTCGCGCAATCGGGCGCCGATGGGCTGATGATCGGCCGCGGGGCCTATGGGCGGCCGTGGTTCCTTGCGCAGGTGATGCACTGGCTCAAGACCGGGCAGGAATTGGCCGATCCCGATCTCGACACCCAGTTCGACCTGGTGCTGGAACACTACCGCTGGATGCTCGATCATTACGGCGAGCACACCGGCGTGCGCATGGCCCGCAAGCACCTGGCCTGGTACACCCGCGGGCTCCCCGCATCGGCGGCATTCCGCAACAAGGTCAACTTCATCGAAGACGCTGAGGATGTGATGCGCGAACTGACCGAGTTCTACGGCCCCTTCCTCAGCCGGGCCGCGGCCTGATGCTCGATCCGCTGCGCCAGCTAGCCAGTCTGCCGCACGCGGTAGTGGTGCTGGCGCCGGGGCAGACAGTGGCGGCGGCCAATCCGGCAGCGGAGCAATTGCTGGGCCAATCGTTCCGGCGGTTTGAAGGGCGTCCACTGGGCGAATTGCTGGTCTTCGACGAAGAGCGTCTGGCCGAACGCCTGGCCGAAACCGACGCCCAGCTTTCGGCGCGGGCAACGGGGATCCGCGTGCTGGGGCAAGGGCCGCGCCGGGTTGATGTGACCGTGGCGCCGGTGATCGACCAGCCGGGCTGGCAAGTGCTGACCATCCACGACATCGGCGGCGCCGAAGCGATGCGCGAAACGCAGTCCTCGGGCGAGGATTCGATGCTGCGCGCGCCCGAAGTGCTGGCGCATGAGATCAAGAACCCGCTGGCCGGCATTCGCGGTGCGGCGCAGCTGCTGGGGCGCAAGCTCGACGGCAGTGACCTCGCCATGACCCGCCTGATCGCCGACGAAGTGGACCGGATCGCCAAGCTGATCGACCAGATGCAGTCGCTCTCGCGCCGGACCGTACCTGACCTCGCCCCTTGCAACCTCCATGAAGCCGTCCGTAGGGCGCGCGCGGTAATTGAGGCCAGCGGTAAATCGCCCCCGATTGCCGAAGAGTTTGACCCCTCGCTGCCCGCGGTGCTGGGCAATGGCGATGCGCTGGTCCAGGTGTTGATCAACTTGCTCGCCAATGCCGCCGATGCCGTCCGTTCCCGCGACGAACCCAGAATCGCGGTACGGACCCGCTTTGCCAGCGGCCTTCAGCTCCACCGCAGCGCCGATGGCCAGCCGGTGCGCTTGCCGATCGAGCTTCGGGTCAGCGACAATGGCCCCGGGATCGATCCAGTGCTGCGCGATCACATTTTCGAACCCTTCGTGACCGGCAAGAAGAGCGGGCAGGGGCTTGGCCTCGCCCTGGTCCGGCGTCTGGTGGCCGACATGAACGGGCGCATCACCCATGACCGCGACGAGGCGGCCGGGTGGACTCATTTCCGTGTGCACCTGCCGCTGGCTGAAGAGCGCCGCAAACCCAGCCGGGAGGAAGCGGCATGAGCGTGCTGCTGGTTGAAGACGATGTCTCGATTGCGCTGGTGATCACCGCCGCGCTGGAGGCCGAGGGCTTTGCCGTAACCGGTTGCGATTCGATCGCCGAGCGTGACCGGCTGCTGGGTGAACGGGCTTATGATGCCCTGGTCACCGACGTGATGCTGACCGATGGTGACGGGATCGAGACGCTGGGCGCGGTACGCGAAGCGGCCCCCCGGATGCCGATCATTATCCTCTCGGCCCAGAACACGCTCGATACCGCGGTGCGCGCCAGTGATACCGGCGCGTTCGAGTATTTCCCCAAGCCCTTCGATATCGACGAACTGGCCCGCACGGTGCGCCAGGCGGTCGGCAATGCCTCGGCGCGCGGGGGAGGGGAGGAAGACGCTCCGGTTGCCGGATTGCCATTGGTCGGGCGCTCGGCGCCGATGCAAGCGGTCTACCGGATGATCACCCGCGTGCTGCGCAACGATCTGACCGTGCTGGTGCTGGGCGAAAGCGGCACCGGCAAGGAATTGGTCGCCGAAGCGATCCACCAGCTTGGCCACCGCAAGGCCGGGCCGTTCGTGGCGGTCAACACCGCCGCAATCCCCGCCGAGCTGATCGAAAGCGAACTGTTCGGGCACGAAAAGGGCGCCTTCACCGGCGCGGTCGCGCGTCACGCCGGCAAGTTCGAACAGGCCCAGGGCGGCACACTGTTCCTCGACGAGATTGGCGACATGCCGCTCGATGCCCAGACCCGCCTGCTGCGCGCGCTGCAATCGGGGCGGATCCGCCGGGTTGGCGGGCGCGAGGAAGTGGCGGTCGATGTCCGGATCGTGGCCGCGACCAACAAGGACCTGGAACCGATGATCGCCGCCGGGACTTTCCGTGAGGACCTGTTCTACCGGCTCAATGTGGTGCCGATCACTTTGCCGCCGCTGCGCGAACGGGCTGACGACGTGCCCGCGCTGGCCCGGCACTTCCTGCAACAGGCAGCCGGAGAAGGGCTCCCGCGTCGACGTCTGTCCGAAGACGCCGCCATGGTACTCGCCAGCGAGCCGTGGCGCGGCAATGTCCGCGAACTGCGCAATTTCATCTACCGCATGGCGCTGCTGGCGCGCGAGGATCTGGTCGATGCCGAAGGGCTTGAACCGCTGCTCGCCAGTGTACCAACCAGCAGTTCCTTGGGCGAACAAGGCGGCCTCGATGCGGCTGTAGTCAGCTGGCTTGGCGAGAATCGCCCCACCGCTGGGCAGGTTTATGATGCCGCGCTGGCGGCGTTTGAACGTCCACTGTTTATCGAAGTGCTGCGCCAGACCGGCGGAAACCAGCTCCGCGCCGCGCAGCATTTGGGCATAAACCGCAACACCTTGCGCAAGCGCCTGACCGAACTGGCGATTGATCCGGGCGAACTTCAACCCTGACACCGAAACACCTTGCAACTTTGCAACAGTAGTGTTGTATTATCGCAACGATGGAGCAAGCCCGCCCTCTGGACCGCACGCCGGACCGCCGCAAGGCCTGGGCGCGTCTCTGGCGCCGGGCGCAAGTCACGGTGCGCCGCTCCAACCTGTTCCGAATTCTTGAGATTGGCTCGGTCGTTGCTTTCCTGACCATGACCGGGATCACCTGGTACGCCTTCCAGGCCCAGGCCGGGCGCGGGCAATTGCTGCCGACCGAGCTGACTTCGATCCTGCTGGTCGGCACGCTGGTCCCGGCGATGGGCATCCTGGTGCTGCTGGGCCGGCGGCTCGCCCTGCAACGCGCCCAGGAAGAGATCGGCCGCAGCGGGCAGTTGCACGTCCGCCTGGTGTTCCTGTTCTCGCTGATTTCGGCGGTTCCGACCTTGCTCGTGGTGATTTTCGCCTCGTTCTTGTTCCAGTCAGGGGTGGAATTCTGGTTCTCTGACAAGTCGCGCGGGCTGCTGGAAAACGCCAACCAGCTGGCGATCGGCTATTCCGAGCAGATCAAGAAGGACATGGAGTACGAAACGCTGGCGATGTCGGCCGATATCGCCGACTTTCTGACCCACGATGGCTTTGACAGTCCGGCATTTCCGGAAATGTTTTCGTACAATGTCCACAACCGCAAGCTCGATGAATCGGTGATCCTGGTCAAAGGGCGCGATGGCCTGCTGCGGCGCCAGGCGGTGGCGAGCGGCCCGCAGCCCTTGTCCGAAAACGTTTCGAACGAAGTGCTGCGCCAGCTCGACCGGGGTGAGCGGATCGTGGTCAACTCTTCGGCCAAGAGCATCCAGGCGGTCACCCCGATTGACCGCAGGGCGGGGCTCTACCTCTATACCGAGCGCAAGAGCGACCTGCTCTCAGCCGGATACGCCCAGAACATCGTGCGCGCCTATGACGAGCTGACCCAGCGCACCCGGATCCAGCAACTGCGCTTCAATGTGGCGCTGTTTGTTGCCAGCCTGGCGCTGGTCGGGCTGTCGGTGTGGTTCGCGCTGCGCTTTGCCGACCGGCAAGTCAAACCGCTCTACGATCTGGTCGATGCCGCGCGTGAGGTCGGCTCGGGCAACTTCTCGATGCGGGTCGAAGGGCGCACCGGCGCCGACGAAATCGGCCTGCTCAACCGCGCCTTCAACCGCATGACCCAGCAGCTCGAACGGCAGAACCACGCGCTGCTTGGTGCCAACCAGCAACTCGACGAACGCCGCGCTTTCATGGAAGCCGTGCTCGAATCGGTGACCGCCGGGATCATCAGCACCAATGCTGAAGGCGAGATCCGGTTGATGAACGGATCGGCGCAGAAATTGCTGCTCGAACGCGATGCCGAAGTGCCGATCGGGACCGAACTGTCCCAGGTCGCCCCGCAAATCGCCGCGCTGGCCGCCAGCGGCGAGGAGGGCGGGATCGTTCAGTTCTCCAAAGGGAGCGAGCTGCTCACGCTGGCGGTCAAATCGACCCGTTCGGCGACCGGATTGGTGGTGACCTTCGAAGACATCACTCGCCAGCTGATCGACCAGCGCCAGGCTGCCTGGTCCGACGTGGCGCGGCGTATCGCGCATGAGATCAAGAACCCGCTGACCCCGATCCAGCTTGCCACCGAGCGGCTCAAGCGGCGCTATTCCAAGCAAGTGATCGCCGACAGCGATCTGTTCGAGGAACTGACCGGCACGATCATCCGCCAGGTCGGCGAACTGCGCCGGATGGTCGATGAATTCTCGTCCTTCGCGCGCCTGCCCAAACCGCTGTTTCGCGGCGAAGACCCGGTCGATCTGGCCCGGCAGGCCTTGTTCCTGCAGGAAGTGGCCAGGCCCGATATCAACTTTGCCTTCGCCGCCGATGCGAACCTTGGGATCATCGCCTGCGATCGTCACCAGTTCGGCCAGGCGATGACCAATGTGCTCAAGAACGCGGTCGAGGCGGTCGAGGCGCGGCAAAAGAGCGAGGACGCAGACTATCGCGGGCGGATCAGCGTTACGATCAAGGGCGGACCGGAAGACGTCCTGGTCTGTGTGGCCGACAACGGAATTGGCCTGCCGCAAGACGGCGAGCGGATCATGGAGCCCTATGTCACCACGCGCGACAAAGGCACCGGGCTGGGGCTGGCGATCGTCAAGAAGATCATTGAGGAACACGGCGGCGAAATTCAGTTCACCGCCGCTGAAACCCAGGGGACCGTCGTGACCATGCGCTTTGCGCGCGATCCGCTCGACCGGCAGGAAAAGCCGGAAGCAGCGGAATGAATGAAATAGAGGGTAATTGAATGGCGCTCGAAATTCTGATCGTCGATGACGAACGCGATATCCGCGATCTCGTGGCCGGCGTGCTGAGCGATGAAGGCTATGAATGCCGCACCGCTGGTGACAGCGGCAGCGCGCTGGACATGATCGACGAGCGGCGCCCCAGCCTGGTGCTGCTCGACGTGTGGCTCCACGGCAGTCCGATGGACGGCCTCGAAGTGCTCGACGCAATCAAGAGCCGCGAGCCCGAGCTGCCGGTGATCATTTTCTCCGGTCACGGCAATATCGACACCGCGGTTTCGGCGATTGGCCGCGGAGCGATGGATTTCATCGAAAAGCCGTTCGAGGCCGAACGCCTGCTGCTGCTGGTTGGCCGCGCGACCGAAACCGAACGGCTGCGCCGCGAAAATGCCCGGCTGCGCGAAGGCTTTGTCACTTCGGACGAATTCACCGGCAATTCGGCCGCGATCAACCAGGTCCGCGCGACGCTCAAGCGGGTTTCCAACACCGGCAGCCGTCTGCTGATCAGCGGCCCGGCGGGATCGGGCAAGGAAGTGGCCGCGCGGCTGCTGCACAGCTGGAGCGGTCGCTCGAACGGGGCCTTTGTCACGGTCAATTCGGCGCGGATCACGCCCGAACGCTTTGAACAGGAACTGTTTGGCGAAGAGGCCGGGGGCAAGCTGGTGCGGGCCGGCCTGCTTGAAATGGCCGATGGCGGCACGCTCTACCTCGACGAAGTGGCCGACATGCCGCTGTCCACCCAGGCGCGGATTTTGCGGGTGCTGACCGACCAGTCGTTCGTGCGGATGGGCGGCAACCGCCAGATCCGGGTCGATGTGCGGGTGGTATCCTCCACCGCGCGCGATCTGGAAAAGGAGATTGCCGAGCGGCGCTTCCGTGAGGACCTGTTCTACCGGCTTAACGTGGTCCCGGTTTCGATCCCCTCGCTGGCTGAGCGGCGCGACGATATCCCGACGCTGGTCGATCACTTCTTTGCCCGCTTTGCCGCCGACCAGGGCGTCCCGCCGCCCGAAGTCACCCCCGAAGCCCTGGCCGCGCTGCAAAGCTATGAATGGCCCGGCAATGTGCGGCAGCTGCGCAATGTGGTCGAACGCACGATTATCCTCACCCCGCGCGACAAGCTCGCCCGGATCGAGGCCGACATGCTACCGGCCGAAGTGGTTTCGGGCCGGATCTCAGGCGACAACGGTTTGCCCTCGTTGATGGGGGTGCCGCTGCGCGAGGCGCGCGAGAATTTCGAACGCGAATACCTCAAGGTCCAGATCAAGCGGTTCTCGGGCAATATCTCGCGCACCGCCAGCTTCATCGGGATGGAACGCTCGGCCTTGCACCGCAAGCTCAAGCTGCTGGGCATGGTCGATCGCCGCGAGGATGAGGAGGACGAAGAAGGCGCGCTTGAGGCGTGACAAGAAATGGTCACGAAAATGCCGTTTACCCTAGGATCAAAGCGGACTAAGTAAGAACCTCAGGAATACGGCCCCTCAATCGCAGGAGGGGCCAGATTGCGGACCGCACAAGCGGCCGCCAACAAGAAGGAGCACAACGATGACCTCTCGCACCCTGACTGCGCGCCCCCGCGCCGAGAAGGCCGAAGCCGAACCGGCAGCCGATGCACCCGCACCCGCTGCGGCCAAAGGCCAGAACCTTCAGGACCAGTTCCTCAATCTGCTCCGCAAGAACAAGACCCCGGTGACCATGTTCCTGGTCAAGGGCGTCAAGCTGCAGGGGATCGTCACCTGGTTTGACAATTTCTCGATCCTGCTGCGCCGCGATGGCCAGGCCCAGCTGGTTTACAAGCACGCGATCTCGACGATCATGCCCAGCCAGCCGATCGATGTTCGCCAGTTCAATGGCGCGGCCGAGGGCGGCAAGAAAGTGCGGCTGCTGCAGGACGTGTTCCTGTCCAGCGTGCGCCAGGCCGAGGTCCAGGTCACCATGTTCCTGGTCAACGGGGTGATGCTGCAGGGCCGGGTCGCGGCCTATGACCTGTTCTGCATGCTGCTGGAGCGCGAAGGCTATGTCCAGCTCGCCTACAAGCACGCCGTCTCGACGATCCAGCCGCTCGGCCCGGTCGATCTGATGGGCGATGCCGACGAAGGCGAAGAAGTCTGATCTTTGGCGAAGAAACCGATGGCGAGGTAACCCGCGGCGCGCGGGCTGTTGTCGTGTATCCGGAGTTCCGGGTGAAGGGCGGGGCAGGGGTCGATACTGCTGCCCGGCTTGAAGAGGCAAAGGGCCTGGCGCTGGCAATCGGACTGGTCGTGACCGATGCCTTTGCCATCCCGATCCGCGAGGCACGCGCCGGCACGCTGTTCGGCGAAGGGCAGATCCAGAACATCGACGTCGCTTGCAACATGGGCGAGGCCGACCTGGTGATCGTCGATGGCTCGCTCAGCGCGATCCAGCAGCGCAATTTGGAGGAAAAGCTCAAGCGCAAGGTGATCGACCGGACCGGCCTGATCCTGGAGATCTTCGGCGAACGCGCCGCGACCGCCGAAGGGCGCTTGCAGGTTGAACTCGCCCACCTCGATTACCAGGCCGGGCGGCTGGTGCGCAGTTGGACCCACTTGGAACGCCAGCGCGGCGGCTTCGGCTTCCTCGGCGGCCCGGGCGAAACCCAGATCGAAGCCGACCGCCGCCTTATCCGTGACCGCATGGCGAAGTTGCGCCGCGAGCTTGAGCAGGTCCGCCGAACCCGTGGGCTCCACCGCAGCCGCCGCGAAAAGGCACCCTGGCCGGTGATCGCGCTGGTGGGCTATACCAATGCCGGAAAAAGCACGCTGTTCAACCGCCTGACCGGGGCCGGGGTGATGGCCGAGGACCTGCTGTTCGCCACGCTCGATCCGACCATGCGGAGGATCCGTTTGCCGGGGGTGGACAAGGCGATCCTGTCGGACACTGTGGGGTTCATTTCCGACCTGCCGACGCAGTTGGTGGCAGCCTTTCGCGCCACGCTGGAAGAAGTCACTGCCGCCGACGTGGTGGTCCACGTCCGCGATATCGCCAATCCCGACACCGCCGCGCAAAGGCGGATGGTGCTTGAGGTGCTGGGCGAACTGGGCCTGATTGAAGACGAAGGCGCAACACCGAGCGTGCCGATTGTCGAGGCCTGGAACAAGTGGGACCTGCTCGACGAAGATCGTGCGGCCGAGCTGAAAGAGCAAGTCGCCGCGCACCCGGACGAAGTGATCGTGCCGGTCTCCGCCTTGACCGGGGAGGGCTGCCCTGAATTGCTCGAAGCGGTCAGCAGGTTGCTCACTCAGGGCGCGCGGCTGCACAGTTTTGTCCTGCCGGTCAGCGATGGTCAGCGGCTGGCGTGGCTGCATGCGCACGGCGAGGTAGTGAGCGAAGCGGAGGCCGGAGAAGACGAACGCGGTCCGCTGCGGCGGCTTGAAGTTCGGTTGGAACCGCGTGAGTTAGGGCGCTTTTCGCGGCTCTGAACCTTTGACCGATTGCCACAGCTCTTCCTGCTGGTCGAGCGTCAGGGCGGCGAAATCCTCTCCGCGGTTCGCTGCCAGAGCTTCCATTGCCCTGAACCGGCGTTCGAATTTGAGATTGGCGGCGCGCAGGGCATCTTCGGGGGCAATCCCGTGGGCGCGCACCAGATTGACTGCGGCGAACAGCAAGTCTCCGGCTTCTTCAACGCGTTCCGCATCTGTTCCGGCGACGGCAAGCTCTTCGACCTCCTCATAAACCTTTGCTGCCGGGCCGATCGTATCGGGCCAGTCAAACCCGTGGCGCGCCGCGCGCTTCTGCAGTTTCTCGGCGCGCATCAAGGCTGGAAGGGCGAGGGCGACCCCGTCTAGTGCGCTGGCGGCGCCTTTGGCTGCGCGTTCGTCGGCCTTGAGCTTCTCCCAGCGTTCCTCGCGGCTTTGGCCGAGATCGGGCGCATCGCCGAAAATGTGCGGATGGCGCGCTTCCATTTTGGCTGAAATTGCATCGGCCACGTCTGCGAAAGCAAACAGGCCGGCTTCCTCGGCGATCCGCGCGTGGAACACGATCTGGAGCAGCAAGTCGCCAAGTTCGTCCTTGAGCGCCGCCATGTCGCCGCGTTCGATTGCGTCGGTCACTTCGTAAGCTTCCTCGATCGTGTACGGCGCGATCGTGGCGAAGCTTTGCGCAAGATCCCATTCGCAGCCGCGCTGCGGATCGCGCAAGCGGGCCATGATCGCGAGGAGGCGGCTGAGAGGGGCTATTGCTGGTTCGGACATATCAGAATGATAATATATATTATGTTAAATGATATCGAGGCCCGCGAGGTCCCTCACAGCCAAAACCGGTCCAAAATCAGCGCCAACCCGGCAATGATTGCGACCCAGATCAAGACCATCTGGAATTGAGTCGACCGACTCCACCCAGCCGCGCGCGCATCAGACTTGTAAGCTTGCCAGTTGAGCACCAGCCAACCCAGTGACGCGATCAACGAGACAACTGCGGCGGTCGTTAGCATGCCGAAACCTCCAAACCATCATAGCCCACCAGCACATGCGGCGGTACTTCTGCCTGCAAGGTGGCATAATCGAGGCTCTTGTCGAGATGCGTCAACACGCCCTTGCGCGCCCGGCAGGCCTCGATCAGCTCCAGCGCCATGGCCAGATGTGCATGCGTTGGATGCGGATCGCGGCGCAGGCAATCGCTGACCAGCACATCGACGCCGTCGAACAGATCGACCATTTCGCGCGTAATCGCACTGAAGTCTGTCGCGTAAGCAATAGATTTACCGTCATAATCGAACCGATACCCGGTCGTTTCAGACGGCCCATGCGGCATCTGGCAGTGGCGCACGCCAAACCCGGCGCACATCCGTATCCGGTCCAGCGTATCGAGTTCGATCAATGTCGGATAACCGTGCTGTCCGGCAAAGACATAACCAAACCGCGCGCGCAGGATCCGGGCGATTTCGCTCTGCGCAAAGCCCGGGATCGGCCCGGCACGGCCATAGCGCAGCACCCGTAGATCATCGATCCCGTGGCAGTGGTCGGCATGTTCATGGGTCCAGAACACCGCATCGATCCGGTCGATTTCCTGGGTGAGCAGCTGCATCCGCAGATCAGTCGAGGTATCGACCAGCAGCCGCTTGCCTTCGTCGTTCTCGACCATGATCGAGACGCGCGAGCGGCGGTTTTTGGGCTCCGCAGGGTCGCATTGGCCCCAATCGTTGCCGACCCTGGGAACCCCTGTCGAAGTGCCGCTGCCCAGGATCAGGACTTTCACAGACCCGCTTTCGTGAACAACCGCGCAAAGTTGCGGGTCGTGGTTTCGGCCAGCGCCTCAGGCGAAACGCCGCGCAGTCCCGCCACGAACCGCGCGGTATCGGCGGTAAAGGCCGGCTCGCAGACTCTCCCGCGGTGCGGCACCGGGGCCAGGAACGGCGCGTCGGTTTCGACCAGGATCCGATCTTCGGGCAGTTCTGCGGCAACCGCCTGCAAGTCCTTGGCATTCTTGAACGTCACGATGCCCGAAAGCGAGATCGTGAGCCCCAGATCGAGCACCTTGCGGGCAAAATCGGCCGAAGCGGTGAAGCAATGGATCAAGGCCGGATAGGCCCCCTGCTCCATCTCCTCGGCCAGGATCGCAGCGGTTTCATCCTCGGCATCGCGGGTGTGGATGATGATCGGCAGGCCCGTTTCGCGCGCGACCGAAATATGCCGCCGGAACAAAGCTTTCTGCGTCTCGCGCTCGGAATGATCGTAGTAGTAGTCAAGCCCCGTCTCGCCGATCGCGATCACCCGTGGGTGCGCGGCCACTTCGAGCAGGGCGCCCTCACCCATATCGGCATGGCCATCGGCCTCGTGCGGGTGGATCCCGACCGAGGCCCAGACATCGGCCTCACGCTCGGCAGTGCCGATCACTTGCTCCCACTCGCGCTGACGGGTCGAAATCGACAGAAAACCGCCGATGCCAGCCTCGCGGGCACGAGCCAGCACGCCCTGCTGGTCCTCGACCAGGCCCTTGTATTCCAGGTGGCAGTGCGAATCGATCAGCATCAGGCGGCGTCTTCTGGCGGCAGTTCCAGGCGGGGGAACAACGGGCTCGGCGCGGCGAGATTGAACTCGCTTTCGGCCAGCGGCGAGTACCAGTGCGCGCCAATCTCCTGATATGTCCGGTTTTCTACTGGAATGCCCATCATGTCGAGCAAGGCGTCGGCCTTTGTCGGCGTGACCGCGCGGATGCCCACCGCAAGCTGTGCAATGCAGATGTAAAGCGTGGCCAGCACGGTTTCCATCCGTTCAGGATCGGTCTTTCGCAGGGTCCACGGCGCCTGTTCGTCGATATAGGCGTTGCAGGCAAAGACCGCCTGCAGCCAGGCGTCGATCCCCTGTTGCAGGGCCAGGTCGTCAAATGCTGCTGGAACAGCCTTCTGCACCGCGTTGCCAACCACTTCGAACAAGGCGCTGTCAGCCGCGTCATGCCCGCCGATCTGGGGCAGCCATTCAAGGTTCTTGGCAATGAAGCTCAGCGTGCGCTGGACAAGGTTGCCGAAGGCATTTCCAAGCTCAGTATTTCCACGCATTACAATCGCTTCGGGCGAATAACTGCCATCCTGCCCGAATGCAACTTCGCGCATCAGGAAATAGCGCAGCACGTCCACCCCGAAGCGTTCGGCCAGGTCCATCGGGTCGGTGACATTGCCCAGCGATTTTGATTCCTTGAGTCCGCGATTGAGCAGGAAACCGTGGCTGAACACGTGCTCCGGAATGGCGATCCCGGCGCTCCACAGGAAGGCCGGCCAGTAGATGGTGTGGAAGCGGGTGATGTCCTTGCCGATCAGGTGCAGATCGGCCGGCCAGTACTTCGCGAAATCGCCCTGTTCATCCGGAAAACCGAGGCCGGTAATGTAATTGGTCAGCGCATCGACCCAGACGTACATGACGTGCTGTTCGCTGCCAGGCACCTTGACCCCCCAGTCGAAACTGGTGCGGCTGACCGACAGATCGCGCAGACCGCCCTCAACGAAGCGCATGATCTCGTTGCGGCGGCTTTCGGGCCGGATGAAATTGGGCTGCTCGCTGTAGAGCTTCAGCAGCGGCTCCGCATACTTCGACAGCCGAAAAAACCACGATTCCTCGACTGTCCACTCCACCGGAGTGCCTTGCGGGGAGAGCTTTTCGCCTCCCTCCCCTTCGATCAGCTCACTTTCGTCGTAGTAGGCCTCATCGCGGACCGAGTACCAGCCTTCGTAGCGATCGAGGTAAAGGTCGCCATTGGCCTCCATGCGCCGCCACAGCTCCTGGCTGGCCAGGTGATGGAGCGGCTCGGTGGTGCGCTGGAAAACATCATAAGACACATTCAGACCATCGCACATATCAATGAAATATTGAGTCATTTCATCGGCAAGTGCTGTCGGTGTCACTCCCAGCTCGCGGGCCTTCTGGGCCATCTTCAGCCCGTGTTCGTCGGTCCCGGTCTGGAACCGCACGTCCTTGCCCTGCATCCGCTGATGGCGCGCGATCACGTCGGCGGCGATCGCTTCATAAGCGTGGCCGATGTGCGGGCGTCCGTTGGGGTACGAAATCGCGGTGGTTATGTAGTATTTTTCGGCCATGGCCGGGTCTGGACTTTCTGAAACGAGGTCAAGCGGCCTCTCTAGGCATGGCGAGCGAGGCCAGCAAGGCCCCCAGTTCCATCGCAACCAGGCCGGGGTCGAAGTTGTAGGTCGGCAGTTGCCCGGCCAGCTTGACCAGTTCGCCATGCACCGCAATCGCGCGGGTATCGCGGTCACGGTCCTTGCCCAGTTCGGCGGAGACGACCGCGCGAGCGAGATCGAGCGCGGCAAGCTGGCGGTCGCGGTCAGGCCGGGCGCCGATCTCTTCAGCCAGCGCGCCGCGCAAGGCGAAGTGTTCGTCGCCCTCATTGATCAGCCGCTGCATCAAGATGTGGAGCTTGCCGAGGTCCTGTTCGACGAATTCGATGGCCGCACCGGGCGAACCATCGGCTGCGGCGATCGCTGCGGCGCGGGTTTCGGCATTGGCCTGAGGCTCCTCGCGGCGCAGGATTTCGTCTATTTCATCGGCATTGAGCGGACTGAACCGCATGATCCGGCAGCGCGAGCGGATCGTCGGGAGCAGCCGCCCGAGCCGGTGCGCGACGAGGATGAAATAGGTTCCGGCCGGCGGTTCCTCAAGGCTCTTGAGCAGCGCGTTGACCGCGCCTTTTTCCATGTCGTCGGCGGGATCGATGATCACCACCCGGCGGTTGCCGAGTGTCGGCCGCGTGGTCAGCCGGGCCTGCATCCGGCGGATCTGGTCAACGGTGATATTGCGTTTGACCTGGAAGGGTTTGCCTTCGGCCTTCTTTTCTTCTTCAGCATCGTTGAGCGGCAAGTGATCGAGCACCAGCACGTCCGGATGGGCCGCGCCCTCCGGCTGCCTGACGCCCTCCTCGGCAACCAGCTGAGCGGCGGCGGCGCGGGCAAACAGGCCTTTACCGAGGCCTTTGACGCCTGAGAGGATCCACGCATGGTGCATCCGCGCGGAGCCGCTGGCAGCGCGCCACTCACGCCATGCCTCATCGTGGCCGTGGAGCGACTTCAAAGCGCACCAAAGTGTGACTGGAGCGTGCCCAGGATGTCACCAAACACGCCCTCGGCATCGCCATTGCCGTCGATCCGCGCAAAGCGCGCGGGTTCGGCGTCTGCCAAGGCGGAAAAAGCCGCCGCGACACGGGCATGATAGGCTGCATCGCGCCCGCCGATCCGGTCGGGTGAACCGAGGTCGCGGGCATGGGCGCGGGCCTTAGCCACCTCGGGCGAGACTTCGATCAACAGCGTCAGGTCAGGCAGCAAGGCCTGGCTGCCGACGCTGTGCAAGGCGAGCACGTCCTCATCCGATAGCCCCCCTGCCGCGCCCTGGTAGGCCCGGCTCGAATCGACAAAGCGGTCGCAGATTACCCATTCGCCGCGCTCCAAAGCGGGCACAATCAATCGCTCGACATGATCGGATCGCGCGGCGGCGAACAGCAGGGCTTCGGCGCGGGGATGCCACCCTTCCCCTTCGGTACCCAGCAGCAGCGCGCGGATCGCTTCGGCGCCTGGCGTGCCGCCGGGTTCGCGCGTAACCACGCAGGCGATGCCGCGTGACTCCAGTTCCGCCGCGAGCAGCCGGGCCTGAGTACTCTTGCCCGCCCCTTCCCCGCCCTCGAAAGCTATGAATTTCCCGCGCGTCATTCCAGCAGCCCTAGCAGGCCGCCCATGACCCTGTCGATTGTTCCGGCGGAGCCGACAGCCTTTGCCGTGACCAAGGGCAAGGCATAAACCGGCTGCCCGGGGATCGTGATCTCCAGCCGCGCCACTTGTTGTCCTTTGGCTAGCGGCGCCTTGAGCGGTCCCTGATAGACAATCCGCCCGCTGACCTCAGATGCCTGACCCTTGGCTTGTGACAGTGCAAATGCACGCGGCACGGTAAGCTGTACGTCGCGCGCATCGCCACCCTGCACCTTTGCGGCGCCGACGACATAACCGGGCGTCAGAAAAGCCCGGCTGTCCCAAGCGCGATAGCCCCATTCGGCCAACCCGCGAGAGGCATCGGCCCGCGCTGCTTCGGTCGGGGCGCCGCCGATCACCAAGACCAGCCGCCGCCCATCGCGCTCCACAGCGCCGAGGAAATTGAACCCGGCCTCACGGGTGTGGCCGGTCTTGATCCCGTCGGCCCCGGGCAGCACCCCGGCAAAGGGATCGTGACTGTTGTAGCGACCGCCGCGCCAGATCATCGACTTGTGCCCGAAATACTTGCGGTAGAGCGCCGGATGCTCAGCCACCAGCGCGGTCGCCAGCCGGATCATGTCGTTGGCAGTGACATAGGTCTTGCCGCCATCGGGCAGGCCGTTGACGCTGGCAAAGCGGCTGCCGCCCATCCCCAGCGCCTGGGCATAGGCGTTCATCGTCTGGACGAAGGTGTCGCTGGAACCGAGGGCAGCTTCAGCCAGAGCCACTGCGGCATCGTTGGCCGACACAATGGTGGTGCCCATCAGCAGGTCGCCAAGCCGCACTTTCTCTCCGGTGCGCAGGTTGAGCGTCGTTCCCTTGCCCGCCAGGCGGGCAGCGGCGGGACTGACGGTCACGATTGCATCCTCGTTCAGCTTGCCCTGCTTGATCAGGTCAAACGCCACCAGTGCAGTCATCGCCTTGGTCATCGAGGCTGGCAGCATCCGCTTGTCGGCCGCGCGTGCGAACAGGATTTGGCCCGAGGAGATGTCGGCCAGCAAGGCAACCGGGGCCAGCCGGGCGTCAGCAACACCGGCGGGGAGTACCCTGTCGGGCGGTATCTTGGTGGCCTGCGAGGTGGCGCCGGAAAGCACCAGCGCGATTGGCAGCAGGAAACGCCAGTTGAACAAGTTCAGCCCCTCGCCGCAGCGGCGGGGCCTAAGCTTTTAGCCCGCCCGCTGGATTCGTGCGTCGCTATAGCCTGCAGCCCGGGCCTTCGCCAAGGCGGCCCTGGCATCGGCTTCAGAGGCATAGGGCCCCATCCGCACGCGCCAGAGCTTGCCGGCCATGCTTGCCGAACCGCCAGTCTTGGCAGCGGCGGCCTTGGCATTGGCCTGATTGGCGAACGCGCCGACCTGGACCACGAACTTGCCCTTGGCCACAGCTGCCGGAGCGGGCGCCGGGGCAGGAGCGGGTTTGGGAGCGGGAGCTGGCACAGGCGCGGGAACCGGCTTGGGTTTCTTGCCCTTGTCCGGCTTGGGCGCGGGAACGGGTGCGGGCGCCGGTGCAGGAGCCGGCGCAGGGGCCGGTGCCGCGTCGGGCGCGGGGCGGGTCACGCCTTCCTGGGTATCGAGCTTGCGGTACAGCACGCCCAGCAGCGACTTGGGCGTATCCATCCGCGCCGGAGCAGGCTGGCCTGAACGCAGCAGCGCGCGTTCGGGCTCGATCGGATTGACCCGGCGCACGCGCACAGCGGCGCGGGTCTGGTCAACCAGGCCCAATTGTGTCGCAGCGCCGGGCGAAAGCTCGATCGCGGCATTGCTCTGCATCGGTCCGCGCCGTTCGACCCGGACCAGGATCGTGCGGCCACTATCGAGCGAGGTCACTTCGACATAGCTGGGCAGCGGCAGGGTGTGATGCGCGGCGGTCACGGTGCTGCCGCCCTCGCCGCCCACTTCGGCGCGGCCGACAGTGTCGAAATTCATCGTATCAACGGGGGTATGGGTCGTGCCGCCCACCGAATAGGCGGGGCCGACCACCACCGGATAGTCACCGGCAGGACCCTGCCCCCCGGCAGCCAGCGCGGGAGTGCTGTCAATCGCTCCGCCGCCACAAGCGGCCAAAAGGATCAGCGCCGCAAAGGGCAGGCTTTGGTCAACGCGAAATCTCATCTGCAAGCAACCCCACGGTCAAGGCGTAGTAGTTCGAGCAGTTATAATGCAGGATCACCCGATAATTCCCGGTTAACAGGAATGAACCATTCCCCGGTCCGTCGGGTTCGAACAGGGTGGCCATGGTCTGGTCGGCAATCGGGGCTTGCGGTTGAACCCCCAGCGCCTTCCATTCGGCCACGGTCTTCCACAGCGAATGGCGGGCGTGGACGTTGGTGCAGTTGGGGGCCTGAAGCTTTTCGGCCAGCCCGGCCCGGTTGAATTCGGCCGAAACCGATGCCCGCACTCCCCACGGCTCGCCGCGCCGCCAGCCGGCATCGCGGAAATAGTTGGCGATCGAGGCCAGGGTATCGGCACGGTTGTTCCAGATATCGGCAAAGCCATCGCCATCACCATCGCGCGCGACGCGAAGGTAAACCGAGGGCAGGAACTGCGGATTGCCAAAGGCCCCGGCCCAGCTGCCGACCATCTTGCTGCGCGGCACGCCCCGGTCTGCCATCTTGAGCAAGGCCAGGAATTCGCCTTCGAACAGGGACCGGCGGCGCCCTTCATAGGCCAGGCTGGCGAGCGAGCGGGCCAGGTCGAAATCGCCCTTGATCCGCCCGTAATAGGATTCGTGCCCCCAGATCGCCATCAGCATCTTGCCCGGCACACCGTATTCGGCCTCGATCCGCGGCACGATTGCCGCACTGGCATCCAGCATCGCGCGTCCACCACTGATCCGTGCGGCATCGACGTGATTGCGGTAATAGGGCCAGAAGGCCGGGGGCGAACCGGGCCGCGACCCTGGTTGAGCCCGGTCAAGCGCGACCACGCGCGGATTGTAAGTCAGCCCGTCAGTCATGGCATCGATGCTGCGCTGGCTAACCCCTCGCGCGCGGGCCTTGGCCCGCACCAGCTCAAGATAACCGCCAAAGCCATCGGCCGGATCGGGCGCGGCGGCGAGCGGCTGGACGACCGGTTGCGCCACCTGCGCCCCGCCCTGCGGTGCAGAGAACAGGGCTGTCACCAGCCCCAGCGGAGCGGCCAGCTTGATGTTGCGCAACAGGTTCATGCGCCGACCATCGCACATGCCACGCGATTCGGGAATTGCCGCTCGCCCAGAAACCGGCTAGCGGCCCGATCAATGGATTTGTCCTGATTGGACCGAACAGCAATAGCCCTTCCCCGTTGGGGAAGGGTTGGGATGGGGGTTCTGCCCTCTCGGGCGTCGAGCCCCCACCCCCAACCCCTCCCCGCTGGGGAGGGGAAATTCGGTCTGGCTTGGGCAATTCTGGACAGGTGGCCGAGTGGTTTAAGGCAGCGGTCTTGAAAACCGCCGTGGGTGCAAGCTCACCGTGGGTTCGAATCCCACCCTGTCCGCCAAGCCTATTCTCAATCATCTCTCCCGTTCGTGTCGAGCGAAGTCGGGACACTGCGCGCGGCATCTCGACTTCGCTCGATGCGAACGGGCGTAGGGGGTTGGCTCAAGATTAACTTGCAGGAGCGAACTTTGCCGCCAGCTTCTGCAAGCCCCAGACCGCCCCCGCAAAGAACAGCCCGCCCAGCACGGTCGATTTGACCAGCTCGAGCCAATCGACCTGCAACTGGATCAGCGGTGCAGCCGCGAGGGTGAGGAACAGCATGGTGGCGGTGTTGACTGCGATCGGAACCATCTTGGTGATATCGAGATAGAGCGCCACGATCAGCACGCCAAGCCCGCCGGCCAGCCCTGCCCCGCCATAGGCCGCGGGGCCGTACCACAGCAGCCAGGCAATCCCGATCCCGACCAGCGATCCCAGCATCGCGGGGACCAGCCGGGTGAATTGCATCTGCTCGTTATTGGCCCAGTACCACAGGAACATGAAGGCCCCGACCAGCGTGGTGTCGCTCAACCCCAAGGCGCCGATCGCAATCGCTATCCAGGCGACGATCAGGACCACAATGATCGCGGTAATGGCGATGGCGGCCAGCGGGCCAGGTGTAGCGGCAGCTTCGGGTGCAGTGTTCTCGCTCATGGCATTCCCCCTTGGATTGGAGGAATAGAGCCTAGTCGGGCGGTTAAGGCCAGCCTTTGGTCACACCAAATCCTCCCCCTTTGGGGGAGGTGGCAGCGCGCAGCGCTGACGGCGGGGGCCTGTGCGATAGAGGACTTGCCCCCTCCGACCCGCCTACGGCGGCCCACCTCCCCCAGAGGGGGAGGATCGTGCTGCTTAACGCCCCAGTCCCAGGAAGCTGAAGGTATCGGCGTCGAACTTGACCTTGACCGAGGCGAACAGGCCCTGGTCGGTGCTGCGCAGTGCCGAGAAATCGGGGTCGCGGAAGCCGGTCACGTTGTAGCCCAGCAGCAGCAGCACATCCTTGGTCGGCGAGATCCCGATCTGCGGGCCGTAGGAGAACTGCGCGGTCTTGTCCTGCACGTTGTAGCGCACGTTGCCAATCGCACCGATTTCGAAGTGATCGCCGATGCCATAGCGCAGGTCGAGCCCGCCGAGCACCGTAGTGCTGGACAGGTCATAGCCTTCGAAGCGGTCGAAGTTGTGGCGGGCGCCCAGGAAGAAGCCCAGATTGTGGCGCTGGACATATTGGCCATCGTCCTTGCTGCGCGGGGTCCAGTCGCCCGAGACGCTGGCGATCAGGCGGTCCGAGCGGGCATCGCCATTGATGGTGAAGATTGAACGCCCTGCGGCCCCGGCTTCGCCTGCGACCGCGCCGTGGACAATATCCGAACGGAACCGGACCTTGCTGAGGAATGCGAAGTCCGAATTGGCCGGGCGATGCGCCAGCGCAATCGCGCCGTCGAACATTTCAGTGGTCGCGCCGGTGCTGGCATCGGCCTTGGTCCAGGTTGCTCCGGTACCCAGCATCGAGCCATTGCCGAGCTGGCGCAGCAGACCAAAGGTCGCGCCCTTGCGGGTGCCCAGCTCGCCATCGCGCCATTCGCCGCGGAGCGTCGCGCTCCACAGGCCCGAGCGCCACGAGCCGCCCAGCGTCACCGCAGTGAAGTCTTCGGCCAGGGCTCCGGTCGCGCCAATCGAGCCGCCGCTGGAAGCGGGGTGCGCAGGGTTGACCAGGTCATTGAGGTTGAAGCCCGACAGCGTGCGGTTTGAATCGAGCGTCGCGTCGAGCGTCAGCGTCTTGGTCACCGGGATCGACTGCGACAGGCCGAAGGCGGCGAAGCTGCGCTTGCCGAATTCGCTGAGCTCTTGCTGGCCGAGCATGCCGGTTACGCGCCCGCCGCTCCACGGGGCGACTTCCACGCCGATCCGGCCAGTGCGGGCATCGAGGCTCTCGCCGATGGCGATTTCGTAAGTGCCGACCAGCTTGACCGCATTGCTGACCGCATAGCGCGCGGTGAAGCGGTGGCGCTCGGGCAGATCGACCGACTCGCTCTTGCCGATCGCAAAGCTGGTCGCGGCGCTGATCTCAAGCTTGTTGTCGAGGAACCGGCGCGAGACCGAGGCTTCGATCACGTCACTCTTGGCCTGGCTGCCATCCTGGCGGCGGTCGTTGAAATGGGCATAGCCGATCCGCGCCTCACCCTTGGCGGTGCGCCAGTTGAGCCCGGTCTGCACCGCAACCCGGCGGGTGCCGTCGGTCAGGCTGTCGTCAACCCAGCCGCTGGTCACCACCGACAGGTCGGGGGTGATCCGCACGCGGGCATCCAGACCGATCTTGCGGCGGCCAAGTTCGGCTCCGCTGGTCTGGCCCAGACCAAACTCGCGGTCGGCCTGACGGAAGTAGGCGAGCAGGTCGAACCGGCCGGAACGATGCTCGACCTCAACCAGCATGGCTTCGGCCTGCTTGCCCTGATTGTGGCTGCGGGCATATTCGGCGCGCACTTCGGTCGCCAGGCCAAGGCGGGCCTTGAGGTCGAGCGCCATCAGGGTGGTGCGGGTCTGGTTGTTGGCGCTGGTGTCGCTGATCACGCTGCCGCCCACACGCAGAGCGCCCTTGGCGACGGTCAAGTCAGCGCGGACACCGCCGTTCCATTCGCCGCCCTTGGCCGTGGCCGGATCGAGTTCGTAGTCGATCACGATGAATTGCGGGTTGAGATTGGCGTCGCGGCTCAGCACCGGCTCCTTGAAGGTGATCGTGCCCGAAAGCAGGTCGATGGTGTAATCGACATAGCGGGTCAGGCTGCGGCGCTCGACGATCACTTCGCTGCGGAAGCGGTCGCGCACTTCGATGGTCACCACTTCGCTGCCCGCGATCAGCGCGCGGCTGGAGAGGCGGTAGGGACCGGAAATGCCCCCGCCCTGGATCTCGTCGCGGCGGTGCGTGGTCGCAACCTTGGCGGCAAAGCCCTGGGCGTGGAAGCCGCCGGCGTTGACTTCGGCCTTGAGGCCGGTCGCGGTGCGGTTGTAGCGGGCCAGCTGGGTCTGGTCGAAGCCAGCCTCGAAGTCGCCATACATGGCGTAGCCCTTGCTGCTTTCCAGCTTGAGGTAGAACTTGTCGCGGCTGGCGGCATCGCTGCGGCGATCCGATCCGTCGGCGAAGACAGTGTAGTAAGCGCGCGGATCGATCGTGCCGAGCAGCTGCTTGTCGTCCTTCTGCTTGGCGCTGTCATAGGCAGCGGTCAGCAGCAGGCCCTTCACCACCGGACCCTTGGCATAGAAAGCCACGCGGGCATGCTGACCCAGGTCGCTGTCGAAAGCGCCGGTGCGTTCCATGCCCTTGGCCACAGTGCCGCGCGCGCCTTTGCCGACAGTGCCTTCGGCCAGGCCAACCACGGTCCAGGGCTGCTCACCCGGAACAACCCAGGCGTCGAGCTCCTGGCGGCGGCGCTGCTGGCCATCGCTGAAGTTGAATTCCATGTGGAGCTTGCCGCTGGCCATGGTCGGGGCCAGTTCGACATAGGCAATGCCGTCATCGCCCTTGACCATCCAGCGCGGAGCCTGGCGGCCCAGCCCCGAAAGCTGACGCTGTTGCAGCGCGTCGATTGCGGCGGCGCTTTCGTAGGGCGCGGACAGCGTGAACTCGCCGGTGAGGCCAGCATGGACCGGACGGCCGTTGTGATCGAGGATCCGCAGCGCCAGCACCGGGCGGGTGCTGCCATCGGCCACCAGCTTGCTCTTGGCCGGGATCAGTTCGACCCGGGCCGGGGTGGCGGAGTAATAGACATCGCGTGACAGGCGGGCCACTTCCTGGCCCTTGTCGTCGCGCACAATTGCCGAAAGCTTGGTCACTTCGCCGGTCAGCGGAATCCCGCGCCACAGGCTGACCGCAAAGGTCCCGCCCGGGGCAGCCCGCGCGCCATCGAAGCTCAGCGGATCGACCGCTTTGCCGCCCAGGCTCAGCTCAACCTTCTGGCCTGCGCGGTGGCGGATCGCGACACGGATGGCCGGAGCGCGCGGGTTGTGGTCCACGGCGGGGAACAGGAATTCGGTCGGGCCGTCGCCTTTGGCCATCCAATCAGTATCGGCACCCGCGGCGCGGCGTTCCGCAGCTTCGCTGGCCTGTTGTTCGGCGGTCTTGACGCCGGCTTTGCCTTCGGTGGCTTCATAACCGAGTTTTGCGCGGTTATTTTCGTGCTTTACAAGCGAACCTTCAAGCAATTTCGCGGAAAAATCGGCGGTCACCAGGCTGCCGCCCTGCCCAATCACGAAGCGCGAGCTGGCGCTGCCAGCACTGCGGGTCGAGCGGGTGCAATCGGTGAAAAAGCCGCCTTTGGGCAGCGTTTGCCACTGCGCCTGCACAACATGCGTCCCCGGCACCACGCCGTCGATGTGGTAGCGTCCATCGGCATCGGTGATCGCGAAGGTTCCGTCCTCCATGACCACGCGAACGCCCGGAATTCCCTGGCGATTGCCTTCAACGGAGCAGCCGCCGTCGGTGATCCGGCCAATAATTGTCATGCGTGCAGCGATATCCTGGCGGTCGATCCGGACAACGGCGCCGGTCGTGGTCGAAAGCCCGCGGCTGTCGGTTGCAACGACGCGGTTTTCGGCCTGTCCGGCGGGGGCATCGGCGCGCACGGTCATCGCGTAAGTGATGGTCCGGCTGTCGAGCGCAGGGATATCGCCCAGCAAAAGCGTCACGCTACGTCCGTCCGGGGCAACCTGTACCGCACCCGGCGCGGCGATCCCGTCAATCCGGACCGAATCCGGACGCAGGCGCAACCACGGCGACGGAGTATCGACCAGCGTCACCCCGCGCTTTGGCCCCAGCGGATCGGGATTGCGCACGGTCACGGTATAGAACACCGCATCGCCCGGCTGCGCCACGGCGCGCGAAGCGACCTTGGTCAGCGAAACGGCGACCGGCGGATGGTCGAGCGGAATATCGACCCGGACCGGTGCGGGGCCGTCAAGCGTGATCACCCCACCGAACGAGCCGGGGACAATGATAAATGGCAGCCCATCCGGGCGGCGCAGGGATGAAAGCTGGACCGGCGTGGCGGCCGAAGGCGCAGTATAGGGCGCAGGCGGTTCGATGACGATCCGGTACTGGCCCAGTGCGGCCAGCGGGAAGCGGTATTCGCCAGGGGCCATGACGTGGACATTGCCCGCGCCGTCGATCACGTTCTGGCCCGAATAGACGGTCGACGGCCACAAGGTGACCCCATCGTCGCCATAGACCCGCGCCGGAGCTCCGGTGATCGCATCGACCAGCGTGACCCGCGCGCCATTGATCGGGGTGCCGGTTTCGCTGTCGAAGACCAGCCCGAAGGGGTCGGCCAGGACATTGACCTGAGCAGTAGCGATGGTGTTACCCGAGCTGGAACCGCTAACCGCGATGGTCACCCGGGTCCCGCCAACAGTGGACAGGCGGCAATCGCCATGGGTGGGTGCGGGCGGCATGCCCACAGTGGGGATGGCGCCCAGGAACACCCCGGTGTTGAGCCCGGTTTCGAAAATGGTCAGCACTTCGCTGTCACCCGAACTGGTGGTGAGCGTGGCTGTCAGGGTGTCAATTGCCGCCTGATCGAGGTTGGCCGAAGCGGCAGAAGCCTGGAAAAACAGCAGTTCGCCGATCCGGTAGGTCGAGGTCGGCGTCAGCGTGGCGGTGGGATTGCTGGAACCCAAGCCGCCCGGAAGATTGAGCGGGCTTCCCCCGCAAGTGGGTGCGCTGAAGCCATGCGACTGACCCCCACTGGAAGGAACCAGCGTATCGATCGTTGCCGACTGTGCAGCCAGCGAGATCGAAACAAGGTTCGAACTGGTTGAACGGGTACTCCCGCCCTGGCCCCACTGCGCGGCAGCAATATTGTCGATGGTCTGGCTCTGGGCCTGGGCGCTGGCCATCGGAACGACAAAAAGCAGCGCGAACAGCGCTGCCATGACCGTAACGATTTGCCTGAGAACGCCCATCGACCCTTGGGAGCTGCGGCAGCGGGCGACATGCATCAGGTGCATGCCGCCCGCCCCCTGGTTAGTTGATCGTCGCGCGGAAGCGCAGCGTCTTGGTTTCGCTCGCCGCGACGCTGGTCAGCGTGCCGCTGACCGTGCCCGACGCAAACGAACCGCCGGCAGTTCCGTCCGCGTTGCAGGCACCCGAGGTGACCGAACCGTTGAGGAAGATACCGTAGCCCGAATCGTACGTGACCGTGCTGGGCAGCGGATCCGAGATGGCGACAGAGCTGGCAGCGGCACTGCCCGCAGCGTTCGAGACGACGATGCAATACTCGATCGTGGCACCCGGAATCGCCTTGGGATTGGTGGTCCCGTTGAGCGGATCCGAGATCACCGTGCTGAGCTTGCTGACCGTCAAAGCGGCAGCCAGAACAGTCCAGTCATCCTTGGCCGAATGCGCCGCATCGCGCGAGGCATCGGTTGCGCCCGCGCCATCGGCGAAGACGGTATCCATGCCCGCGGTATTGGCCCCGGTGGTTTCGCTCAGCGCCGCACCCTGGCTTGCCGCAGCGCCGCCTTCACGGCCCGTGGCAGTCAGCGTAACCGCGGCCACATCGTTGGTGGCCAGGTTAAGCGGGATGTCGGCGACCACGAAGACCGTCTGGCTGGCATCGGCTGCCAGTTCGTCAAGGTATGCAACCTCAAGATCGGTAACGGCATCGTACGAGCCGTTGTTGTTGGTATCGACATAGATCTTCACATTGGTGGCATCGAACGTATCGGTGTTCGCATGCGCCCCTGCTCCGCCCGTCTGCTGAGCTGCGGCAAGCGCGAAGTCGAGCACCGCGTTCGAGGTGTTGGTCACCGTGAAGGTGGTCACTACCGCGGATTGGCCAGGCGAAACCTGGGTCGTGGTAGTACCGACTTCGGCCACCGTCAGGTTGACCTTGCGGTCGACCGTGAAGGTATCCGAAGCCGAGCTTGCGGTCTGCGATACGCCGCCGACCTGGTAGTTTACGGTCACCGTGTTGGTGATCGTCGAGCCCGCCGCGGTACCCGCGGCAAAGGCTGGACTTGCGCCAACGACGGCCAGTGCAGCAGCACCGACCGTCCCTAGCAGTCTGCCATACTTTCTCATTGTCTGGTCCTCATCTGTTACCCTTGCGACCCGCGTAAAAGCCCGCCCGCGTGTCGTGGCGGTTGTGCCGCTTCTCAGCGGACCAAAGCGTTGTAAGTGAGCGTGCCGCTGGCTCCGGGTGCGAGCATCGGCAGGACCCAACGGACATGCGTGACATCACCGGCTTCTGCCGCGCGCGGCCCGGCGGCGTTGTTGACCTTGAGCGCGGCAAGCCGCCCCCAGGTCTTGCCGCCATCGACCGAAACCTCGAGCTTGTCGGCCCCTTGCGGCGCCAGCGCGACCCCGGCCGGGATCGGGTTGGTCACCACGAAATCCTTGACCGCTTCGACGCCGGTGTTGCGATAGGCGGTCGAGAAGATCAGCTTGTCGCCCGGAACGACCACTTTCGGATCGATCAGGACGCGCTTTTCTTGCCCGTTTTCAACAACTACCTTGACGACTTTCACATCGCCTTTCAGTTCAACCGGCTGTGCGGCCTGGGCCGAAACGGCCGGTGCAGCCATGCTGGCCAGCAGGCCCGATACGGCGGCAATCAGAAGCTTGTTCATTGCTGGTCTCCTCAATCGATCTTGACTTTGAACGTGACGACCTTGGTCGTGCCGCCCGCGACATTGCCCAGGTCCACATCGATCCCGGCGGCCGAAGCCTCG
The DNA here is from genome assembly GCA_018334165.1 of Sphingomonadales bacterium. GTDB lineage: Bacteria > Pseudomonadota > Alphaproteobacteria > Sphingomonadales > Sphingomonadaceae > Novosphingobium. The sequence continues at coordinate 13,091 of JAGXTB010000022.1, read as the reverse complement.
CCGGCGTCGGTGTCGTTGCCGTCAGTCAGCGCGGCGCTATCGAGCGTGAGCGTGCCGATCTCGTAAGTGGTTCCGGCCGGGATCACGTCGGTAACGTGCAGGTTATCGGCCTGGCCGGTCCCGCTGACAGTCGCGGTCAGGGTGTAAGTCACCACCGCGCCCGGGACCGGCTGGGTGCCGCCGAACGGATCGGCCACAGCGGCCGCTTTGGTCAGTGCGACCGTAGCCAGCGCCGCGATCAGGGCGTCGTTGGCGCTCTGGGTCGCGGTCGAGGCACCTACCACGGCGTCGCCGCCGCCCTGGCCCTGCCCCGCGAAGACCGTGCCCGGCGTGCCCGATCCGGTCACCGCAGTCGCGCTGAGCTGGACCTGGCTGGTCTGGCCATCGATGGCCGTGCCCGGCAGGCTGACGATCACGAAGACCCTGAGCGAGCCATCGGCGGCGATCGAAGGGGTCGGCTGGCCGCTGGTCAGGACCTGATCGACCCCCGGATCGTAGGTGTTGTTGCCGTTGGTATCGACCACCACCGATTGCAGCACGGCATCGAACTGGTTGCCCGCCACCGCGGTGTTGACCACCAGGTTGAATGCCTCCGGACCGTTGCCGGTGTTGGTGAGCGAATATTCCAGCACGACGTTGCTGGCCCCGGCCAGCGCCGGCGTGGTGGTCAGCCCGGCGACTGCGACATCGAGCAGTTCATCGACCCGGACCGTGACCGTGTTCGAGGTCACCGAGCCACTGGTCGTGCCCGAGGTGTAGGTCGCCGTAGCGGTGTTCTGGATCAGCGTCCCGGCGCTTACGCCGGCGGCATGGGCCAGGCCCGGAGCAAGCATGGCTCCCAGCGCGGCGACGGTAGCGGTGCCCCAGGAGGCACGCATGGCAAGATGGTTCTTCATGCCTGCGTGGTAGCGACACAGGGTTAACAAACTCCCAAACTGGTTTTCTAATTTTCGTTAGATTTCAGTAGGAAGCTGGTGAGGGCCTGATTCAGAAAGCGCCGTAATCCGGGCGTTTCAAGCTTAATTCGGGTTTGATAGCAATAATATGCTATAAGATATTGATTTATTGAATAACTGACCGAGATCGTTACTTCGACCGGCTATCCGTTGCGACAAGGAACGGAAGCCCGATTCAGTTAACAGTGCCCCGGAATTTGAGGGCAAAACTGCTTGAAGCGGTCAGCGTTGAAGCTGTTGCCCCAAGCACTCCGGCACTGATCGAGGCACCGTGCGGATCGCTCTCGTCCGCGCCCGCATTGTTGTCATCCTCAGCTGTGGTGGCGCTGGCGCAATTGCTTCCGCTGGTCATCGTTCCGGCAGCATAGGTGAAGTTCGCGGGCAGCGTGTCGCTCACCGCAAGGCTGGTCAGTGTGGCGGTGCCGTTGTTGGTAATCAGGATGCAGTACTCCATCACCGCGCCCGGAATGGCCTTGGGATTGGTGGTGCCATTGACCGGGTCGGACAGGACAGAGCTGACCTTGGTGACGCTGACGTTCGGCACCGGCCGGCACAGCGTGAAATCATGCAGGGTGATTGCTTGTTGGCCAGGGTTGCTGGGGGCAAGCGAGTGGTTGCCGTATTGGACAACGATCTGGTCGATCGGCGAGTTGAAAGTCACGACAATGTTGCCATTGGCGGATCCGTCCGCTGAAGTCCCGTCGCCATAAGCACTGTTGCCCAGCACATAGTTGGTCACCCCATTGGTCAGAGTCGGACTGACGGCATTGCCGTTCAGATAGCCCGTAACCGTGGCCATGTCGGCAAACTGACCGGACGCAAAGTCGACGTCGAGAATCCTGAACTGGGCCCCCTGCGCGGCCGTCCCCAGTGTGATCGTCGTGGTCACAACCTGGCTGGTGTTGGCCATATCGACCAGCTGCACCAAGGAGTTCTGTCCGCTGAACCCACCATTGTTGGCGGTCTGCCGGGCCGGCGATTGACCGCCATAGGTCGCGTTGTTGAGGAATGTCCCGGGATTGGTGATCGCAAAGTTGAAGGCGCCGATCCCGGTCAGCGTGTAGTTGTTCGAGGTTGACCCGGCGCTCCAGGTCTGGCTGTCCCAGTCGAACAACGCCGAACCGGCAGCACATGTCAGCGTCGGCGCGGTACCGGCGCTGCGGGTTGAACTGGCGGTAAATGTGGTACTGGCAAAGTCGTCTTCGCTGGTCACGGCGTTGTTGGGAGTCGAATCAAGATCGGTGATCGACGAACTGGTTACCTCGGCACTATTGACCACGCTGGTGCCCGCCGCTGCGGTTACCGTTGCAGTGACAGTCAAAGTGGCATTCTGATTTGGCGCGAGGGCTCCCACGCTCCAGTCTCCGGTCGCTGAGTTGTAGCTGCCAAGGCTGGCTGTTGCGCTGACGAAACTGAGTCCGCTGGGCAGCGCCTGGCGTACCACCACACCGCTTGCTGAGTTAGGTGAACCCGCGGCATTGGCAATGGTCAGCGTGTAGGTGACGGTCGAACCGGTCGCGGGCGCCGCATTGCTTAGCGACATCGCGAGCGACAGGTCGGCATAGTTGGTCGGGCTGGAGGTTAGATAGAGGTCTGCCTGGAAAAAGGTCCCGCTGTCGGCATTGGCATTGTCGCAGATCTCAAGCACCCAGTTGCCTGCCGAGTTGGTCCCATCGAAGGCGGTAAGTGCGGCAGTCGGCCGGAAGCTGGCGCTGTAGGGCGGAACTGTGGTGGTCGAAGTGGCGGTTGAATTGGCAGTATAGGCAGTGATCGCACTGGCCGCTTCGTCATCGAAGGTTAGATTGAAATTGTCGGCATCGGCCCCCTGCCCGTTCGTCAGCTGCACTCGCGTTCCGCCCGGCGACACGAGATACATCAAAATGTCAGCGCGCCAGGTGTGGCTCATCAGAACGGCGATATTGACGTCGCTGACGGTATAGCTGGTTCCAACCGTGAAAGACCGCGTGAAAACAGTCGGACAGAGAAAGTTGGTCTCGTTGATCGCGTTGGTCGCGCTGTCAGTGGTGTTGGTGTAGCGCGTCACCGTCTGCGCCATGGCCGAAGAGCTCCACCCAGCCAGCGCGCAAATGGTCAGCAGCACCTGCAAACACAGGCGGCTCAGCAGTACACTTACGGTACCTTCAGGTTTCGTTTTCGGACCCATCAGGGTTTTCCCTAGCCGGCAATGGTAAATGGCCGATTAAGTTACTGCATTAGGCAGAGATTCCATCCCGGAACCACGTCAATCGGCATGCCCGGGTCAGCATTTCAGCAAAAAACGCGCAGTACGCTTACCATTTGGAAACCCGGTTCTGGCAACCGGACAAGGCGATGAACGATCAATCCATGACTCCTGCCATCCCCACCGGCCAAGACTGCGCGCGCGCCAGCAATCGTGCTCTTCTGGTTATTGCCTGCGAAGTGCGCCAGGGCACGCGCCCGTGGCAGGTTGTGCACCTGGACGATCTGTCGCCAACGGGCTTCCGGATCGCCGGCCTGTCGCAGCCCAGCACGATCAAGCCGCTCAGCATCCGGATCCCGGGAATGCAGCTGCTTTCGGCACATGTCCGCTGGCACCGCGGCAACGAGGTTGGCTGCGAATTTGCCGCCCCGCTGCATGTTGCCGTGTTCGAGCACCTGGTCCGCCAGGCCAACCAGGCGCTCGCGATAGGCCGCTAGGTCAGATGTGCAGCGCGCGTCCGTAGGCCGCGAGCACGCTTTCGTGGAGCATTTCCGATAGCGTCGGGTGCGGAAAGACGGTAGCCATCAGCTCGGCCTCGGTGCTCTCGAGCGTCTTGCCCACGACATAGCCCTGGATCAGTTCGGTCACTTCGGCACCAACCATATGCGCGCCCAGTAGTTCGCCGGTTTTTGCGTCGAACACGGTCTTGATGAAGCCTTCCGCCTCACCCAGCGCGATCGCCTTGCCGTTGCCGATGAACGGGAAAGTCCCGGCCTTGACCGTGTAGCCGGCCTCCTTGGCCTTGGCCTCGGTCAGGCCGACCGAGGCGACTTGCGGGTGGCAGTACGTGCAGCCAGGGATGTTGGCCTTGTCCATCGCGTGCGGATGGACATCCTTGTTGCCCAGCGCCTGAGCAATCGCCTCGGCAGTGATCACGCCTTCGTGGCTGGCCTTGTGCGCGAGCCAGGGGCCTGGAGTGACATCGCCGATCGCCCAGACCCCCGGAACATTGGTGCGGCCCAGGCCATCAATCGCAACAATCCCGCGTTCTGCTTTAACTCCAACAGCTTCAAGGCCAATGTTCTCAGTGTTTGGCACGATCCCCACCGCAACAATCACATGGCTGAACTCGCTGTCCGCGACCGTGCCGTCCTTGGCCTTGATCTTCGCCTTGACGCCCTTGTCGCTCACCGCCAGCGCCTCGACCCCGGCCCCGGTCATGATGGTCATGCCCTGCTTCTTAAGCGCCTTCTCAAGGAAGGCCGAAACGTCGGCATCCTCAACCGGAACGATCCGGTCCATCATCTCAACGACTGTAACTTCGCTTCCCATATCATTGTAGAAGCTAGCGAATTCGATTCCGATCGCGCCCGATCCGATTACCAGCAGCTTGCCCGGCAGCTCGGCCGGAGTCATCGCGTGGCGATAGGTCCAGACGCGTTTGCCATCGGCCGGGGCAAAGGGCAGGTCGCGCGCGCGGGCGCCGGTGGCGATCACGATATGCTTGGCAGAAAGCGTTTCGCTCCCCTTATCGCCTTTGACCTCAAGCTTGCCGCCGCCCAGAAGCGTCCCCACGCCCATATGCACGGTGATCTTGTTCTTCTTCATCAGGTGCGTGACGCCCTGGTTGAGCTGTTTGGCCACCCCGCGGCTGCGTTTGACCACCGCGCCCAGGTCCGCGCGCACATTGTCGGCCGCCAGGCCATAGTCGGCCGCATGCTTCATCTGGTGCAGCACTTCGGCCGAGCGCAGCAGCGCCTTGGCCGGGATGCAGCCCCAGTTGAGGCAGATCCCGCCCAGGTTCTCCCGCTCGACGATCGCCGTCTTGAGCCCCAATTGCGCACAGCGGATTGCCGAGACATAGCCGCCCGGGCCCGATCCGAGGATGATTACATCGTAGTCGCTCATGGTGCTCCTTTGTGGAGGTCAGGCCTCCGTGAAAGCCGGGCGATCACGGAGGCCCGCCCGATTAGAACCGGAATCCGAGGGTCGCGTGGCCCTGGAAACGCTGGAGTTTGAACCCCGAGCCTTCAAAATCACCCAGTTCAGAAACCCGCATGCCCAGGCCGATATACATGTTTCGCGAGAGATCGTAGTTCCCGCCAAAGCTGACGCCAATGCCCTTGCGGTTTTCGGTGGCGGCATAGTTGAACACCACGGCGTTGGTCACCGAATTGCGCTCGACAATGGTGAAGTCAGTGTCGAACACGTCATAGCCCAGCCCCAGGTAGAGCTCGGTCTTGCTGCCAAGCCGCGCGGCCCCGCGCAGGCCAACCGACAGGTCGGACTTCGACTTGAAGCACACTTGCCCGTTCACGCCCGGATCGGTGTAGTTCTCACACTTGTTGGCACCGCCAGCATCAAAGCTGAGATAGGGTCCGACCGTGACCGTCTCAGAGACCTTCACGTCATAGCCGATTTCGGCGCCATAGACGAAGCCCGAACCCAGCGAGGCGACATAGGTGGTCCCGCCCTGGGTATCGCTCAGGTTCGGACGCTCGATCCCGGCGTGAACCTCGATCCGCATCCCGCCAACTTTGGGCTCCTCACCCGCATCGGCAAAAGCCGGTGTCGCGCCCAGTACAAATGCTGCAAAAAGCAATTTCCGCATAAAATATCCTCCGATGGCGTCACCTGTGTGGCGCTGGAGACTTAGTATCAAGTCAGGTTTAGTTGACAAGGTGACGGCACCGCTTGCCGGGCGCGAAGGCAAATCTCAAAATTTGTGTGGCAGTTAGGCCACCCTTTGAGCTTGTCCGCGGTTGTCATGCGAGCAGCCCCAACGGGTTCTCCACCAGGTCCTTGAACGCCTGCATCAGCTGCGCCCCATCGGCCCCGTCGATTGCACGGTGGTCAAAGCTGCCGGTGGCAGACATCACGCTGGCGACCGACAGTGCGCCATCGACCACATAAGGCCGCTGTTCCCCCGCCCCGACCGCCATGATCATGCCCTGCGGCGGGTTGATCACCGCGTCGAACTGCTTGATCCCGAACATGCCGAGGTTGGACAGGCTGGCGGTTCCGCCCTGGAACTCGAGCGGCTGAAGCTTGCCGGCCTTGGCCTTGTCGGCCAGCGCCTTCATTTCGGTGCTGATCTGGGCGACGCCCTTGGTCGCGGCATCGAACACGATCGGCGTGATCAGCCCCGAAGGCGCGGCCACTGCGACCGAGATATCGGCGCGGCTGTATTTGCGCAGCTCGTCTCCGGCAAAGCTGACGTTGCACTTGGGCACGCGGATCAGCGCCTTGGCCAGTGCCTTGATCAAAAGATCATTGACTGAAAGCTTTACGCCGTCAGCTTCAAGTGCCTTGTTCAGTTCACCGCGCAGCTTGAGCAAGGCATCGAGCCGGACATCGACAGTCAGGTAGATGTGCGGAATGGTCTGCTTGGCCTCGGTCAGACGGCGCGCGATAACCTTGCGGACGTTGCCCAGCTTTTCGGCTTCGTAAGGGATGCCGAAGTCAGACGTCGGCGCGGCCGGTGCCGGGGCTGCGGCACTGACAGCGGGAGCCACTGCCCCGGACTGGGCCCCTGCGACATCGGCCTTGACGATCCGGCCGCCGGGGCCGGATCCCTGAACGCCTTTCAGATCGACGCCCTTTTGCTCGGCGATCCGCTTGGCCAAGGGAGAGGCGATCACGCGCTCGCCTTGCGATATCGGCGCCGCAGGAGTGGGGACTGCCGCAGGCGCAGGCGCAGGCACCGGCGCGGTTTCAGCCGGCTTGGGCGCTGCTTTGGGTGCCGGAGCCGCGCTCGCATCCTCGTCATCGCCCGCCAGCATGGCGATCACCGTGCCAACCTTCACGCCTTCGGTGCCTTCGGCCACTTCGATCGCGGTAATCACGCCTTCATCGACGGCTTCGAATTCCATCGTCGCCTTGTCGGTCTCGATCTCGGCCATGATATCGCCCGAGGAGACCTTGTCGCCCACTTTGACCAGCCATTTGGCGAGCGTGCCTTCCTCCATGGTCGGCGAAAGCGCGGGCATCTTGATGGCGATCGGCATGGCTGGCGACTGGTCCCTGGTGCAAGGCTAAGTAACGCACCATCTCTGGCCAAAATGTCGGCTCTCGGCAAGATGCTTGCGCAGAATACGTTTGTAGCAGATATCGCGCCGATGGGGGGAACAGCCATGCGCGTTTACCTGGTGATCATGGACGAAACCGATGAGGCCAGCCTGGCGCTGCGCTTTGCCGCGCGGCGGGCGCAGCGCACCGGCGGCACGGTACACTTGCTGGCGCTGGTCCCGCGCCAGCAATTCGTGGCTTTCGGCGGAATCCAGGCCACGATCGAGGAAGAGGCCCGCTTGCGGGCCGAGGCGCTGGTGACCGCAGCCGCGGGCTCGCTGCTGGGCGATGGCGGCAAGGCTCCGGTAATCGCGGTCAAGCAAGGCGACGGGGTCAGCGTTGTGCGCGACTACCTGGCCGAGCATCCCGAAGTTTCGGCGCTGGTACTTGGCGCGGCCAGCAGCGGCGGCCCTGGTCCGCTGGTCTCCCACTTTGCTGCAACCGCAGGGCAGCTGCCTTGCCCGGTTTATGTCATTCCCGGCGGGCTCGATGAAGCCGGCCTTGAGCAGCTGAGCTAGCGCCGCTTGCCCTGATGACGGATATTTCCGGGGCGGCCACGTTGCCCGGCCAGGTGCTTGCCTTTTTTATGGAGTGGCAAAGGCTTGCCGCGCGGTTCTATCCGTCCGCCTGAACTCTCCTCGGGCTCGAACTTGAGCGCGCCGGTCAGCGGATTGGCTTCGGCCAATCGCAGCCGAAGTCGGCCGCCCAGCACGAACTTCGTGCCGGTCTGCTCGCCTTCGAGCACGTGGCTTTTCTCGTCGTGGAAGAAACGTTCATCGCCCAGCACCGAGACCGGAACCAGGCCATCACCGCCCAGCGCAATGATCGTTGCGAACAGGCCGAAACGCTGGACTCCGGTGATCCGGCATTCAAACACTTCGCCGATCCGCGAGGCGAGCCAGGCCGCGACATAGCGGTCGATGGTTTCGCGCTCAGCCATCATTGCGCGGCGTTCGGCCTGGCTGATCGCATCGGACACGCGGCTGAGATCGGCGCGGTCGCGCTCGGCAAGGCCACTGGTGGGCGGAAGGTCGGCCTTGGGCTTGGGTTGCTCGAGCCCATAGGCATCGACCAGCGCGCGGTGGACCAGCAGGTCCGAATAGCGCCGGATCGGTGAAGTGAAGTGCGCGTAGCTGCCCAGCGAAAGTCCGAAGTGTCCCATGTTGCGCGGGCCGTAGTAGGCCTGAGTCTGGCTGCGCAGCACGGCCTCCATAATCAGAGCTTTTTCAGACTCATCGGAGATATCCTTCATCATCCGGTTGAATAAGCTGGGAGTGACAACCTGGCCCAGCGAGAGCTTCTTGTCGAAGGTTGCGAGGTAGTCCTTGAGCGCAACCAGCTTTTCGCGGCTGGGCGGCTCGTGCAAGCGATAGACCACTGGGGCGACCTTGGCTTCGAGCGCCTTGGCTGCCGCGACATTGGCGGCGATCATGAAATCTTCGACCACCCGGTGCGCATCAAGCCGTTCGCGCAGCGCGATTTCCTTGATCTTGCCGTGCTCGTCCAGCACCACCCGGCGCTCGGGCAAGTCGAGGTCGAGCGGATCGCGGGCCTTGCGGGCCTGCTCCAGCGCGGCCCAGGCCGCCCAGAGGTTCTGGAGAACGTTGGTTCCTACCCCACCTCCGTTCGCATCGAGCGAAGTCGAGATGCCTGGCGCGGTGTCTCGACTTCGCTCGACACGAACGGGACTTTGGGCTGAATCAATGCGCCTTTGCGCCTCTTCGTAGGCGATAACCTCATGAATTTGCACAATTGCGCGGGTGAAACGCCATGACGTCACCCGGCCATCGGCAGCGATTTTCAGGTGGCAAGCCATCGCCGCCCGAGGCTCCCCGGCCTTGAGCGAGCAGACATCGGCCGAGAGCACTTCGGGCAGCATCGGCACCACCCGGTCGGGGAAATAGACCGAATTGCCGCGCTTCCTGGCATCGCGGTCAATCGCGCCGCCGGGGCGGACGTAGAAGCTGACATCGGCGATCGCCACCAGCGCGCGGAATCCGCCCTCGCCGTCGGGTTCGGCCCAGATCGCATCGTCATGGTCGCGGGCATCGCTGGGATCGATCGCGACGATCGGCAGGTGGCGCAGGTCTTCGCGGGTCTCAACGCTGAGCGGCAATTTGGCGGCGACATGCGCCTCGTCCACCGTTTCGGGCGCGAAAGCGAAAGGGATACCGTGCTTGTGGATCGCGATCAGGCTGAAGGCCTTGGGCGCCAGCGGATCGCCCAGCACGGTGGTGACCTTGACCCCTGAACGCGGACTGCGTCCGACTGGCTCCGCCAGTACCAGCTGGCCCTCCTCGGCCCCGCCCAGGTCGGCGATGACCTGCGAATGACGCTCGCGCTTGTCCACCGGCGCGAGCCAGCCTTTGCCGGTCTTGTCGATCTCGACCACGCCCATGATCTGGTCGGCATGGGCGGGAAGCTTTTTCATCGGATGCGCGATCCAGCCGGTCGCGGTCTCCTCGGTGCGGGCCAGCACGCGGTCGCCCGAACGCAGCGCGGAACCCCGGCCCTTCTCGCGCAGCCGCAGGCGCGGCGGAACCGAGGCATCGTCGGGCGTCCAGCTGTCGGGCACCGCCACGGCCTCGCCATCCTCAATTTCCACCACTCGCAGGACCGTGACCTTGGGCACGCCGCCCATCCGGTGGAACGCGGTGCGGTTGCCGTCGATCAGGCCTTCCTCGGCCATGTCCTTGAGCAGCGCCTTGAGCGCGATCTTTTCCTGCCCCTTCAGCCCGAAGGCACGCGAAATCTCACGCTTGCCAACCGGATCGGCGCTTGCGGCGATAAGGTCCAGGATCTGCTGGCGGCTGGGCAGGCCGGGTGTGACTCTGCGAGTCATGAAATGTCACGCGGAGGCGCGGAGACGCGGAGATGCCTTGCTTTCGGCGCAGCCGCCAAACGATCGGGAAGCTCGAAGGAGAAAGCCTGCGGCGCAGCAGATTCCTCCCTACTCCTCCGCGTCTCCGCGTCTCCGCGTGAATCAACCATCAGTAAGCCCGCGCCACGTAGATCCGTTCGACAGCTGGTTCGCCCGTAAACATGCAGGTGCCGGAAACCGGCTCACCGCCCAGCGGGGTGTTGCGCACGGTGAGCTTGAGCGCTTTCAGTTTCTGCACCACGGCCTCGAGCGCGGCGCCGGTGGGGCGCGACCAGGCCAATTCAACCCAGCCCGGATAGCGGTTGCCTTCGGCGAAGTGGGCTTCGAGCTCGGCCATGTCGGTCACATCGCGGCGGATGTTGGCGTCGCGGTGCGCCTTGGCCTGTGTGTAGAGCGAATGCTGGAGGTCTTCGAGTTCCGCAGCGGCGGCACCAAGGAACGCATCCTTGTCTTGCCCGGCGAAATTGACCTTGCCGTCCTCGCGGTAAAGCCGGTCACGGCGGACCACCGAAACCTGCCCGCCAGCGGCATCGCGCCCACCAATCTCGAGGATCAGCGGCACGCCCTTCTTGACCCAGCCCCAGCGCTTTTGCGTGGCCTTGCCGGCCCGCTTGTCAAGCAGCACGCGGATTGGCTCGCTCAGCGCGGTTTGCGCGGCGAGCGCGCGGCGCAGGTCTTCGCAATAGGCCAGCAGGGCCTCGTCGCCATCGTCATCGCGCAGCATCGGCAGGATCACCACCTGGTGCGGGGCGATCGCGGGCGGCACGCGCAGCCCATCGTCATCGCCGTGGGTCATGATCACGCCGCCGATCAGGCGGGTTGAAACGCCCCAGCTGGTGGTGTGGCACAGCGTCTGCTGGCCTTCCTTGTCCTGATAGCGAATCCCGGCAGCTTCAGCGAAACCGGTACCGAGGTAATGGCTGGTCCCGGCCTGGAGCGCCTTGCCATCCTGCATCATCGCTTCGATCGAATAGGTCGCGACCGCGCCGGGGAAGCGTTCGTGCTCGGGCTTTTCGCCGTAAAGCACCGGCAGCGCGAGATCATCCTCGGCGCAGGCGCGGTACATTTCGAGCGCGCGCAGCGTTTCGGCCATTGCATCGTCACGGTCGGCGTGCGCGGTGTGGCCTTCCTGCCAGAGGAACTCGCTGGTGCGCAGGAACATCCGGGTGCGCATTTCCCAGCGCACCACATTGGCCCACTGGTTGGTGAGCAAGGGCAGATCGCGCCACGACTGGATCCAGCGCGCCATCGCCTGGCCGATCACGGTCTCGGACGTGGGCCGCACGATCAGCGGCTCTTCCAGCTTGGCTTCGGGGTCCGGTACCAGCCCGCCCTTGCCGTCCTGGATCAGGCGGTGGTGGGTGACCACGGCCATTTCCTTGGCAAAGCCGTCAACGTGTTCGGCTTCCTTGGCGAAATAGCTCAAGGGAATGAACAGCGGGAAATAGCAGTTGTCGACGCCGGCCGCCTTGATCCGGGCGTCCATCAGCGCCTGAATCCGTTCCCAGATGCCATAGCCCCACGGGCGGATCACCATGCAGCCGCGCACGCCGCTTTCTTCGGCCATTTCGGCCTCGGCGATGACCTCCTGGTACCAGGCGGCGAAGTCTTCTTGGCGAGTGACGGTGAGTGCGTGCTTCATGGCCGCGCCGATAGCGGCTTGGGCCCGGCGGGGCAAGGATTGCTGCGGACTAGTCCTTGCCCAGCTTGTCGAGCTTGGCCTGCATTTCGGCCATCTGCTTGCGCAGCGCGGCGATCTCGTCGCTTTCGCTCTTGGCGGCGGGGGCATTCTTGTCGTCGGTCAGGCCCGGCACGAACGCCGAAGCGGCCGCCTTGAACATCGACAAATTGTGCTGGGCGAGCTTGGCCAGCGGGTTGCCCGCTAGGCTCGATTCGAACGCCTCGCGCAGCTTGGACTGGTTAGAACGGAACTGTTCCATGCTGGCTTCGAGGTAATGCGGGACAAGTCCCTGCATCGAATTGCCGTACATCCCGATCAACTGGCGCAGGAAGTTCACCGGCAGCATCTGTTCGCCGCGCACGGTTTCTTCTTCCATGATAATTTGCGTGAGGATTTGATGGGTGATGTCAGCGCCTGTCTTGGCATCGACAACCTTGAAGTCCACGCCTTCGCGGGTCATTTTCGCGAGGTGATCGAGCGTGATGTAGCTCGAGCTCTTGGTGTTGTAGAGCCGCCGGTTGGCGTACTTCTTGATGATGACCGTTTCGCCCTTGGCGTCGCTCATGTCCGTAATCCCGCAGGGGAGACGTCCCCTTGGCATTTCGTTAGCACCTGCAATAGGTGCAATGCAACATCGCTATGCTGCGCAGCACGCGCGCAGCATCAGCGCGGAAAACGGCGGCCCAGCGAGGTCAGCAGCTCATATTGGGACAGCCCGGTGAGCGCCGATGCGGCGGGCAGGTCATAGTCCAGCGCCAGCCAATCCCCCTCGCCGACTTGGGGTGCATGGCTCAGATCGATCACGGTCATGTCCATCGAGACACGGCCCAGCACCGGCAAGCGCAGCCCATCGGCCAACATCGCACCCTTGCCCGACCAGCAGCGCAAATAGCCATCGGCATAGCCCAGGCTGACCACGCCGACGCGCATTGGTTCGGCGGCCGTGAAGGTCGCGTTGTAGCCAATCTGGTCGCCAGCCTCGAGTTCGCGGGTCTGGATCACCTGAGCTTCGGGCTGGGCGACTTGTTTGATCTGCCCCGCCAGCGCAGCTGAAGGCACCCCGCCATAGAGCGCGATGCCAGGCCGGGTCAGTTGGCCGTGATAGGCACTGCCCAGCGCGATCCCTGCGCTGTTGGCCAGACTGGCGCGGCGGTGCTGGACCAGGCCCTGCGCCTCCAGCCAGCGCAGGCGCTGCGCTTCGTTTTGCGGGACGTCCTCGTCCGCCGAAGCCAGGTGCGAATGCAGCACGTCGACTTGCAGCCCGGTGATTACCGGATCGCTGAGGTCGGCCAGTGGCAGCCCCAGCCGGTTGATCCCGGTATC
>JAGXTB010000021.1 GCA_018334165.1 Sphingomonadales bacterium | reverse complement strand
ATGGCCGCCTTGGCCGAGGCGCTGACCGCGCGGTTTGAGCAGCTGGGCGGCACGGTCCGGCTGGGCGATCCGGTGGTGCGGCTGCACGCGGTCGGCAACCGGATCAGCGAAGCCGAATGCCAGAGCGGCTGGCGCGGGCACTTCGATGCGGTGGTTTCCGCCGCCGATGCCATGCATACTTACCGCGACCTGCTGAAAGACCTGCCGCGCGGGCCGCAAGTGGCAGGCAAGCTGTCCCGGCAGCGCTACTCGCCCTCGGCCTTTTCGGTCCACTTCGCGCTGGAAGGAACCTGGCCGGGGATCCCGCACCAGTCGGTGCTGCTGGGGCCGCGCTATGGCGAGCTGATCGCCGACCTGTTCGATCACGGGGTGCTGCCGCAGGATTTCATGCTGAGCCTGCACCACCCCAGCGTGAGTGACCCTTCCATGGCTCCGCCGGGCAAGTCGGTATTCCGCGCGACGATCCCGGTGGCACATCTGGGCAAGCTGCCGATTGACTGGGTAACCGTCGCCCCGCTGATCGAGCAGCGGGTGCTGGCCGAAGTCGGACGGCGGCTGATCCCCGACATCCACGACCGGGTGGTGACCAGCTTCACCACGTCCCCGCGCGATCTGGCGCTTGAGCTCAATTACCACCAGGGCAGCGCCTGGAGCCTGGAGGCGAGCGCGCTGCAATCGGGCCCGCTGCGCATGGCCCACCGCGATCCGAGGTTGGCGAACCTCTACCTGGTCGGGGCCGCGACCCATCCCGGCGCAGGGGTTGCCGCAGTGTTGGCCGGTGCTAAGGCAGCCGCTGCCCAGATGCTGAAGGAACTGACGTGAAACGCCTTGCTGTCTATTGCGGATCAGCCACCCCCGAAGACCCGCGCTATATCGAGCTTGCCCGCGCAATCGGCGCCGACCTCGCCGGGCGGGGTATCGGCGTGGTCTATGGCGGCGGACGGCTGGGGCTGATGGGCGCGGTTGCCTATGGCGCGCTGGATAAGGGCGGTGAAGTGATCGGAGTGATCCCCGAGGCGCTGGTTTCCAGCGAAGTCGCCAACCACGATTGCACCGAATTGATCGTGGTTGCGGACATGCACGAGCGCAAGGCCGCCTTCACTCGCCTGTCCGACGGGTTCCTGACGATCCCCGGCGGGGTCGGCACCATGGACGAGCTGTGGGAAGCAGTCAGCTGGGCGCAGCTGGGCTATCACGCCAAGCCAGTGGGCCTGCTCAACGCCTTCGGGTTCTTCGACCACCTGATCGCCTTCAACCACCATATGGCCGCAGTCGGCTTTATCCGGCCTGCGCATCAGGGGATCATCATCGCCGAGGCCGAGCTCGACCTGCTGCTTGAACGGATGGCCGCGCACGAACCGCACACCCCGATCTTCGCGATGAAATCCAGTGAGCTGTGAATAGGAATGCAGCGCAAGCATAGTGCGCCAAAGCCACACTTGCGCAAGAATCGGCAAGCGAACCTGAACGCCAGATTGACAACAGCTTTGCGCTCAATAGCGACACTCCACCGCCACAAAACCGTTCGGGGGGCTGGCGGATAAACACAATACGGAGAATTCTATGCGAATTAACGCAAGCCGTAGCATCAGGAAGGCCGCTCTTGCCGCCTCTGCCGCCAGCCTGGCGATCCTTTTTGCTACTCCGGCCATGGCGCAAGAAGCCCAGGGTTCGGGTGAAGAAGCCGAAGCACCGTCTGAAGGCATCGTCGTCATCGGCACCCGCCGCGCTGACCGCACGGTTACCGACAGCGCCTCGCCGGTTGACGTGATCGGCAGCGAAGACCTGGCCACCCAGTCGGCATCGAACCTGCTCGACACCGTCAAGAACGTGGTCCCCTCGTTCTTCGTCGGCCAGAACACCATTTCCGATGCTTCGACCTTTGTGCGCGCGCCTTCGCTGCGCGGCCTGCCGGGCGACCAAGTGCTGGTGATGCTCAACGGCAAGCGTTTCAATCGCTCGGCGCTGGTCCAGGTTTACACCGGCGGCGATACCGCGCTGTCGTTCGGCTCGCACGGGTCGGACATCTCGGTGATCCCCTCGATCGCGATCAAGAACCTGCAGATCCTGCGCGACGGCGCGACCGCCCAGTACGGGTCGGACGCGATCGGCGGCGTGCTCAACTACGGCCTGCGCGACGATGCTGGCCTCGAAATCCAGGGCCGTTATGGCCAGACTTACGAAGGCGACGGCAAGAGCTATCAGATCGCGGCCAATGCCGGCGTGAAAGTGGGTGACCGCGGGTTCATCAACCTGTCGGCCGAATTCTTCGACGATGGCCAGACCAGCCGCGGCGCGACCCGCCCGGTGGCGCTGGTGTTCCAGTCGCTCAATGCCGCTAATCCGGCGCTGGTTTCGCAGCTGCCCAACTTCCCCGGGCCGGTGCAGATTTGGGGCTCCTCGCCGGTCAATGGCTACAAGACCATGCTCAACGCCGGGTTTGAAATCGTTGACCAGACCCAGCTCTACATGATCGGCAATGTGGCCCACTCGAAGGGTGACCAGAGCTTCAACTATCGCTCGCCGATCAGCGCAACCAATCTGCAGGTCAACGACGGATCGGGCATCACCACCCGTTCGCCGGGCCGCAACTCGGCTTTCTCGCACCCGATCTACCTGACCGCGTGCCCGGCCGCGACGCCGACTTGTCCGACCGGCGGGTTTGTCATGTCGAATCTGGCCAACACCCAGCAGACCTACAATTTCACCTCGCTCTATCCGGCCGGGTTCACCCCGCGCTTCGTGGGTGTGGTCGATCAGGCCTTTGGCGTGGTCGGGGTCAAGAACACCGGCGGTGCGCTGACCTGGGATCTTGCGGTTTCAGCCAGCCGGGCCTCGCTCGACCTGTCGATGTACGATTCGCTGAGCCCGTCTTACGGTCCTTCGACGCAGACTTCGTTCAAGTTCGGCAAGCTGATCCAGAGCGAATTCGACGCCTATCTGGACATGGCCTACGAAATCGACGCTGGCATGGCCAGCCCGCTGACCCTGTCGTGGGGCGCGGAATACCGTAAGGAAAGCTACGAACAGACCGCAGGCGATCCGCAGTCTTACGGTGCCGGTCCTTACGCTTCGCAGAACCTCTACCGTGAAACCGCACCTGGCGTTTACGTCTTCGATTCGACCGTTGGCATGCCGACCGGCGCGAGCGGTTACGGCGGCACCAGCACCACCTTTGCCGGCAAGTTCAGCCAGAGGAGCTATGGCGCTTATGTTGGCCTCGAAGGCGATCTCAGCGACACGTTCTCTTTCGGCCTCGCTGGCCGCTGGGAGAACTATAGCTTGTCCGGCAACACGCTGGTCGGCAAGGCCAACTTCATTGCTCACCTGACCGATGTTGTGGCCGTGCGCGGCACCGTCGGGACCGGCTTCCACGCTCCCTCGCCGGGGCAGAACAACGTCTCGATCCTGACCACCAACTTTGTCGCGGGCAATCAGGTCCAGACCGGTACCTATCCGGTGACCAGCTCGATCGCGCAGTACTTTGGCGGGGCGCCGCTCAAGCCGGCCAAGGCCACCAACTTTGGCCTGGGCCTGGTGATCACTCCGGGTGGCGGGTTCAACCTGGCAATCGACGGCTATTCGATCCGCGTGCGTGACCGGATCGGCATTTCGTCGAACTTCAACGTGACCCCGGCCGACATCGTCGCGCTGCCGGACCTGATCGCGGTGGGCGCAGGCGGGGTGGTGAACTACTTCACCAACTCGTTCAACACCACCACCGACGGTGTTGACGTGGTTGCCACCTACAAGACCGAGTTCCTCGGTGGGCGGACCAACGTGACCCTGGCTTACAACTACAACATGAGCCGGGTGACCAAGTTCAATCCTGCTCTGATCAGTGCGGCCCAGATCGCGGATATCCGCCACCTGGCACCGAACCACCGCGCGAACCTGTCGTTCGCGTGGCAGAAGGACAACTGGGCGTTCAACGTGGCTGAGCGGTTCTATGGTTCGTGGGGTACTGAAAACGACTATCCGGGCCAGACCTTCGGAGCCAAGGTCACCACGGATATCGACGTCAGCTATACCTTCATGGAACACTTCACGCTGACCCTGGGTGCGAACAACCTGTTCAACACCTATCCGGACAAGATCGCGGCTTCGCCTTCGAACCCGATCTATCTGATGACGGGCAGCACGGCCGACGGCCAGATCTACCCGCGCAGCGGTGGTCCGTTCGGGATCAACGGCGGGTTCTACTACGCTCGTATCAAGATCAAGTATTGATCTGACGCTCCCTGCAAAGGGATCGCATAGAAAGGGCGGGGCAGCTGCGGCTTCCCCGCCCTTTTCTTTTGTGCCAACACCGTGGTGGACCGGGAGGGTATCTATGCAGATTTTCAGAGCAGGCGTATCTCTGGCCATATCGCTGGCACTCGCCGGATCGCAGATAGCCGTTGCGGCTTCCCCGGCCCCGGTCTCGGCCGAAAACGGCATGGTGGTCTCAGCGCATCACCTGGCCACCAAGGCCGGGATCGACGTGCTGAAGAGCGGCGGCAATGCTGTCGATGCCTCGATCGCGGTGGCCTATGCCCTGGCGGTGACTTTCCCCGAGGCCGGAAACATCGGCGGCGGCGGGTTCATGACGATCCGCATGGCTGACGGGCGCACCACTTTCATCGATTTTCGCGAAACTGCCCCCGGCAAGGCCACACCGACCATGTTTCAGGACAAGGCCGGCAACGTGATCCCCGGCCTTTCGACCCGCGGTCACCTCGCCGCCGGGATCCCCGGCACGGTCGCCGGGCTCGAATTGGCCCGCACCAAATACGGGACCAGGGCCCGCGCCTCGCTGATGGCTTCGGCCATCGCGCTCGCCAGCAGAGGCTTCGTGCTCGATCAGGCCGATGCCGACATGCTGGCCGATGGGGCTGCCGACTTTGCCAAGGACCCGGCCAGCGCGGCGATCTTCCTCAATGCGGGCAAACCGTGGAAGAAAGGCCAACGCTGGGTCCAGGCCGACCTTGGCAGGACGCTGGCGGCGATCGCAGTTGGGGGGAACCAGGCCTTCTACAACGGCCCGATCGCGGCCCGGATCGCGGCCTCCAACCAGCGCCACGGCGGGATCATGACCGTGGCCGATTTCGCCGCCTACAAGGCGGTCGAGCGGAGGCCCATTGAATGCGACTATCGCGGCTTCCGCGTGATCTCGGCCCCGCCGCCCAGCTCGGGCGGGGTGGTGCTGTGCCAGACGCTCAACATCATCGAGGGCTGGCCGATGGGCAGCCTGGGCTTTCAATCGGCCCAAGGCGTCCACTACACCGTTGAGGCGCTGCGCCGGTCCTACCGCGACCGGAACATGGAGCTGGGCGATCCCGATTTCGTGAAAGCCGACATCGCCCGCCTGACCAGCCAGGCCTATGCCGACCGGCAGCGCGCCACGATTTCGCCTGACAAGGCTACGCCGTCCTCCAGCCTGCCCGGCCCCGGCGCAGGCCAGGAAGGCAAGAGCACCACGCATTTCTCGGTGGTCGACAAGGCCGGCAACGCGGTTTCGCTGACCTATACGATCAACGACTGGTTCGGCGCACGGGTCACCGCCGAAGGCACCGGGATCCTGCTCAACAACGAGATGGACGATTTCTCCGCCAAGCCCGGCCATCCCAACATGTACGGGCTGGTCGAAGGGACCAACAACGCGATTGCGCCAGGCAAGCGGCCGCTGTCCTCGATGACCCCCACCATCGTCACGCATAACGGCCAGCTCTCGATGGTGCTGGGCACACCCGGCGGCAGCCATATCCCCACCGGGGTGCTGCAAGTGATGGTCAATGTGATCGACTATGACATGACCCTGACCGAAGCGGTCGATGCCCCGCGGATCCACGCCCAGTGGCTGCCCGACGTGATCTATTACGAGAAGAACTCGCTCAGCGCAGACACCATGGCGGTGCTCGCCGCCAAGGGTCACAAGCTGAAGCCAATGGGCTACTGGAACCAGATCGCCGCGATCCTGGTCGGCGGGCCCTCGCTCAAGGTGAGGCCCAACCAGGCTACCGGCGACAAGAGCCGCTTCTACGGTGCAATCGACCCACGCCTGCCAGTGGGCAACGCTGCGGGCTACTGACATGGCCTTGACTCACCGCCTTGCCACCGAGGAAGACCTGCCGCGCCTGCATGCGCTGATGACCCGCTCGATCGAGCAATTGCAGGATGACTTCCTGACCCCTGAGCAAGTCCGCGCCAGCCACAAGGTGATGGGGCTCGACAGCCAGCTGGTGAAGGACCGGACCTATTTCATGGTCGAGGAAGACGGCGCGCTGGCCGGCTGCGGCGGCTGGTCGTTCCGCGCAACGCTTTATGGCGGGGATGACAGCGTGGTCGCGCGCGAACCCGCCCGGCTCGATCCGGCCTGCGATGCGGCCAAGGTCCGGGCGATGTACACCGACCCCGCCTTTGCCCGGCGCGGGATCGGCCGGATGGTGCTGGGCCTGTGCGAAGGCGCCGCGCGGCAAGCCGGTTTCAAGCGAGTCGAGCTGATGGGCACCATGTCGGGCGTGCCGCTTTACACGGCTTGCGGATACCTGGGGGTGGAAGAGGTTCTCTCCGCCCCGATTGACGGGGTGCAGGTGCCATTGCTGCGGATGGAAAAGGCGCTATAGGCCGCCCCGATGCATTCCTACCCCGCCCCCGCGCTCGCCCGTGTCGAGGAAATGGTCGCCGCCGCGGCCCAGGATCCGGCGCGCGCGGTGTCGTTCCAAGGGGCGCCGGGCTGCAACGGCCACCGCGCCGCGCTGGAATGCGATCCCAATTGCCTGCCGCTGCCCTGCTTCAGCTTTGAAGACGCGCTCGATGCGGTGAAAGAAGGCCGCGCCGCCCGCGCGATCATCCCGATCGAAAATTCGCAGCACGGCCGCGTCGCCGATATCCATTTCCTGCTGCCCGAAAGCGGGCTGTCGATCGTCGGCGAGCATTTCCTGGCGATCCATCATGACCTGATGGCGCTATCGGACGGTCCCTTTGCGGCCGCCTATTCACACCCCCAGGCGCTGGGCCAGTCGCGCCATTTCCTGCGCGCGCGGGGCATCGTGCCGATGGCCTATGCCGATACCGCAGGCGCGGCGGCCTATGTCGCCGAAATGGGCGATCCGCGGGCCTGCGCGATTGCGCCCAGGATCGCCGCCGAGCTCTATGGCCTCAAGATCGTCGCCGAGAATGTCGAGGACGCGGCCGATAATACCACCCGCTTCGTGGTGCTATCGCGCCAGCCGCTCGACCCCGCCAGCCTGGCAGGACGCAGCGCGATGACGACGTTCGTCTTCGAAGTGAAGAACGTCCCCGCCGCGCTCTACAAGGCGATGGGCGGTTTTGCCACCAACGGGGTCAATATGACCAAGCTGGAAAGCTATCAGAAAGGCGCAAGCTTTTCGGCGACCACGTTCTATGCCGATATTGTCGGCGCGCCTGGCGATCCGGCGGTGGACCGCGCGCTCGAAGAACTGGCGTTCCATTGCAAGGAACTGAGGATGCTGGGAACCTATCCAATGGAACGGCAGCGCGGTTAACTCTCTTTTCTGCAAGACAACTTCTTGCCGACTGCCCTTGGCCATGCCACCAGTCGCACTGTGAGCGCACCGCAACCGGCTATCGAAGGCGCAGAAGCCGCACAGGACGCTGCCAGCGCGTGGCAGAAGGTCCACGCCGATCCCACGATCCAGTACGCGCCGATCGATCTCACCACCAAACCGCCCGAGCCGCCCGGCTGGTTGCAAGCCCTGGAGAAATTCCTGCGCGCGATATTCGAGCCGATCGGGCAGGCGCTGGGCGTATCGTGGCCGGTGCTGCAATGGGTGCTGCTGGCGCTGGTGGCGCTGTTCGTGCTCTATGCCCTGTGGCGCTTCACCGAAACGATGCGGCTGGGCTGGAAACGCAAGGACGCAGAGGCACCCGAAGCCGAATGGCGGCCCGATCAGGCCGAGGCGCTAGCCCTGCTCGAGGATGCCGACCGGCTTGCCGCTGAGGGCAAGTTCGACGAGGCGACGCATTTGCTGCTGCGGCGCTCGGTCCAGCAGATCCAGGCCGCCCGGCCCGATTGGGTCCGCCGCGCCAGCACCGCGCGCGAAATCGCCGGGATCGCCGCCTTGCCTGACAAGGCCCGCGGTGCGTTTGGCACCATCGCCGCGCGGGTTGAGCGCAGCCTGTTCGCGCTGCGCCAGCTGGACGCGGGCGACTGGCAGGCGGCGCGCAGTGCCTATGCCGAATTCGCGCTGGAGCGGCTGGCCCAATGAGCACGCGCCGCGCCAGTCCCTTTGCGCCGCGCACCGTGCTCGGGCTGGTCGCAGTCGGCGCGCTGGCTTTCGTCGCGCTGCTCTGGTCGATCGGCGCTGGCATGGCCGACAGCGAGCCGCGCGCTTTTGGCGGGCATGCGGGGGGCAAAGGCCTCAACGGCTATTCGGCGCTCTACCAGTACCTCGACGCGCGCGGCTTTGCGGTCAGCAAGGTCCAGTCACGTCCCGCGCTCAAACAGCCCGGCCTGCTGGTGCTGACCCCGACCCATGAAGCCAAGATCAAGGAGATCGCCGACACCATCGAGGCGCGCCGCTTTATCGGCCCGACCGTGGTGATCATGCCCAAATGGCGCGCGATGCAGATCCCCCGGCGGCTCAGCCCCAAGGCCAAGGACGGCTTTGTCATGCTGATCGAGCCTGATATCCCCGACTGGAGGGGCTTCCACGACGAGATCACGGTCAACCTCGATGCACAGGGCGAAAACGATACGGCCAAGCGCTGGTTCGGCTTTGGCGGCAATGCCCCACTGCCCGACCCCAAGGCTGTGATCTCGGCCAGCGGCGGGCGACTGGTGCCGCTGATCGAAACCGGGACCAGCGC
>JAGXTB010000020.1 GCA_018334165.1 Sphingomonadales bacterium | reverse complement strand
CTTCGGTGGGTATTCCCCCACCGTCATCGCTGCGCGATGCCACCTCCCCCAAAGGGGGAGGATTTTCATATTGCCCGCCCATCCAGTCCCATACCGGGGCCATGTCGGGGAAAAAGCCGAGGTGCCGGAACGGGGTGCACTGCGCGGTGAACTTGCACTCGCCTCGGCTGAGCGGCCAGCCATCGCGGGGAACTTCGCGGGAACCATAGGCCCAGCGCCCGCCGCCGTCCTCGTCCGATCCGGGCACGAATTCACCGTCGGCTGGCCAGCGTTCCATCCGCGGCGTCCACATTGCCTGCGGTTCGGGGCGGATGAAGCTGTAGGGTCCGTACCGCTCGTACTTGCGGCCATGGCCGCTATCGACCAGGCCATAGTCGGCCCAGCCTTCGCCGGTCATCACGACCGGCGGCAGGACCAGCTCAGCCACGCGGCACCGCGTGCTCGGCAACGTAGTCGGCGATGGCGTCATAGTCACCCGGAAGCTCGACCAGCTGCTCCTCGCGCTCGAACAGATCGCCGATCCGCGCGGGCAAGCTGGGACGCTGGCCCGTAGCGCGTTCGACCGCATCGCGGAACTTGGCCGGGTGCGCGGTGGCCAGGGTCACTACCGGCACGTCGCGCGGCAGGCCGGCCTCGCGGGCAGCATGGAGCCCGATTGCGGTATGCGGATCGAGCAGTTCGCCGCAATTCTCATAGGCCCAGCGGATCGCGCGGGACATATCGTTCGCATCGGCCCGTGCGCTGGAGAACAGCTTGGCCGCGCCTTCGCGCTGCTGGTTGGTCAGCTGCATCGCCTTGGTCTTTTCAAACCCCGCCATCTGCGCGGCCAGCGCGGCGCCGTCACGCCCGCCCAGATCGAACAGCAGGCGTTCGAAGTTCGAGGAGACCTGGATATCCATCGAGGGTGCGGCGGTGGGCGTGACCGTCCCGGCCGAATAGTCACCAGTGGTCAGCGCGCGGTGGAGAATGTCGTTGATATTGGTCGCGACGATCAGCCGCGCCACCGGCAGTCCCATCTGCGCCGCGACATAGCCGGCAAAGACATCGCCGAAGTTCCCGGTCGGCACCGCAAAGGCCACTTCACGCTCCGGTGCGCCCAGTTGCAGGCCAGCGGCGAAGTAATAGACGACCTGCGCCATCAGCCGCGCCCAGTTGATCGAATTGACCGCGCCGATCGCGAAGCGGCTGGTCATCGCCGCATCGCCGAACATCCGCTTCACATGCGCCTGGGCATCGTCGAAGGTGCCCTCGATCGCGATGTTGTGGACGTTGGGGGCGAGCACCGTGGTCATCTGGCGGCGCTGAACATCGCTGACCCGCCCCTTGGGGTGGAGCATGAAGATATCGACCCGCGCCCGGCCGGCCACGGCATCGATCGCCGCCGATCCGGTATCGCCGCTGGTAGCCCCGACAATCGTCAGCGGATCGCCGCCGCGCCCCAGGAACTCCTCGAACAGCAGCCCCAGCATTTGCAAGGCGACGTCCTTGAAGGCCAGCGTAGGGCCATGGAACAGTTCGAGCAGCCACTGCTGCTCATCCAGCTGCTTGAGCGGGGTCACCGCCTTGTGCGCGAAGCAGCCATAGGCCTGGGTGGTCAGTTCGAGCAGGCGTCCGTAAGTCAGGCTGTCGCCCACGAACGGGGCCATTACCCGCGCCGCCAGTTCGGCATAGGGCAGCCCGGCCATGGCAGCGATTTCGCTTTCTGAGAAGCGCGGCCACTCGCGCGGCAGATAGAGCCCGCCGTCGCTGGCGAGGCCCGCCAGCGTCGCGCCTTCGAAGTCCAGCGCCGGAGCGCTGCCACGGGTGGAGATATAGTCCATCGCTGGGCGCGTTAGCCGTCCGGTGCGCAATTGAAAACCCTGCGCGGGCGCGATGCCTTATCGAAAATTGCTATGCGGCAAGGCGCTTGCGCAGCGCAATGCCGTAAATCACCAGCGCGGTCAGCGCGAACAGGAACCATTGGACCGCATAGGACAGGTGGTTGTTGGGCACACTGGCAGGGTCAGGTTTGGCATTTGCGGCCAGGCCGGCAAGCGGCGGATCGGCGATCAGCCGAACGCTGTCCTCAGCCCCCGGCGCAATCCAGCCGGAGACCGTGCCGCCAGACCATTGGCGCAGCGCAAGGTCGCGCGACCAGCCGATTACCACTTGCGCGCGGTGCCCGTCGGCCAGCACGCAATCAAAGGCATGGGCCCAGCCTGTCTGCCCCCCGGCGCTGTGCCCGGCAAGCGGCTGGTCGGGCCCGGCCGATTGGCACTCAATCGTCGAGCGGCGGAACAGGACTTCCTGACCGGAACTGGTATCGCGCGGCCAGGGCGCTTCGGCGGTCATAGTCTGGGCGGCCTTGAAGCGATCCAGATCGGCCGCCTTCTGCCCCATCCGGTCAAGCTGCCAGAACCCCAGTCGCAGCATCACAGCCACTGCCGCCAGCACGAGCAGGGTTGGGATCAGGGGCAGGCGTTTCAGCATCGCGGGAGCTTTCATGCGAAAAGGGCAGCCTGGGTGATCCCCGGCTGCCCCTTCGTGTCAGGCGCTGGGCCTGTCATCAGTGGATCGCGTGGCCCCAGTTGCCCCAGACGTAAATCGCGACGAACAGGAACAGCCAGACCACGTCAACGAAGTGCCAGTACCAGGCCGCCGCTTCGAAGCCGAAGTGCTGCTTGGGGGTAAAGTCACCGTTGTAGGCGCGCTTCAGGCAGACGATCAGGAACACCGTGCCGATGATCACGTGGAACCCGTGGAAGCCGGTCGCCATGTAGAAGGCGCTGCCATAGGTGTTGGTGCCGAAGGGGAACGGCGCCACCGCATATTCGTAGGCCTGGATGCTGGTGAACAGCAGACCCAGAGCGATTGTCGCCCACAGGCCCTTCTTCAGCCCAGCGCGGTCGCCGTGGATCAGCGCATGGTGCGCCCAGGTCACCGTGGTGCCCGAGCACAGCAGGATCAGCGTGTTGAGCAGCGGCAGGTCAAAGGCATTGAGCACCGCGGTCACCGACTTGGGCGGCCACTGTCCGTCCACAACCTCAGCCAAGGTCGAAGGGAACAGCGAGAAATCGAAGAACGCCCAGAACCAGCCGACGAAGAACATCACTTCCGAAGCGATGAACAGGATCATCCCGTAACGCAAGTGCAGCTGCACCACCGGGGTATGGTGGCCCTGATGGGCTTCGGCCACAACCTTGGTCCACCACTGCCACAGGGTGAACAGCAGGCCCGCCAGCCCCAGCGGGAACACGATCTTGCCCGCGCCCATGTCATGCATGAACAGCACCAGGCCGCTGGTCATCACCAGCGCCGAGATCGAGCCGACCAGCGGCATGATGTCCGGATCGAGAATGTGGTATTGGTGGTTCTTGGTACCGGCCATGATACGTCAGGTCCCCGTTGTTCGGATAGTCGGCGGACTGCTCCGCCAGCGTGAAATGCAAAGTGCCCTTATCGCGCCGGGCTGACCGGGTCCAGTGCCTTTGATGCAGCTTTCCCACTGTCTGGTTTGGCCGCGCTTTGATCGGCCGATCGATGGAAAGTATAGCTCAGCGTGATCTGCCTGATGTTCTTGGTATCGGGATCGTCAAGGATCGCCGGATCGACATAGTACTGGACCGGCATTTCCACTTTCTGGCCCGGCTGCAGGGTCTGCTGTTCAAAGCAGAAACAGTGGATTTTCTTGAAGTAGACTCCGGCTGTCGAAGGCTCGACATTGAAGCTGGCAACCCCGGTGATCGGCTCTTTCGAGCGATTTTCCGAAGTGTAGAAGGCCAGCCGGCGTTCGCCGATCTTCATTTCCTGGGTGACCTGGCTGGGCGCGAAGTTCCACGGCAGGTCGGGCGCAATATTGCTGTCAAACCGGACCGAGATCGGCTGGTCGGTGATCTGCACCGCCCCCGCCTCGCCCGGGCTGGCGCGTTGGGTCGTGCCGCCAAAGCCGGTTACCTGGCAGAAGATCCGGTAGAGTGGCACGGCGGCAAAGCCCATGCCCAGCATGGTCAGCGCGCCGGCCAGCGCATAGAGCCCAACGCGCAGGTTGCGGTTCGCTCCCGAAGTCGCACTTACCGCCATGGCTCAGCCCACCCGCTTGGAAATCGTGATGAAGAAGAACAGCACCACCAGCGCGAACAGCAGCAAGGCCAGCGCATTGTTGCGCCCCTTGATGATGCGCTTGCGTTCGGCTTCGGGATCTGGAGGCGTCTGGTCCATCTGGTTCATCCGGCAATAAAGCGGTCCGCCACCAGGGCAGCGAACAGCGCGAAAAGGTAAAGCACCGAAAAGGCGAACAGCCGTCTTTCGGCGCGCATGTCGGCATCGTTCTGGGCGGTGCGGAAGGTCGCAACCTTCAAGCTCAGCAGCAGGAACATGGCTCCCAGCAGCAAGGCCGAAATGCCATAGAACCAGCCCGCCAGCCCCAGCAGGAACGGCGCCAGCGCGATCGGCAGCAGCAGCACCGCATAGACCAGGATCTGGCGCCGCGTGCTCTGGTGACCGGCCACCACCGGCATCATCGGGATCCCCGCGGCGGCATAGTCGGTCTCGACAAACAGCGCGAGCGCCCAGAAGTGCGGCGGGGTCCAGAAGAAGATGATCGCGAACAGCAAGACCGGCATCAGGGTGATCTCACCCGTGGCGGCGATCCAGCCGATCATCGGCGGGAAAGCCCCGGCCCCGCCGCCAATCACGATGTTCTGCGGAGTGCGCGGCTTGAGCCAGATGGTGTAGATCACCGCGTAATAGAAGATCGAAAACGCCAGCACGCCGGCCGCCAGCCAGCCGCAGGCCAGTCCCAGGATCAGCACCGACAGGACCGAAAGGATCACCCCGAAATCGCGCGCCGAGCTACGCTCCATCCGGCCGGCCGGCAGCGGGCGATTGGCAGTGCGCTTCATCTTGGCGTCAAGATCGGCTTCCCACCACTGGTTGAGCGCGGCGCTGCCGCCCGCCCCCAGCGCGATGCACAGGATCGCGGTGAAGCCCAGGATCGGATCGACCGACACCGGTGCTGCCAGCAAACCGCACAGCCCAGTGAAGATCACCAGGCTCATCACCCGCGGCTTGGTCAACGACAGGAAGTCGCGCCAGTCGGTGGGCAAGGGAATCGGTTGGGCTGAAGCAGTGGACATTGAGGCGGCCTATAGGCGTGCTTGGGCAAGCTTGGAAGGCGGATTCCTCACTCAATCCTCCCCCTTTGGGGGAGGTGGCAGCGCGCAGCGCTGACGGTGGGGGGATTCGGAGTGCGCACTT
>JAGXTB010000019.1 GCA_018334165.1 Sphingomonadales bacterium | reverse complement strand
CCCAACCCCTCCCGCAAGCGGGAGGGGAGAAAATGACCCGTCCGACCGTCCATATCCTGCGCCTGCTGCGCTGGGGCCGCACGCTCGCCAGGCATGGCGCGCTGCGCGGGATCGAGCGCGACCCCAATACCCCTCCGCAGGTTCGCCGGCTGGTCCGGATCGCCCGGCTCGGCACGTTCCAGCCGCAAGAGCCCGACTATGCCGGGGCCTTCCAGGCAATCGGCCCGGCCGCGATCAAGCTGGGGCAGACGCTGGCCACCCGCCCAGACATCGTTGGCGACAAAGCCGCGAACAACCTGCTGCTGCTGCAGGACAGCCTGCCGCCAGTCCCCTTCGCCGCGATCCGGCGCGAGATCGAGACCAGCTTTGCGAGGCCCCTGGAAGAGCTGTTCGCCAGTATTGACGAAGTGCCGGTCGGCGCAGCCTCGATCGCGCAGGTCCACAAGGCGGTGACCACCGATGGCCGCGAGGTTGCAGTCAAGGTGCTGCGCCCGGGGATCCGCGAGAAGTTTGGCGCGGATATCCAGACTTACGAATGGGCCGCCGCGCACCTTGAGGCGCTGGGCGGCGAGCCTGCCCGGCTGCGCCCGCGCTCGGTCATTGCCAACTTCAAGCGCTGGACCCTGCGCGAGCTGGACCTGCGGCGCGAAGCGGCTTCGGCGAGTGAACTGGCTGAGGTGATGACCGGCGTCGAAGGCTACCTGGTTCCAGGGATCGATTGGGACCGGACCAACGGCAAGGTGCTGACCATAGACTGGATCGACGGGATCAAGATCAGCGAGATCGAGGCGCTCAGGGCCGCCGGGCATGACTTGCCCGCGCTGGCCCAGCATCTGGTGCTGACCTTCCTCAACCAGGCGATCAGCCACGGCTATTTCCATGCCGACATGCACCAGGGCAACCTGTTCGTGCAGGCCGATGGTACTATCGCCGCGATCGACTTCGGGATCATGGGCCGGATCGACCGGCGCGCGCGGCTGTGGCTGGCGGAGATCCTCTACGGCCTGACCACCGGCAATTATCGCCGCGTCGCCGAGATCCATTTCGAGGCGCAGTACGTGCCGAGCTACCACTCGGTCGCCGAGTTTGCGACCGCGCTGCGCGCGGTGGGCGAACCGACACGCGGGCGGCCGGTCAGCGAATTGTCGGTCGGGCAGATGCTCGATTCGCTGTTCGCAATCACCCGCGAATTTGACATGCAGACCCAGCCGCACTTGCTGCTGCTGCAAAAGACCATGGTGATGGTCGAGGGCCTTGCGACCCAGCTCAACCCGCAGATCAACATGTGGGACGTTGCCTCGCCCTATGTGAAGGGCTGGATCCGCGACGAGCTGGGCCCCGAAGCGGCGATTGCCGACCGGCTGCGCAAGGATGCCGAAACGCTGCTGCGGCTGCCCGATCTGGTCCGCCGGATCGAGGACAAGTTCCCGCCCAAGGGCGGCGCCCCCGATGCCCCGCCGCTCCCCGAAGTCGAACTGGTCTGGGACCGCCGCAAGCAGGCGCCGCGCTGGCCAGGATACCTGCTGGCGGCCGCGCTGGGCGGCGGCGCACTGTGGGCGGCGCAGCTGCTGGGCTGGCTGTAATGGACCTCGACGCGCTGCTGCTGCACTTCTTCGATACCGAAGACCCCTCAGAACTGACCGAAACCGAATACGACCGCGCGATCGAACGGCTCAAAATCGGCTTCGGGGTCGAGCGCGAGCCTGGCCGCAAGTTCGCGCTGTGGTGCCTGATGGACGCGCTGGAAGTCGCACCGCTGCCCGCCGATGCCTTTGCCAAGGAACCCGCGCTGAAGGCTGCGGCAGAGGATTACCTCAAGGCGGCGTTCCGGATGGAGCGTTTTGGACCGGAGGCTTAGCGGGCCTCGCTCTTGCCTTTGGCGTCACGCTTTGGGGTGATGAAAAGTAAAGGGGTTCACGCAGAGGCCGCAGAGAAGAAAGGGAGGCGCAGAGGTGTAGCGCCTGCGGCGAAGCCGCTTTCTTCATCTGAACACTGCGATTTCCGCAACGCTGAACAAATATGACGCTTCGCGGGAAGAGCGAGGTCTCTGCGTCTCCCTTTCTTCTCTGCGGCCTCTGCGCGAACCATTGCGAGCTTGCGACACAACGCAACGCATGTGGCGCACGCCCCGAGCTCACCCACAAACGAAACGCCCCGGCTCCTTGCGGAACCGGGGCGCTTTGTCGCAACGCTGCTAAGCGATCAGAAGTCGTAGCCCATCCGCAGCCCCACGGTGCGCGGCAGGATCGGCACCACATAGGGCCGCTGGTAGCACTGGCCGCACGAGACATAGCGCGAAACCTGGCCGCGTTCATCGAACACGTTCGAAACGAACAGTTCGAGGTTGAGCTTGTTGAGGTCCACCCCGAACGCCAGATTGGCGGTGGTAAAGGCGGGCAGCTTGCCAAGTGCGATGGCCTGGGCCAGACGCACGTCGCCGGTCGCCGAACCCTGGTAGGAGACGTTGACCTGGCCATAGGCCTTGGTGTCGGTACCAATATCGGCGGTGTAACGGGCAGTCCCGGAAGCCTTGAACTTCGGCGTCACCGGCAGGCGGGTGCCGGCCGGCGAGACGACCGAGTTGCCGCCACCGGTGCAGGCATAGGTCGGATCCTCAACCGCGCACAGGTTCTTGGTCATCTTGGCGTCGGTGTAGGCCGCCGCAACATTGAGGCTGAACCCGCCGCGGTTGTAACCCAGGTCCACGTCGATCCCGCGAATCCGGGCATCCGGACCGTTGTGGATTTCGGTGAAGCTGTTTGCGCCGAGGTAGGCAAACTGAAACTTCTTCCAGTTCTGTTGATAGATCGCACCATTGAAGCGCAGACCCGGAGCCAGGGTGCTCTTCCAGCCAGCTTCATAGTTGATCAGCGTATCGACGCCATACGGCGCCACGTCGGCGCGGCGATTGATCCCGCCCGGACGGAAGCCCTTTGAAGCGGTGGCGTAGACCATCAGGTTCGAGCTGGGCTTGTAAGTCGCGTTGAAGCGCCAGGTCACACCATCACCCTTGGCCCGGACCGGATCGACACCGCTGCCATTCCACACGCCCAGGTTTGTGCAGGGAGTGCCCGGCACGACCGGAGCAGAGAGGGTAGTCCCGGGGGTACCTGCAACGTCGCGCAGACGCGCGCCAGTCGATGTGAAACACCCAGCAACGCCGGTCCGCGATGAGCCGGCGGCATTGAACGGACCGTCCGAGAACCAGTTGTTCGGATTGCGGCCGAAACCGAAGAACCCGATCAGCGAGTTGTCGTACTTGTATCCGCGGATACCGGCGGTCAGCGTGAACCGGTCGGTCACATCGAAGCTGGCTTCGCCGAAGGCCGCATAGTCCTTGTCGACGCGGTGCTGCTTGGTCAGCCACAGCGTGCCAGGCAGGCCGTTGACCGAGACCAGCGGGCCCAGGTTGGCGACCTGGTAGTCCTGGTAAATGTCGTTCGACTGGTACTGGTAAAACAGTCCGCCAACCACGCGGAACGGCTTGTCCGAAGGCGAGGCGATCCGCAGTTCCTGACTGAACTTTTTGAAGTGATCGCTGCCGATCACCTTCTGGCGCGGATCGATCGGATCGCCGAACTGGTCCCAGACGTAGAGGTAGCCCGCGATCCCGCCCGACGATGAATAAAGCGCATCGTAAGCTTCCGAATAGTCGGTATAATCGCTCGAGCTGAAGGTCTTGCGATCGAGATAGGCCCCGGCATAGGTCACGTCCCAGTTGCCCACCTTGCCTTCGATGGTCAGCCCGGCCTGGACGAACTTGTCGCTGCGGTACTCGGGGAAGAAGCGCTGGACCTTGAGGTCACCAACCGAAGGGTCGAAGGCGTACATGCCGTTGGACTGGACGCTCTGGTACATCACGGTCGGCGTGACGGTCCAGCTGTCGTTGAGTTCGACCCCCAGCGCGGCACGTCCGCCGATGGTCTCGGTCTGGTTAAAGTCCTGTTTGACAAAGGCGCTGTTGTTGACGCAGCCGGTCCCCAGGAAGCAGCGCGTGCCCGGAACGTTGTCGATATAGCCGGCACCGTTCTTGTAGAAGCCGACCACCCGCGCCGCGATCCGGTCATTCAGCGGCTGGTTGGCGAAGAATTCGAACTTGCCGCCGATCTTGCCGTTCGAGACCGAATTGATCTCCATGTTCATGCCGCCCTCGGACTTGCCGGGGTTGGGCTTGTTGGTGATGATGCGGATCGTGCCGGCTTGCGACGAGGCGCCATAGAGCGTGCCTTGCGGACCCGACAGGCTTTCGATCCGGGCCACGTCATAAACGTGAACGTCAAGGTTGCCGCCGATCGTGGTGACCGGCTGCTCGTCGAGATAGACGCCGACCGAAGGCAGCGAGCCCGAGTGATTGCCGTCGCCGCCCGAGGCCACACCGCGCATGTAGATCACGTTGACGCCGGGCGTGCCCGAGCCCTGGAACGAGACCGAGGGAAGCTGCTGGGCATAGCCCGAGAAGTTCGAGATATTGAGCTGCTCAAGCTTCGCGGTGCCCAGTGCCTGGATCGAGATCGGCACGTTCTGCAGGCTTTCCGAACGCTTCTGCGCGGTGACAACGATTTCTTCGACACCGTTGTCATCGGCTTCAGCTTCCTGAGCGAAAGCCGGGGCCGAGATCAGCGCGGTGGAGGCGAACAGGGCCGCAAAGGTTGCGCGGCGGGTGGAGGTACGCATGATTTTCCCCTCAATAGGTGCGTAAAACAGGCAATCCCTGAGTCTTGTGCGCGCCTAGGTCAAGGCTGCGCGTTAATATTTTGCGTATCTGTGACGGGGCGTGGCAGATTTACCACGATTTCGGCGCGTCCGGGTAACAATCGAGCACCGGGCCGAGGGCTTCGCAGAGCGGGCCGAGGTGCGGGGCGAACGGTTTCCAGGCCTCGGTGCCCTCGCGAAAGATCGGCTGGCGGACCTGTTCAGAGCTGGGGGTGCGGACCGCGCGTTCGGTTTTGTAGAACGAAAGGCACGCATCCTCAAAGGGCACACCGATGTAACTCAAGAGTGCCCGCACCTCCACTTCAGTGTCTTCAACCATGCGTTCGTAGATCACCCGGTGGACCCGCCCCGGCAGCACCATATCGATATGCGCCATCAGCCGGACATAGTCGGCATAATAACGCCCCATGTCCTCCAGGCTGTAGGAAAAGGCCTGCCCCTTGGCGAAGTGCTGCTTGAAGTTGGAGAAACAGCAGCCGAGCGGATGGCGGCGGGCATCGACGATCCGGGCATTTGGCAGGATCGCCAGGATATAGACCAGGTGCAGCCAGTTGTTGGGCAGCTTGTCGATAAACATCGGCCGCTCGGTCTTGCGCTGGATCCGGCTGCGGCGCAGGAATTCTTCGCCCAATTCGGCCAGCTTGTCGCCCTTCAGTTCGGGCAGGTTGAGCGGGTAGTTGGCCACCCGCCGCGCCATCGCGGGGATATCGGGCAGTTCGGTGGTGCCCTCGATCAGCGAGTGGCTGGACAGGATCTGCTCGACCAGCGTCGATCCGGCGCGCGGCATGCCCAGCACGAAGATCGGGTCGCTGGCATCGCAGCCCCGCCCGGCGCGTGTCGCAAAAAACTCCGGCGTGGCGATTTCGATCAGGCGGTCAACGAAGCGGCTGTTCTCTTCGGCCGAATAGTCGAGGCCCTTGCGGCGCAGGGCATTGGCCCTGGCATAGTGGGCAAAGGCCTGGTCCGCTGCGGCGCGATCTTCGAAAGCCTTGCCCAGCGCGAAATCGAGGTGGAAGCGGTCTTCCTTCGCCAGCTCCGACGATTCCAGCGCCGCCTGCATTGCCGCGATATCCTCGTCGGTGAACTTCACGGTCTTGAGGTTGGCCAGGCTCCACCAGACCTCGCCCAGCGCGGGCATCAGGGCGATCGCCTTGCGGTAGGCGGCAACGCCTTCCTCCAGCTGGCCGACAGTCTTGAGCATGTGCCCGAAACTCATCCAGACGCGCGGCTGGTTCGGGGCCTTGGCCAGCACTTGCCGATAGAGCTCGATCGCATCCTCGAACTCGCCGATCCGGCCTTTGGCGGCGGCCTGGAGGTTGGCGTGACCGGGGTTCTCAGGCTCTTCGGCGAGCACCTGATCGAGCTCGGCAATCGCCTCGTCGGGGCGGTTCTGGCGGTAGAGCACCAGCGCCAGATTGGCCCGCGCGGCGGTGAAGGCAGGCGACAGGTCCAGCGCGCGGCGCAGCAGCGTCTCGCTGTCCTTGTAGCGCCCGATCCGCCCGGCGACTTCGGCGAACATCCGGATCGCGGCGACATCGAAGGGATCGGCCTTGAGGTGTTCGCGCAGCAGGAATTCCGCACGCGGCACGTCATTGTCGTTCATCGCCAGCGCGGCCTCGATCAGCCGCGGGTGGTATTGGCCAAGGCGTTCAAGCCAGGAGCGGGTGGTAACGGTAGCCATGCTTGCAGCAGAAACATGGTGACGCGCCGCAATCAAGCGATAGGTTGCGCGGCAGGGAAAAATGCGGGGGACGACAATGGATCACGGCAAGCCGGCAGAGATCGATCGCCCCTTTGGCCTGTGGACCGCGACCGCGCTGGTGGTGGGGGGCACCATCGGCGCAGGCATCTTCGTGCTGCCGGGCCAGCTCGCCTCTTATGGTCATACCTCTGTCGCCGGTTGGGTCGTCGCGATTGCCGGGACCATGCTGCTGGGCTTGACTATCGGCCTGTTGGTCCAGGCGCGCCCGGCCGCGACCGGGCTGATGGAGCTGTGCAGCGAAGGGCTGGGCGCCGGTGCCAGCGTGCTGATCGGCTGGGCCTATTGGGTCTCGGTTTGGGCCAGCATGGCGGTGCTGGCCGCCACCGGTGCGAACTATCTGGCGGTGTTTATCCCGGCGCTCGATTCGGTCTTCCTCAAGGGCCTGGCCGCCATCGCCCTGATCTGGACAATCACCGGGCTCAACCTGATGGGCGCACGCGCCGCCGGGCGGTTTCAGGTGCTGACCACCCTGCTCAAGCTGCTGCCGCTGGTCGCGGTGATCGTGATCCTGCTGGGGCTGCTGCTGGGCGGAGGGCACGCTTTCGAAGTCAGCCGCCAAGCCCCCTATGAAACCAGCCAGCTCCCCGGCGTGCTCAACCTGGTGTTCTACGCTTTGGTCGGCTTCGAAACCGCCGCGATGGCCGCCGAACGGGTCCGCAATCCGGCGCGCAATGTGCCGCTGGCGACAATCGGCGGTGTTGCGCTGATCGGGTTGCTCTATGTGGTGGTCAGCACTGGGATCGCCTTTGCCATGCCGACAGACCAGCTCGCCGCCTCGGGCGCGCCGGTGGCCGATTTCGTAACGCGCTACTGGGGTGACTGGGCCGGACTGGCGGTGGCCGGGTTCACAGCGGTTTCGGCGATCGGGTGCCTCAATGCCTGGGTGCTGATCTCGGGCGAAGTGCCGCTGTCGATGGCGCGTTCGGGGCTGATTTCGGAGCGGATCGGGCGGCTCAGCCAGCACGGCATCGCCTGGCAACCGGTGATCGCGGCGAGTGTCTGCGCCTCGGCGCTGATCCTCTCAAACCTCTCGCGCGGAACATCGGGCCTCTACGATTTCATGATGCGGCTGACCTCTTCGACCAACCTCATCCTATACATCGGGGTCTGCATCGTGGCGCTGCGGTTTGGCATCAACAAGTGGCTGACGGGCGCGGCGCTGCTGTTCTCGCTGGGGACGCTGTGGGGCTCGGGGCTGGAGGTCGCGCTGTGGAGCGGCCTGCTGCTGCTGACCGCACTGCCGCTTCATTTGCTGAACCTGCGGCAGCGTAAGGGTTCGGCGGTGGGGTAACGCGGCAAGGGTAGAAGGGTTCGCGCAAAGCACGCAAAGAAAACGAAGAGGCGCAAAGATGTTGCGTCTGCGGCGAAGCCGCTCTCTGTTCGGGACGCTGCGCTTGACCCAATGTCGGCAAGATCAAGCCGCTTCGCGGCAAGGGCAAACCCCTTTGCGTCTTCCCTTTCTTCTTTGCGCTCTTTGCGTGAACCCTTTGTCCTGCCCTTGCCCCCAAAAGCCGGTGCCGAAGGTGCACACTACCCAGCCGCCTAGCTGCGCAAGATCTTCCGGATGAACGGCCGGTCGGCCAGGATCGCATGCGCCGCGTTGTGGCCCGGTGCACCGGTCACGCCGCCGCCCGGATGGGTGCCCGCGCCGCACATGTAGAGGCCTTTGATCGGCCCGCGATAGTCGCCGTGGCCCAGCACCGGGCGCGCCGCCCAGAGCTGGTCGATCCCCATGGTGCCGTGCATGATATCGCCGCCGATCAGGCCGAATTTGCGTTCCAGGTCCCAGGGCGAGTGAATTTGCGTTGCGATCACCGACTTCTTGAAGTTGGGCGCATGGTCGTTGACGGTGTCGATGATCAGGTCGGCCACCTTGTCGCGGTTGGCATCCCAATCGACGGCCGGATCGAACTGCTGGCAGAACAGCGAGGCGACGTGCTGACCTTCAGGTGCAAGCGTGTTGTCCACGGTTGAGGGGATCTTGATCTCGACAATCGGCTTCTTCGACCAGCCGTGCTGCTGCGCGTCGATGAAGGCCTGGTCCATGTAGTCCATACCCGGCGCGATGATGATCCCGGCGGTGTGGTGTTCGGCCTGTTCCTTGCCCGGCAGGACCGAGAAATCGGGCAGCTCGCTCAGCGCGACGTTCATCCGGAAAGTGCCCGAACAGGTCTTGAAGCCCTTGATCCGGCGCTTGAAATCGTCGTCCAGGTCGCTTTCATCGACCAGCTGACGATAGAGCAGCGCCGGACCCGCGTTCGAAGCGACGATTGATGCGGCGATTTCCTCACCGCTTTCCAGCTGCACGCCCTTCACCTTGCCGCCATCGACCAGCACCTTGGCGACCGGCGCCTCCAGGCTGATTTCAACGCCCGCATCTTCGCAAGCCCGCGCCATCGCCTGGGTGATTGCCCCCATGCCGCCCACCGCGTGGCCCCAGGCGCCCAGCTTGCCGTTCACTTCGCCAAACACGTGGTGCAGCAGGACATAGGCCGAGCCGGGGGTCGAAACCCCGGCGTAGTTGCCGACCACCGCATCGAAGGCGAAGGCCGACTGGACATAGTCATGCTCGTACCAGCCATCGAGGAACTGGCGGGCCGACTTGGTGAAGATATCGAGCAGGTCGCGCTGGACCGACAGGTCGAGATTGGCCATCGGCCAGCCCTGCTTGGCCGCAGAGACCAGCGAGGCGAGGCCCCCGCCGACATTGGGCGGGATCTGCAAGGAGAGATCGCGCAGCACATTGGCGACCTTTTCCAGCGCGGCATCGTACTTCGGGTAAGCCTCGGCGTCCTTCTTGGAGAAGCGCGCAAACTCCGCTTCGGTCCGGCCGGTACCGCCGCCCAGCTTCACATAGTCGTTTTCGAACGGGAAGAAGTTGGAGATCGTGCGTTCGATCACCCGATAGCCATAGTCATGCAGCCGCATGTCCGCGATCACCTTGGGGCGCAGCAGGCTGACGGTGTAGCTGGCGGTCGAGTTGCGGAAGCCGGGGTGGAACTCCTCGGTCACCGCCGCGCCGCCAACGATGTGGCGGCGTTCGAGCACCCGCACGCGCATTCCCGCTTTGGCGAGATAGAAGGCGCAAGTCAGGCCGTTGTGGCCCCCGCC
>JAGXTB010000018.1 GCA_018334165.1 Sphingomonadales bacterium | reverse complement strand
GGGGGTGGGGGCTCCACGCCCGATAGGCAGAACCCCCATCCCAACCCTTCCCCACCGGGGAAGGGCTTTTCGGTTCAATCTAAACAGGACAGGCTCTAGATAGCGTAGCTGCGCATCGCCTCGTAGAAAGGGCGGCAGCGCTCGGCCAGGTCTGCAGCTTCGCCTTCCAGCACTGGCAAAGGCCCCGGCGGCCCGCCGAACCCCGTCGAACCCGCCACCTGATCGTACCAGTGGCTGGCCCAGATC
This sequence comes from Sphingomonadales bacterium, assembly GCA_018334165.1. Lineage (GTDB taxonomy): Bacteria > Pseudomonadota > Alphaproteobacteria > Sphingomonadales > Sphingomonadaceae > Novosphingobium. Next base: position 9,618 of record JAGXTB010000018.1, on the reverse strand, counting down.
CCGTCCTCGGGGTGAATGCCCGGTTCCCAGCTAAGCATCGCAGGGTCCCAGCCGATCCCCAGCCGTGCGCAAAGCTGCTCCAGCTTACCCGCCGGGTCCTCCAGAAAGCTGGAGGTATCCACCACCGGCGGGTCCATCCCTGCCGCTCGCGCCCATTCGAAATAGGTCAGCAGCCGCTGGTAACCCAGGTCCTCGAACCGCGCCGCGCCGCGTTTGACCCCGTAGCTGGCGATCACGCGTTCGGGCTCGCGGATCAGGAAGGCATGGGCGTGGTCGGGAAAGTCCGCGATTCCGACAGGGCCTTCCATGTGGTGCGGCATATGCTTCTGGTACCATACTGCTTTGCCGCCCGGCACCTCTCCGCGCAGCGCTGCGGTGACGCTGTGCCAGTCGCAGTCCATATCCGCGATCACTTCGGCGGCCATCGGGTGATCGGCACCGGTACCTTTCAGGAACGCACCATAGAACGGCTCGTCGCTGACCGCGCAGTCTTGCCGCGCACCGAAGCTGCGCATCATCGTGGTGGAGATATTGCGCGGGCCTGACCACATCGCGATGCGCTGGGTCATGCGCAGTCGCGGTCCATCAACCCGCGGTAGAGGCCTTGCAGCCGCTCGACCATCGGCCCGCGCCCATCGGTGATCTTGCGCCCGTCGATTTCGGTCACTGGGACCACGCCTGCAAAAGTACCGGTGCAGAACGCCTCGTCCGCGCCGTGGGCTTCGGTCAGCGAGAAGTTCTTTTCGTAGACCGGAATCCCCGCCTCGCGGCAGACCCGGATCACATTGGCGCGGGTGATCCCGCCCAGGCAATAGTCGCCGGTACTGGTCCAGACCTCGCCTTTGCGCACGATGAAGAAGTGCGTCGAATTGCAGGTCGCGACGAAGCCGTGCGGATCGAGCATCAATCCTTCGTTGGCCCCGGCCTGGGTCGCCTGAATGCAGGCGGTGATACAGTTGAGCTTCGAATGCGAATTGAGCTTGGGATCCTGCACCGCCGGATCGCCGCGCCGCACGTGGACGGTGAACAGCGTGATCCCGTGTTCGATCGTCTCGGGCAATGGATGCTTATATTCGGGGATGATCACGATGGTCGCGGGCGAGATCACCACGCGCGGGTCCTGATAGGGGGTGGAGCGGATTCCGCGGGTGACCATCAGGCGGATGTGCACGCCCTCGCTGCCCCGCATGCCATTGCCGTCGATCGTTTCATCCAGCCGCCGGGTCAGCTCTTCGCGGCTGAGCCCCACGTCCATCATGATCGCCTTGGCGCCCTCGTAGAGCCGGTCGAGGTGTGCCTCCAGGAAAGCGAACTTGCCCTTGTGCAGCCGCAGCCCCTCCCAAACCCCGTCGCCCAGCATGAAGCCAGAATCGAACACCGAAACCGTGGCCTGCGCACGCGGGACCATCGCCCCGTTGACGTTGATCAGGATCGCCTCATTGCGCGGATCGGCGACAAACTCCTGTGTGCCTTTGGCCATCAGAAGCTCGTCGGGTTCTCGAACGGCGGGTCCATGCGGCGCGATGCGGCATAGGCTTCGGCGGCTTTAATCACCCGCATCATGTTGCGGCTGGCGAGCTTTTCGAGGTCGGCCTGGCTCCATCCGCGCCGCGCCAGTTCGATGAACAGCGCAGGGTAGCTTGCGGCATCTTCCAGCCCGCCAACGGTCACGTCGATCCCATCGAGATCGGCCCCCAGCCCGACATGATCGACCCCGATCCGTTTGGCGATGTAGTCGATATGGTCGGCCACGTCTTTGATCGTGCCGCGCGGCATCGGGTTGGCCCTGGTCCAGGCTTCAAGCTCAGCCTTGGCCCGCGCCGGGTTGCCGCGGTGCAGGGTCTTGAGCCGGGCTTCAACCGCATCGCGCTCTGCCCCCCAGCGCCGCGCTGCATCGAGCACGAAGGGCGGGTAGAAGTTGACCATCACGATCCCGCCATTGAGCTTGAGCGCATCGAGCGCGCTGTCGGGCACATTGCGCGGGTGCGGATTGACCCCGAAAGCGTTGGAATGGCTCGCGATCACCGGCGCCTTGGTCACGGCGAAAACATCGAGCATGGTCTTTTCGCTGACGTGCGAGATATCGACCAGCATGCCCAGCCGGTTCATCTCGCGCACCACGTCCTTGCCCAGCGGGGTCAGCCCGTTGTGGACGGGCGCATCGGTGGCCGAATCCGCCCAGCCGTTGTTCTTCGAATGGGTCAGCGTCATGTAACGCGCGCCCAGCGCATAGACCTGGCGCAGCACGGCCAGGCTGCCGCCGATCGAATGGCCGCCCTCCATCCCCATCATCGAGCCGATCTTGCCCTGCTTCCAGGCCGCCTCGATGCAGGCGCTGTCGAGACAGTACTGCAGCTGCTGCGGATAGCGGGCGATCAGGCGGCGGGTCACGTCGATCTGTTCGATCACCGCCTGCACCGCCTGAGTGTCAGAAAGATTGGCCGACACATAGACCGACCAGAACTGCGCGCCGACCTTGCCAGTCTTCAGCCGGGCCAGATCGGTATGCATGGCTATGTCGCCCCGGGCCGGATCGGCAGTATTGCGCGTATCGGCAAAGTCGAACTCCTCCAGCACATTCTTGCGCCGGTCGCGCAGGATGCCGGGCACGTCGTTGTGTCCGTCCCACACCGGCGCGGCGGCCAGCGCGGCCATGGCAACCTGTTCGGGCGTGCGCACCGGTTTGGCCGGCAGCGAAGCGGACAGCATCAGCGAGGAGGCCATGGCGGCGGCCAGCAGGATCGATTTGCGCATGGAAAGTCCCGTGTGGTTTCGTCGGGCAGACTAGCCAAGCTCTCCGGCCAGGTCGAGCAGCTTCAGCATCACTGCCGCGCCGCATTGCTGCGACTTGGCCTTGGGGTCAAAGCGCCCGTCGGCAACGAATTTGCCGCTGGTGAACAGGTTCGAAAGCTCCACAGATAGGGTGATGAGCGCCCGCCCTTGCGATAGCCGAAGCCGTTGTAGGCCTCGAGCCGGTGGAGCATGCGCGGCAGCGACCAGTCGCTCTGCCCGGCAAAGCCCAGCAGCCGCAGCGCATCGAGCGCGCTGGCCGCCCAGTCTGACGGCGGCAGCCAGACCTTGGGCCGCCCCGGCGGGACCTGGCGGGTGCGCTGGCTGAGCGGGTGATCGCCGTTGTGCAAGTGCGCGCGGAAATTGAAGCTGGCCTCCAGCCCGTGGATCGCAGCGATGAACGGCCAGGGCACGCCAACCACTTTTCCGACCGCCTGATAGCGCTCTTTCGACTGGCGCATCATCGCCACATGCCAGTCGGCGCTTTTCTGTTGTTCGGGGCGCAGCGTCGCGGCGGCGAACCAGGCGGCATATTCGCTGGCCAACTCGTCAAAGCGGATCGAGCGACTGACTGGGGGAAGCAGCTGCTCGGCCTCAGGCAGGCTGGGCTGCGGCAAGTCGATCTTGCCCTTGAGCACCAGTTCGTCGTCGCCTTCGCCCGGCAGCAGCGGCGTGGCCACCCGGGGCGGACGGTAAAAGCGGAACTCGTCGATTCCGGGCGCGGTCTGTTGCAACTGGTCGCTGAACCAGCCGTCGGGTGCTTCGTACTGGGTGCGGTGGAGCCGGGCGAGCAGCGATCCGGCCTTGTCGGCAAAGGCCGGGCTGACTTTCTCCGCCCGGTCCACCAGCGCGACCAGCCGCGGCATCGCCAGTTCATAGAGCCGCGCCGGATCGGCCGGGATTGAGCCCTCACCGAACGACAGCTTGCTGGCGGGCAAGCGCCGCAGCTTGGCCTCTTGTTCCAGCTTGAGCAGTTCGGCGACCAGATCGAGCGCCCCGCGCGCGTCCTGCGGCAGCAGCGCCTGAAGCGGGCCCGGCAAGTTGCCCTGAAGCACGGCGGGCAACGAGACCGGTGCGGCAAGTGCCAGCATGACCCCGCTGCCCAGCAAATCCCGTCTGGTCAAGGATGCGCGCATTCGACTCACCCCCCTCGGGTGAAGTCTAGCACCTTCCGACGGTTAACCAAGCCGGGCGGCCAGACCGCTACTTTTGTTCGGGTGTGCAATCCATGAACCAGGTGTGGTCCTTGAATTCATCGAACTTGTAGTAGGTTCCGGTCAGCTTGATGCCCTTGCCCGGCTTGAGTTGCATCACGAAAACCGAGGTGCCCGTTGCCATCAGGCAGCTGACCCCGGACAGGGTCTTGGCCTGACCTGGCAGGCGAATGACCTGCTCGTGCGGCTGGAGGATCTTGAATGCTACGCGGTAACGATCGCCGTCCTTAATCACATAGTCGACTGTGCCCGACAGCGTGAAGCGCTTGCCCGCATAGCGTTGCTCCACCGCCAGCACATTGCGCTCCGCATCCTTGGAGATCTGCTGCGAAAATGCCTGCGCGCTCATCGCCACCGGCGCGGCCTGCACGGTCGTAGCGCCCGCCCCGGCCTTGGCCGCCAGCCTCCCGGCCTTGCCGCCTTTGAGCTCGGCCAGAACCGCGCACATTTCGGCCTTGGCCAGCTCCGGCTTGGTCGCCATGCCCGTGCGCAGCTTGGCCACCATCTGCACCGTGCCCACGCCGTTCTGCTGGGTGGCGGTAATCTCGATCGGGAAAGCACGGGTCTTGCCGCTCATCGGCTGTTCGATCAGCATCGCCCCGCCGGCCGGTTCGGCAGCGATGATATCGTAGCCGCGCTTGGCGACAATCGCCCTCAATTGGTTGATCGCAACATCGGGCGGAAGATCAACCACGGTGGTCGTGGCGGTGAAATGCTGCCCGGAAAGGATGCTGCCCTTCTTGATGAAGGTATCTTCGCAGGTTCCGGCCTGAGCGGCGGCGGGCACAGCATGCATGGCAAGGGCAGCGGACCCAGCCAGATGGGATAGTTTGAACAAAGGTAATTCTCCAGACAATGCTTCTGCATGGCACAGCGATGGGCAGAGCTTAGGCCCGCGCACCTTGCCCCGAATTGAATGAAATGGACTTCATCGCGGCCGGCCGCTCAGGGAATCAGCCCTCGGCCTCGCGCTCGAACGCGGCATCGCCGCCGATCCTGGCGGCGATCCGGCCCAGCATCGCCAGCACCACCACCGCGACCACGGTGGCGAGGATCGCATAGGTGTAGAGCCCGGCGAGGTCATCGCTGATCCCCAGCTTGGCCAGTGTCGCCTTGATCGCCTCGTTCCAGGCCAAAGCCGCCACCAGCCCCAGCGAGGCGGAAGCGAGCGAGATCATGGTTTGCACCATCGCGCGTGGATCGGTCATTGTGGATACTCCCCTATCAGGTTGAAAAACGACGTGCATCCTATCGGCGCGGACGGTGGGGACAAGCCGCTTCACCGCGATTGCGCGCAAGGCCAAGCCGTGCTGACTGGGCGCGATGGAACTGCTTGCCGATCCCGTAACCTTGCTGCTGGCCGCACTGGCGGTGGCGGTGCTGGGCCTGGCCAAGGGCGGCTTTGCCGGGCTGGGCGCGCTGGCGACGCCCTTGATGGCGCTGGCGCTGCCGCCGGTCACTGCCGCGGCGATCCTGCTGCCGGTCTTGCTGGTCCAGGACGTGGTCAGCGTCTGGTCATACCGGAAAAGCTGGAGCGGGTGGATCATCGGCTGGATGCTGCCGGGCGCGCTGCTGGAGGTGGTGCTCGCCTCGGTCTTTGCCGCCAGTGTGCCCGAAGCCGGGGTGCTGGCGGCGCTGGGGCTGATCACCTTGCTGTTCGGGTTCTACCGGCTATGGGCCGAGCGCGGCGGGCGGATTGTCGCGGCGTCGAATTCGCCCGGCTGGGTGGGCAGTGTGTTTGGCCTGGCCTGCGGGTTCACCAGCCAGATCGCCCATGCTGGCGGCCCGCCGTTCCAGATGTGGGTCACCCCGCGCAAATTGCCCCATGAGGTCTTCGTGGGGACCTCCTCGATCACGTTCGCTGCGATCAACTGGATGAAAGTGCCGAGCTACATGGCGCTGGGTTCGTTCAACCGCGAGGTGCTGACCGCTGCGGCCTTGTTGATGCCGCTGGCGATCGCCGCGACTTTCGCGGGCGTCTGGCTGGTCCGCCGACTCGACAGTGCGCGGTTCTACACGCTGGTTTACCTGCTGATGATCGCGCTGGGTACGCGGCTGGTCTGGCAGGGGCTAGTTTAGCTCACCCCCCAGTCCGCTGGCACTGCGCGACAGGCTGGGCGAATCCATCGCCGCTGCCCGCCGGGCCACCCCGGACGCATCACGGCAGAACCCCACCGGATCGCGCTGGTTCGAATAGCGGTTGTAGAGCTGGGTCTGGTGCCGGTCGAACCCAGAGCCCCGGCGCTTTTGTTCAGCGGCATAGGCGGCAGCAAGCAGGCCTTTGTGCCGGGTGAGCAGCCGCGCATATTCGCCTGCCACCGAGGTCCGCCCCTTGCCTTTGCAGATCAGCGCCGCGACATTGAGCCCGGCACGCAATTGCCAGACCGCCTCATCGGCGTCGGCCAGGGCCACCGGCACGGGCCGGGCCGGGGGTTTTGCGCCAGGCGCTTCGGGCCACGGCGGCAGAGGCCCACGCGCCGCAACCTGCGGTTCGGGCTTGGACGAACAGCCGGCCAGCAAGGCCAGCGCGGCAAGCGATACAGTGAATGTCCTCATGGGCTGCGACCCTCCCGCCAGCCTTGCTGCGCGCAGGTTCGCCTTGCAGCAAGGTGCCGCAGGCTAGCTTGCGACCGCTTGCCCGAAACTTGCGGCAGATGCTGAATGCCGCATTCAGCCTGATTCCACTGCCTCTCCCCGCTTGGGCGTGGTCTTGAGCACCAGCCAGGCGAGCGCGACAACTATCGCGGCGATCAGGAATGGCGCGCCGGGGAAGTAAACCGGCGCGCGCGACGAGGTGAAATAGGCCATCGGTTCGACCAGCATCAGCGGCGCGATGATCGAGCCCAACCCCATCACCATCGCCGCCAGTCCCTGAACCTCGCCCTGGGTCTCGGCCGTGGCCCGGCGCGAAAGCAGCGCCATCAGGCTGGGCTGGACCAGCGATTGCAGCGCCACTGCGGCCAGCAGCACGAAAGCCAGCACGGTGCTGGTGCAAAAGGCATAGCCCAGGAACCCCAGTCCGGCCCCCACCATGCCCAGCTGCGCCGCGCTGCGCTCGCCCAGGCGGCGCACCGCGGGGCCGGTGATAAAGGTCTGGCTGAGCGCGATGACGATCCCGACTGCGGCCAGGCTGAGCCCGATCATCCGGTCGGACCAGCCGAGCTGAGCGATCCCCCAGAAGCTCCAGGTCAGCGGATAGACCAGGCTGGCGACCTGCCAGAACAGCAGCGCAAAAGCGATCCGCCGCATCCCCGGCGAGGCTTTGGCCGCACGCCAGGCCCCGAACGGATTGGCGCGGGCGAGCGAGAAGGGCCGGCGGTGCTCTGGCTTCAGTGTTTCGGGAAACATCGTCAGCCCGTAGATGCAGTTCGCTGTCGCGAGCGCCAGCGCGACCCAGAACGGCGCGGTGTCACCAAACTGGGTCAGCATCCCGCCCAAGGCCGGGCCAGCGATGAACCCCACCCCGAATGCGGCCGAAACCATGCCGAAGTTTTTCGCGCGGTCTTCGGGCGCGGTAATATCGGCCACGGCGGCCTGCGCCGGGCCATAGGATCCGCCGAAGACCCCGGTCAGCACGCGTCCGAACGCGACCATCGCGATGCTGCCCGCAAAAGCCAGCACGGCATAGTGGGCCGCCATCCCCGCCAGCGCGATCAGCAGCACCCGCCGCCGCCCGAAGGCGTCCGACAGATTGCCCAGGATCGGCGCCGAGAAAAACGCCGCGAGCGCCATCAGCAGCCCCATCCAGGTGCTGACCCCAATCGCCTGGTCAAGGCTGAGCGAGCCGACCCGCATCAGCAATCGCGGCAAGACCGGCATGATCAGGCCAAAGCCCATCGCGTCGATCAGGATCGTGAACATTACGAAGCGCAGGGCGTGGCGGTTCTCTCCGGTCACGCGCGGCGGCCGGGATGATGCATGGTCCAGAATTGCGGGCTGCCCTGGCCGGCGGTCCATTCAGCGGCAACCTGATAGCCAAGGCTCTGGTAAAGCCCGACGTTGGAAGGCGTTGCGGTTTCCAGCACCGAAGGCACGCCTGCCTCAGCCGCCTCAGCCAGTCCTGCGCGGATTGCCAGCCCGCCCAGGCCCTTGCCCTGACAATCCGGCCTGACACCGGCATATTTGAGGTACATCCAACTCTCATCCTGCGGCAGGTGCTGGCGGATTGCCGCATCGGTGGCGAGCGCTTGCGGCAAGCGACCGCGAAAGATCGGGACATAGCGCAAGGCGCCGGGATGCCAGATCGGCTGGTGGAGGTGGACTGAGCCCGGCGGGCGCCACAGCGTCACCGCCTCGCAGCCGGGCGTTCCCATGATCTTGCCGAAGCGCAGATGCTCATCGAAGACGATTCCCATGAACGCCTTGAGCCGGGCCGGACGCGCCCGGGCATCGGGGATCAGCCAGGACAGCGCCGGATCATGCTGAAAAGCCGCGGCCAGCGTCGCGACCGCGCGGCTCCGCTCACTTGCCCCCAGCGGCACAATTCTGCGATCGATTTCCACGGGACCACACTGGCAGCCTTGCCCAAGCTCGGCAACCGCCTTACCCCCTTGGCGCTATGGACCGGTGCGAAGGGAATCCGTGAATGGCCGCCGACGACGAAGACTATGTCTATGACGAGGACAGCGGCGAATGGCTGCCGGCCTCGGACCTCGCCGCCAAGCGCGCCGCCGAAAACGCGGTCGAAGTGCGCGATGCGGTGGGCAATCTGCTGGCCGACGGCGATGCGGTGACGCTGATCAAGGACCTGACCGTCAAGGGCGCGGGCCAGACGCTCAAGCAAGGCACCGTAATCCCCTCGATCCGGCTGACCGGCGATGCGCAGGAAATCGACTGCAAGTACCCGGGCATCAAGGGCCTGGTGCTGCGCGCAGAATTTGTCCGCAAACGGTAACGCGCGCATGAGCACTCCCGCCGCCCGCCTGACCGCAGCCTTGCTTTCCGCCGCAACTCTGCTGGCGATGATCCCGCCACTGATCAATAACAGTGCCGAACAAGGCGGGCTGCTGGCCGGGGCCTGGGCGCTGCTGCGCTATTTCACGATCATCACCAACACGCTGGTCGGGCTGGTCTTCGCGGCCATCGCCTGGCGCGGCAGCGAGGGGGTCAGCCCGCGCTGGCTGGGCGCGGCGATGCTGGGCATTGTGCTGGTCGGGGTGGTCTTCAACCTGCTGCTGGGCGGGCTGACCCACGCCACTATGTGGGACTGGCTGGGCGACCGGATCCACCATGTCGTGATGCCGGTGCTGGTCCCGCTGTGGTGGCTGGCTTTCGCGCCCAAGGGTCGCTTCACCTGGAGCGATCCGCTGCGCTGGGCACTGTTCCCGCTGGCCTATGCCGCCTACATCTTCCTGCGGGTCGGGCTGGAGACCCCCGGCAGCGGGATCGCCTATCCCTATTTCTTCATGGACGCCGACCGGCTGGGCTATGTCGCCGCCATGCTCAACATGGCCGCAATCGCGCTGGGCTTTGTGCTGACCGGACTAGGCGTGGTCTGGCTCGACCGGCGGCTGGCGCGGGGCTAGAGTCTGTTTCAGGCAAGCTGAAACAGGCGCAACACCGGCCCGCTCCCCCTCCCGGCCACCCAACTTTAGGTTACCCTATGGGTGGCCGG
>JAGXTB010000017.1 GCA_018334165.1 Sphingomonadales bacterium | reverse complement strand
AATTTCAGATGTAAAAGTTAGCGCATCGAGCTGCTCGCCTTGCTTTGTACGATAGTAATTCGGTCGCAGTCCAACAGGCACGAAATTGTTCTTGAGGTACAGCGATTCGGCCGGATTTCCGCGCCGCATCTCTAAAAACAGGCGCACGGCACCGCGCTCGCGGGCTTCGTGCTTGAAGCGATCGATTAGGTGCTGGCCGATACCTTTGCTCCGGAATTTCGGACTGACGGCCAATAACAGCAGTTCTTCTTCATCGAATGCACTGCGCGTCAGGTAAAACCCCGCGCATTGGCCTTGATGCATTGCCAGGCCATAGTGGCAATTGCCGGTCAGCAAGGCATCTTCCACCTGACGCCGGGTCCAGGCTTCGCCATAGGCAGGGTCGAAAGCGGCCGCCATGACCGCCATGATCTGGTCGATCTCGTCGGCCGGGGCGATCAAGCTGCCGCCCCGGGCAGCCGCGCGTCGGGCGCCCGGCCATAGCTGAGGGTGGGTTCGGCCAGAAAAGCGTCTTCGGGCAAGAGCAGGACCTGACGCGCATCGGGCCAGAGCTCGATCGCTTCGCCCGACCCGCGCCGGGCGACCAGCTCGCTGGCACGGCTGCCTGCGACGAGCGCGCTGCCTAGCTTGCTTGCGGCACTTTCGGGGGCAAGCGAATGGGCCGGGGCAAGGGCCGTGCCGTCGGCCGCGAACTGCTGCACAAACCATTCGCCGTGCCCGCCGTTCATCACCACATCGACCGGGCGATCACCGCATTCTGCGCGCGCCATCGCGGCGACCAGCGCCAGGGTGGGATAGCCGACCAGCTCCGCCCGCCAGGCCAAGGCCAGAGCCCGCGCTGCGGCAAGGCCAACGCGCAGGCCGGTAAAGCTGCCTGGACCCAAGGAGACCGCGATCCGGTTGGCCCGGCCCTTGCCCGGCAGCGCGGCGATCATTGGTACCAGCAGTTCGGCATGGCCGCGCCCCAGCACGCGGTAATCGCCATGCAGCAGCGCGCCATGTTCGAACAGGGCGACCGAGCAGGCCTCGGTCGCGCAATCGATCGCCAGCAGTTTCATGCGATGCGGTGTAGCGCGTCAGGCCAGCTTATTGAAAGTATCGAAATCGGGCCGCGGGCTGCGATCGAAGATGCTGGCGGGATCGCCATAGCCCAGGGTCGCAATAAAATTCGACTTCACCGAAGGCGTATCGGCAAAGAACGCGGCATCGACCGCCTCGTTCGAGAAGCCCGACATCGCCCCGGTATCCAGCCCCAACGCGCGCGCGGCGAGGATGAAATAAGCGCCCTGCATGCTCGAATTGCGCATCGCCGAAACTTCGCGCAGCGGAAGATTGCCGTCGAACCAGGCCTTGGCATCGGCGTGCGGGAACAGCCAGGGCAGGTTCTCGTGATAGTCGATGTCCATACCAATGATCACCGTTACCGGGGCCTTGAGGACCTTTTCGGCGTTGGCGGGCAGGCAGAACTGGGCAAGCTTGGCCTTGGCCTCGTCAGTGACGCACCAGATCAGCCGCGCGGGCAGCATGTTCGCGCTGGTCGGGCCCATTTTCATCAGGTCCCAGATCGCGTGGAGCTGCGCGGTCGAGACCGGCTTGTCGAGATAGCCGTTGTAAGTGCGGGCGGTGCGGAACAGCTGGTCGAGCGCAGCATCGGCAAGCGGCTGGGTCATGGGTAACTCCGGAATTTGGGGCAGTAGTTCAGGCGGCGCGCACTTCGCTCACTTCGGGAACATAGTGCTTGAGCAGCGTCTCGATCCCGTTCTTGAGCGTCGCGGTGGAGCTGGGACAGCCCGCGCAGGCACCTTGCATGGTCAGGTAGACCACCCCTTCGCGAAAACCGCGATAGACGATATCGCCGCCGTCATTGGCCACGGCCGGGCGGACGCGGGTTTCGATCAGTTCCTTGATCTGCTCGATGATTTCGGCATGGGCTGGATCGTCGCCGAAATCGGCATCTTCGGGTGGAACCGCGATCCCGCTGGCGTCGGGTCCGCTAAACAGCGGGGTGCCCGTGACGAAATGGTCGAGCAGGATCGCCACGACTTGCGGCTTGAGCGCCGACCAGTCCACTCCTGGCCCGGCAGTGACCGAAACGAAATCACGGCCAAAGAACACGCCGGTGACATCGCCCAGGTCGAACAGCGCGGCGGCCAGCGGCGATGCGGCGGCATCCTCCTCGTCGCGGAAATCGCGGGTCCCGGCGGCCATCACCTGCTCGCCGGGCAGGAATTTCAGCGTGGCCGGGTTGGGCGTCAATTCGGTTTCTATGTACATGGCGTGGCATGTAGGGTTGGCTGAGCAGCGGGGCAAGAGGCTGTCCGCACCGGCCTGCTTGCACAGGGGCGAAATCCGTTGCAAAACCGTGACATGCAGAGGGGAGTCGGCTGGATGACGAAATTTGGGGGGGCAGCCGGTTTCGCGGTGCTGGTCTTTGCTGTGACATTGGGCCTGACGCCCGGCGCAACGCATGGATCGGGCGCAGCCCAACCCGCCGCGGTTCACGGCACCTGGATCAATCCCAAGCGGACCGTCACCGTGGTCACCAGCCCGTGCGGCCAGCTGCTGTGCGGGACGGTGATTTCCGCTACGCCCGAAGTGCAGGCCATTGCCAAGAAGGCCGGCGCGCCGCCGCTGGTCGGCACCAAGCTGCTGCGCGACTATCGCCAGACCGGCAAGGACAAGTGGCAGGGCAAGGTCTTCGTGCCCGATCGCAACGCCAGCTACTATTCGACGATCAAGCAGGTGGGTGCCAACCAGCTCAAGATCAGCGGCTGCATCCTGGGCGGGCTGCTGTGCAAATCGCAGATCTGGACGCGGGTTTCCTGAGCGGGCTTATTCACTGGCCAGTCACAAAGCGGCTGCCTATAGTCCGCCCCCTATGCACCTCAGATCCCGCGCTTCGCGCTTTTCCGCCCTTGTCCTTTCGGTTCTTTCGCTGGTGGTTGCCCCGGCGCTTGAAGCGGCGACCGCGCCGGTCCGGCAGGCGGCCGCAACGATCGCCGCGCCCAAGCCCAATACTTCGGTTCCCTGGCTCTACCGCGGCAGCGACATCCCGATCGACAAGGAATGGATCTTTGGCGAACTTCCCAACGGGGTGCGCTATGCCGTGCGCAAGAACCGGGTCCCGCCGGGCCAGGTCTCGATCCGGGTGCGGATGGACGTTGGCTCGCTTTACGAAGCGCCCAGCGAAATGGGCTATTCGCACTTGCTTGAGCACATGGTATTCCGCCAGTCGAAGTACCTCGGCGATGGCGAGGCGATTTCCACCTTTCAGCGGCTGGGCGCGACCTTCGGCAGCGATACCAATGCGCTGACCGGGCCGATCAGCACGACCTTCAAGCTTGATCTGCCTGATGTAAACGACGGCAAGGTGGATGAAGCGCTCAAGCTGATTTCGGGAATGGTCACCGCGCCCAGCCTGTCCGAAGCCAATGTCCGCACCGACGTTCCGATCGTGCTCGCTGAAAAGCGCGAGCGTGGTGGCACCGCCGAGCGGGTGTTCGAGCAGACTCAGAAGACCCTATTCGCCGGGCAGAAGCTTGGTTCGCGGCCGGTGATCGGCACCGAGGCGGCGCTGACCGGAGCGAGCCAGGCTTCGGTCCGGGCGTTCCACCAGCGCTGGTACCGGCCCGAAAACTGCGTGATCGTGGCGGTCGGCGATATCGATCCGGCCAAGCTGGAAGCCAGCATCAAGGCCTGGTTTGGTGGCTGGAAAGGCACTGGTCCGCGCACGCCGGAACCGCGCTTCGGCGATCCGATGGTGCCGGGGGGCGGCAAGGGACCGGCCCCGGTCGGCGATGTCAGCGTGATTGTCGAGCCCAGCCTGCCGCGCCAGATTACCTATGCGGTGCTGCGGCCCTGGCGGCCGGTGCGCGATACGGTGGTCTACAATCAGGGGATCATGATCGATTCGCTGGCCCAGGCGATCATCAACCGCCGGCTTGAGGCCCGCGCCCGCGCCGGGGGCAGCTTCCTGGTGGCGCAAGTCGACAAGGAAAAGGTCAGCCGCTCGGCCGATGCCACTTTCGTCTCGATCACCCCGCTGGGGCCGGACTGGAAGACCGCGCTGGGGGATACCCGCGCAGTGATCGCCGATGCCATGGCGCGGCCGCCCAGCCAGGCCGAGATCGACCGTGAGGTCAAGGAATTCGCGGTCGCCTTTGAAAGCTCGGTCGAGCAGCGCCGCTTGCAGCCCGGAGCGCGCCTCGCCGACGACATGGTCACCGCGCTGGACATCCGCGAGACGATCGCTTCGCCCGAAACGGTGCAGAGCATTTTCCGGCAGTCGATCCCGCTGTTCACCCCGGCCAAAGTTTTGGCCCACACCCGGGCGATCTTCCGCGGGACGGTGACTCGCGCGGTCTATGTGACGCCTGCGGCCGGTGAAGCGACCGCCCAAACACTCAAGCTTGCGCTGGCCGCGCCGATCGTGGCGAACGGCAATTCGCGGCTCGATGCCAAGCCGATCGACTTTGCCGGCCTGCCGCCAATCGGCACGCCGCAGCAGCCTGCGGCGGTCAAGAACACCGGGCTGCTCGATATCGAACAGCTCGATTTTGCCAACGGGGTCAAGGTTCTGCTCTGGCCGACCGAGGATGAGCCGGGGCGGGTTACGCTGAACGTTCGCTTCGGGGCGGGCTGGCGGGCCTTCAACGCCCAGACCGCGCCTTATGCCGCGCTGGGCGATCTGGCGCTGGTCGGTTCGGGCGAGGGCAAGCTGGGCCAGGAAGAGATCGACAAGATCATGACCGGGCGCAAGATGGGCTTCGATTTCAAGATCGAGGATTCTACCTTTGTCTTCGCCGCCAATACCCGCGCGGCGGATCTGTCGGATCAGCTTTACCTGTTCGCTGCCAAATTCGCCGATCCGCGCTGGGATCCCAACCCGGTGCTGCGGGCGCAGTCGGCCAGCAAGCTGACCTATGCGTCCTATGCCGCCAGCCCGCAGGGTGTGCTCGAACGCGATCTCAATTTCTTTGAACGCGGCAAGGACCCGGTGTTCCGCACTCCCACGCCGCAAGACATCGAAGCCACCACGCCAGCGGGCTTCCGCCAGGTCTGGGAACCGATCCTGAAGCAAGGCCCGATCGAAATTCACTTGTTTGGCGATTTCAAGCGCGATGATGCGGTTGCGGCCTTGGCCAAGACATTCGGTGCCTTGCCCGCGCGCGGTGCGCTTCCAGCCGGGACTGCCCCGGCTACGGGCAAAACGTTGGCTGCCTCGCTTGATCCGGTGGTGCTGCATCACAGCGGCGACAAGGACCAGGCTGCGGCGATCATCGCCTGGCCGACCAGTGGCGGCGCGGCCAATATCCGCGAAAGCCGCCAGCTGGAAATCCTCACGCAGATCCTGCAGAACCGGGTGCTGAACAAGCTGCGCGAGACGCTGGGCCAGTCCTATTCGCCCCAGGCGGTCAACGACTGGCCGATCGATCTGGATGGCGGCGGCAAGATCATGGTGATCGCGCAGCTAAAGCCCGAAACGGTTCCGGCCTTCTTCGCCGCTGCCGACGCAATTGCCGCCGATCTGGTGGCCAAGCCGGTCAGCGCGGATGAGCTGGGTCTGGTCACCGAGCCGCTCAAGCAGCAGCTCAGCCGCGCGGGCACCAGCAGCGCCTTCTTCATGTACCTGATGGAAGGCGCGACTAGCGATCCGGCGCGCTTCGGCACGGTTCGCACGGTGATGAACGATTTCACCGTGACCACGCCCGAGGCGATGCAGGCGCTGGCGAAGAAATACCTGAACCGGGGTAGCAGTTGGCGACTTGCGGTGCTGCCGCAAGGCCGCACGCTCGCCAGCCTGCCCGGCTGGGCCCCAGGGGCGGTGCTGACGAAGTAAGATACCCCTAACACCGTTCGCCCCGAGCGAAGTCGAGGGGTCGCGGCGGGGCGG
>JAGXTB010000016.1 GCA_018334165.1 Sphingomonadales bacterium | reverse complement strand
TCGAGGGGCTGCGTCCGGCCGCGACCCCTCGACTTCGCGCGGGGCGAACGGGTTTAGGACAAGCTAGGCCAGTTGATCCCACAGCAACTTGCTTCCAGCCCAGATCGTCAGCGCGGCCGTCAGCCAGCGGATCGTGCGTTCGGGCAAGAAGCGCAGCGCCAGCAAGCTGCCGAGCTGTCCGCCCAGCACCACCGCCACCAGCAATGGCAGTGCGCCAGACAGCGCCAGGCCGAATGTGCCAGCGCCGTTCTTGCTCAGCTGGCCATAGAGCCCGGCCAGCGAGTTGATCAGGATGAACAGGCTGGTCGTCGCCGCAATCGCCCGGGCCCCGGCCCAGCGGGTGAAGTGCAGCAAGGGCGCGAGGAAGATCCCGCCGCCGATCCCGGTCAGCCCGGCCAGATAGCCCAGCGGCGCGGCCGCCAGCGGCATCCAGCGGGCGGCGCGGCTGGCTTCGCCTTCCTTCTCCTCAGGGCGCGGCAGCAGCAGGGCCAGCCCTGCCCCGATCAGGCTGATCGCCAGCAGGATCAGGAAGGTTGCTTCGCTGATCCTGGTGAGCCCGCCCAGATAGGCCAGCGGGGCGGCGATCAGCGAGAGCAGCAAGGCCCGCCGCCACGGCGTTACGCCTGCGCGGGCAAAGCGGATGCTGTTGCCGGTAACCACCACCACATTGCAGCACAGGCTGACAATCGGCAGCAGGATAAAGCTGAACCCAGCCAGGCTGAGCAGCGCGCTGTAGGTCGATCCCCCGCCAAACCCCACCGATGCATAGAGCAGCGCGGTGGCGAAGAAGGCGGGGGCAAGCCACATTACCCGGCAGCCCCATGGCAGTGCTTGTACTTCTGCCCCGAACCGCACGGGCATTGGGCATTCCGCGACAGGCCCATGTCGGCATAGGGATCAACGGTCCCGCCCGGCAGTGCGGCCAGACCAGCGCCCAGCGCGCCCATCATCGCTTCAGATCCCGGCGTGCGCGCAGAGGCGTCGTTTTCGCCGGTGAACGGATCGATATGGCTGGTCAGGAATTCGGGCAGATCGGGCAATTCAACCTGCTCGGGCATCCTGATCTCGCTGTTCATCAGGATCCGCGTGACGTCGAGCCTGATCGCCTCGAGCATCTTTTCGAACAGGCCAAAGGCCTCGCGCTTGTATTCGTTGATCGGCTGCTTCTGGGCATAGGCACGCAGGAACACCACCTGGCGCAGCGCGTCGAGCGTGGCGAGATGCTCCTTCCAGTGGTGGTCCAGCCGGTCGAGCAGGATTTGCTTTTCGACCTGGCGCCAGATCGCCCCGTCCTCGCCCATCTTGGCGGCCATCTTGGCATCGGCGGCCTCGACGATGCGCTGCTCGATATCCTGCGGCTCAAGCCCGTCTTCGCCCTGCCAATCGGTGACCGGCAGGTCGATCCCCACCACGTCGAACACTTGTTCACGCAGGCCCTCAAGGTTCCATTGTTCGGGATAGGATCCCGGCGGACAGGCATCGCCGACCAGCGCGTTGATGGTGTCGTGGCGCATGTCCTCGACCACATCGTCGAGTGCGTCGGCGTCCATGATGTCGGCGCGCTGCTCATAGATCACCTTGCGCTGGTCGTTCATCACGTCATCGTATTCGACCACTTGCTTGCGGATGTCGTAGTTGCGCGCCTCGACCTTCTTCTGGGCGGTCTCGATCGCCTTTGACAGCCAGCGCGAACCGATCGATTCGCCGTCGGCCAGGTTTGAATTCATCATCTTGGAGAACAATGTGTCGGGCCCGAAGATGCGCAGCAAGTCGTCCTCAAGGCAGAGGTAGAACTTCGACATGCCCGGATCGCCCTGACGGCCCGAACGGCCGCGCAGCTGGTTGTCGATCCGGCGGCTTTCGTGGCGTTCGGTGCCGATCACGCAGAGCCCGCCGGTGGCCAGCACCAGCTGGCGCTGCTCTTCGACTTCCGCCTTGATCTTTTCGATCGCCTTGTCGCGTTCCTTGCCTTCCGGAACGTCCTTGAGCTCGTCCTCAATCCGGAATTCGACGTTACCGCCCAGCTTGATGTCGGTGCCGCGCCCCGCCATGTTGGTGGCAACGGTGACCGCACCCATCTGCCCGGCCTGCGCCACAATGTGCGCTTCCATTTCGTGGAAGCGGGCGTTGAGCACGTTGTGCTTGACCCCTTCCTTGGTCAGGAATTCGCTGAGCAATTCGCTCTTTTCGATCGAGACCGTGCCGACCAGCACCGGCTGCCCGGCCTCGCTCTTTTCCTTGATCAGCTTGGCGATCGCGGCGAACTTGTCGGTGGTGTTCTTGTAGAACTCATCCTCCTGATCGTCGCGCAGCACCGGCACGTTGGTGGGGATGGTCACCACGTTCATCTTGTAGATGTCGAAGAATTCGGCCGCTTCGGTCGCCGCGGTGCCGGTCATGCCGGAAAGCTTCGGATACATCCGGAAATAGTTCTGGAAAGTGATCGAAGCCATGGTCTGGTTTTCAGGCTCGATCGTCACGCCTTCCTTGGCCTCGACTGCCTGGTGCAGGCCGTTCGACCAGCGCCGCCCGCTCATCTTGCGGCCGGTGAACTCGTCGATGATGATTACCTTGCCCTCTTCGACCACATAGTCGATGTCGCGCTTGAACATCACCACCGCCTTGAGGCTCTGGTCGAGGTGGTGGACGATCTGGGTGTTCTCGACGTCATAGAGGTTCGAGCCGACCAGCAGCCCGGCATCCTCCAGCGCCCGCTCGGCCCATTCGACCCCGTCTTCGGTGAGCGTGATGTTCTTGGTCTTCTCATCCATCTCGTAGAGATCGGGAGTGAGCTGCTTCACGATTGCATCGACCGCCAGGTACTGATTGCTCTTGTCGTCAGTCGGGCCGGAAATGATCAGCGGAGTGCGCGCTTCGTCGATCAGGATCGAATCGACTTCATCGACAATCGCATGGTTGAATGGGCGGTGGACCATTTGCTCACGCTCGTGCTTCATGTTGTCGCGCAGGTAATCGAAGCCCAGCTCGTTGTTGGTGGCATAGGTGATGTCGGAATTGTAGGCCTCGCGGCGTTCGTATTCCGACAGGTCGGGCACGATCACGCCCACGCTCAGCCCCAGGAACTTGTAGATCTGGCCCATCCATTCGGCGTCGCGGCGGGCGAGGTAATCGTTGACCGTGACGACATGGACGCCCTTGCCCTCGATCGCGTTCAGATAGACCGCCAGCGTCGCGACCAGGGTCTTGCCCTCGCCGGTGCGCATTTCGGCAATCTCTCCTCGGTGGAGCACGATCCCCCCGATCATCTGCACATCGAAGTGGCGCATGCCGAGCGTGCGCTTGGATGCTTCGCGCACCGTGGCGAAGGCCTCGGGCAGGATCTGGTCGAGCGTCTTGCCCTCTTCCAGCTGGCGGCGGAACTTGTCGGTCTGGGCCTTCAGCTCCTCGTCGCTCAGCGCCTCAAGCGTCGGCTCGTAGGCGTTGATCTGGTTGACGATCTTCTGAAGCTTGACAACGTAGCGGTCGTTGGACGAACCGAAAATGCGCTTGGCAATGGCGCCGATCATAGGAAATTCCCGAACTGAATGAATGGTATGGATATGGATATGCGAAGCCCTCGCGCGGGATCGCGGCCTTGACTGGAAGGCTTGGGAAGTTCGGCGCTATTCGCGTGCGCGGTCGATCCGCAACTGGACAGCAGGAGCGGCAACAATGGTCAGCGGATGCAAGGTCCTGACTGGCTGCGCCACTTGCGCTTCGCGGCGCGGCTGCGGCCGGAAAGCGGCGGCAGCGGCAACCGCGGTGACCCGTGCCGAGCTGTTCAGCCCCAGCGTCGTCCCGATCTCAACCTTGCCGGACAGCCGCGCCTCGGCAGGGGTTACCTGCGTGGCGAGACCCGCAAAAAGGGCAAGAATGGCAAGGACAATACGGTTCATGCGAAGCGGCATATATGCTGCGCCTTGCTTAACGTCCAGTGGACGCTGTTGATCTTGCCCCGGCAACCTGTTGTAAGAGCCAAAACGGGAGGGGTTTTAGGGCATGACCAGCGATACGCCGGCGCATTCGCCGCGGATGTTTCAGCTCGACGGTCTGCGCGGCGTCGCCGCCTTCATGATCGTGTTCTACCACCTCGACATTGTTTACGGGATCGGCGGGCCGTTCCAACGCGGTTACCTTTACGTCGATCTGTTCTTCCTGCTTTCGGGCTTCGTGCTGGCGGTTTCGACCGAGAAGAAGCTGCTGAGCGGGATCGGCGCGGTGGAATTCACCTGGGCGCGGTTCGAGCGGCTCTGGCCATTGGTTGCGGTCGGCGCCGGGGTGGCGGTCGTCAGGGCTTTCTATATCGGCATGGCCGATCCGCTGACCCTGCTGTGGTGGCTGGCGCTGGACCTGGCGATGATCCCGGTGCTGACCGGAACCGGACCGTTCTATCGCTTTAACGGGCCGCAATGGACGCTGTTCTACGAACTGCTCGCCAACTTCCTTCACGCGCTGGGCCTCAAGAAAGTGCCGACCTGGGCGATGGGCCTGCTTGCCGCCGTGATGGGCCTGTGGCTGATTTACACGGTCCAGCTGCACGGCAGCGATACCATGGGGGTCAATGCGCCGACCTGGAAAACCTGGTGGTACGCCCTGCCCCGCGTTGGCTTTGCCTATGTCCTGGGGGTCTGGATCGGGCGGCTTTACAAAGCCGGAATGCGCACGCCCTCGCTGCCCTGGCCCTTGGCGCTGGCGCTGCCAGTGGCGGGGATCGCCTTGGTGCCTTACCTGCCGCTGGGCAAGGTCTGGGGCGACCTTTCCTTCGTGATCCTGTTCCTGCCGGTGATGATGTGGCTGACCGCAATGTGCCGCCCGCCGCAAAGCCTCAAGAAGCCGCTCGAATGGCTCGGCAATTACTCGCTGCCGCTCTACTGCGTGCACCTGACCGTGCTGGTCTGGACCAAGGAGTTGGCTGGCAGCAACAGCGGGCAGATCGCCGCGCTGGCGGTTGTGATTGCCCTGGCGCTGTCATGGTTCTTCTCGAAGGTGGTGAGTTTTTCGAGCAAGCCGACGGTGGCGAAGGGAGGAAGTTAGTGTGCTCGTGCTTCTTCCCCCTTGATGGGGGAAGGATACGGAGCCTTGGCGACGCAGGAGCCTAGGCGAAGTTGGATGGGGGTGACCTAGCCCCAAAGCAGAGCGCCAAACGGCGAGGTCACCCCCGCCCAACCTGCGCTAGTCGCAAAAGCGACAAGCTGCGGTATCCCTCCCCCATCAAGGGGGAGGAAAGGCACACAAAACCAAAAACGCCGCGCCTGCCCGAAAGCAAGCGCGGCGCTTTGGTGGCGGGGCCGCGAGGCGTGCGGCCCGAACCTTGCTGCGTCTTAGTTGACGGCGTCCTTGAGGCCCTTGCCGGCCTTGAACTTGGGCTGCGACGAAGCCTTGATCTTCATCGGTTCGCCGGTGCGCGGGTTGCGGCCGGTCGAGGCCTTGCGCTTGGCAACCGAGAAGGTGCCGAAGCCGACGAGGCGGACTTCGTCGCCGCTCTTCAGCGCGCCGGTGATGGCGTCAAAAACGCCTTCCACAGCCTTGGTGGCATCGCTCTTGGTCAGGCCGCTTGCATCAGCGACTGCGCCGATCAGGTCGTTCTTGTTCATAGTGGGAACCCCCTTACCTTTCTTGGTGTTAAACTTGGTGTCTGAAACTGTGATTCGCCTCGTCAGATGGCGGCGAATTGAGCGGCTTTTGCCGGTGCTGTCAAAGCCAAAAGGCGCGGTTCATCGCAGATTATCCACGTTTTTCCGCCGGTTTGAAGCGATCGGGCGGTAAGTGCAGTGCAGCAAGGCAGATGCCGCAATGCAGCATGCCCTAAATGCGCCGACGATTCGCCCTGACGGCACTGAAATCAGTGCGCGGTAGCTGCTGATCCGGCCCCACCCGCTCCAGCCGCACCGGGCTGGCTGGCAAGATCATCGGCCTCGCTCCACTCGATCGCTTCCAGAGGTTCGACCAGGGCCTGGGCCAGCACTTCATCGACATGGGAAACCGGAATGATTTCCAGCCCTTCGATGACGTTCTGCGGAATTTCGGCGAGATCCTTGCGGTTGTCCTCGGGGATCAGCACTAGCTTGATGCCGCCGCGCAGCGCCGCCAGCAGCTTTTCCTTGAGGCCGCCGATCGCCAGCACACGCCCGCGCAGCGTGACCTCGCCGGTCATCGCCACGTCCTTGCGCACCGCGATCCCGGTCAGTGTCGAGACGATCGAGGTGACCATGCCGATGCCCGCACTCGGCCCATCCTTGGGTACCGCACCTTCGGGCAAGTGGATGTGGATATCCTTGCGCGCGATCAGGCTGGGCTTGATCCCGTAGGCAGGCGAACGGGCGCGCACGAAGCTGAAAGCGGCCTGGACTGATTCGTTCATCACCTCGCCCAGCTTGCCAGTGGTCTTGACCGCACCCTTGCCGGGCACCGTCACGCTTTCGATCGTCAGCAGTTCGCCGCCAACCGAGGTCCAGGCCAGGCCCGTCACCGCGCCAACCTGGTTCTCTTCTTCGCCCATGCCGTGCTTGAACTTGCGCACCCCGGCAAAGTCACCCAGGTTTTCGGGCGTGATCGTGACCGCCTTGGCCTTGCCTTCCAGGATCTGGCGCAAGGACTTGCGGCACAGCCGGGCAATCTCGCGCTCCAGCGTGCGGACCCCGGCCTCGCGGGTATAGTGCTGGATCAGCGAACGCAGCGCTTCGGTTTCCAGGGTGAACTCACCCTTCTTGAGACCATGCGCCTTGACCTGCTTTTCGATCAGGTGCCGCGTTGCGATCTCGACCTTTTCGTCCTCGGTATAGCCTTCCAGCCGGATGATCTCCATCCGGTCGAGCAGCGGCTGCGGCAGGTTGAGGCTGTTGGCGGTGCAGACGAACATCACGTCCGACAGGTCGTAATCGAGCTCCAGATAGTGGTCCTGGAACTTGGCGTTCTGTTCGGGATCGAGCACTTCGAGCAGCGCCGAAGCCGGATCGCCGCGGAAGTCCTGGCCCAGCTTGTCGATCTCATCCAGCAGGAACAGCGGATTGCTGGTCCCGGCCTTCTTGAGGTTGGAAATGACCTTGCCCGGCAGCGAGCCGATATAAGTGCGGCGGTGGCCGCGAATCTCGGCCTCATCGCGTACCCCGCCCAGCGATTGGCGGATGAATTCGCGGCCCGTGGCCTTGGCGATCGACTTGCCGAGCGAAGTCTTGCCCACCCCCGGCGGGCCGACCAGGCACAGGATCGGGCCCTTGAGCTTGTTGGTGCGCGCCTGCACGGCCAGGTATTCGACAATCCGGTCCTTGACCTTGTCGAGCGCATAGTGATCGTCATCGAGCACGGCCTGCGCCGCGGCGATATCCTTCTTGAGCTTGCTCTTCTTGCCCCACGGCAGCCCCAGCAAGATGTCCAGGTAGTTGCGGATCACGGTGGCTTCGGCGCTCATCGGCTGCATGGTCTTGAGCTTCTTGAGCTCGGCATTGGCCTTGGCGCGGGCTTCCTTCGACAGCTTGAGCTTGTCGATCTTGTCTTGCAGTTCCTGAACCTCGTTGGCCTCGCCATCGTCGCCGCCGCCCAGTTCGTTCTGGATCGCCTTCAATTGCTCGTTGAGGTAATATTCGCGCTGGGTCTTTTCCATCTGGCGCTTCACGCGCCCGCGGATTCGGCGTTCGACCTGCAGCACGCCCAGCTCACCGTCCATGAACGAGTGAACCATTTCCAGCCGCTTCAAGGGATCAGCCTCGCTCAGCAGTGCCTGCTTGTCAGCCACCTTCGCCTGGACATGCGCCGCCACCGCGTCTGACAGCAGCGCCGCTTCGGTGATCTCGGCCAGGTTCTCACCGGCTTCGGCGGGCAGCTTTTTGTTGAGCTTGGCGTATTCCTCAAAGGTCTCAACCACCTGGCGCATCATCGCCGAGACTTCGCTGCCCGATACGCTGACCGGCTCCATCGGCTCGACCTGGGCCACGACCATTTCGCCCGCGCTGCCCTGTTCAAGCCGCAGCGTTTCCATGCTGGCCCGCTGGCGCGCCTCGACCAACACGCGCACGGTGCCATCGGGCAGCTTGAGCAGCTGCAGCACGGTGGCGATCACGCCGATATCGTAAAGGTCATCCTCAACCGGATCGTCGCAGCCCGGATCGAGCTGGGCGAGCAGGAAGATGTCCTTGGCGCCTTCGGTGGTCATCGCCGCTTCGAGCGCGGCGACCGATTTCTCGCGCCCGACGAACAGCGGCACGACCATGCCCGGAAACACGACGATGTCGCGCAAGGGCAGCAGGGGAAAAAGTTTCATTGCAAATCCGTTTCTGCGCAGGTGAATCCCGCCTTTGATCCCGGATATGGGGGCGGCACTGCGGCGGTGCAATGCCCCCCTTGCCCGTTGCTGTGGAATGCGCGCCAGTTGCCAAGCGGCGCGCATGACCGCAGGATGGTGCCATATTCTTTGGCAGAGGGGATTCGGGTTCGATGCGCAGGTTCAAGATTGCTCTGGCCGCCGGCGTACTGGCGCTGGCCATTCCCGCCCTTTCGCAGAGCCCCGCGGCGCCGCAGCAGACGGTCATCACTGCCGCGCGCTATCTTGACGTGGTCAGCGGCAAGTACATCGAATATCCGGCGATCTTCGTCGATGCCAATGGGCGGATCACCAGCATCGCCGATGCCCGCACGGTGCGCTGGGGCTCAAACGTCAAGCACATCGACATGAGCGGCAAGACCTTGCTGCCCGGGCTGATCGACATGCACGTCCACCTCGATAGCCCAGCTGACATCGGCGGCTATCGCGGGCTGGAGTTCACCGACAGCTTCTGGGCCATGACTGCCGGTGGCAACGCCCGGGCAATGCTGGATGCCGGGTTCACCACGGTCCGCAATGTTGGCAGCGGCAATCGCAACGACGTCGGGTTAAAGCAGGCTATCTCGGCCGGTTACGTCATTGGACCGCGGATTGTGCCAGGCGGTTATGCCCTTGGTGCGACCGGCGGACACTGCGATTCGACTTTCCTGCCGCCGTCGCTGGAGCGGGCCAAGAAGGAAGAAGGCATCGGCGACACTCCCGACGAACTGCGCCACCAGGTTCGCCGTCAGCGCAAGTTCGGCTCGGAAGTGATCAAGGTCTGCGCCACCGGCGGCGTCTTCAGCCGGAATACCGAGCCAGGTCAGCAGCAGCTGGCCGAGGCCGATCTCAAGGCGATTGTTGACGAGGCGGATATGTGGGGACTGCGGGTCGCGGCCCACGCCCACGGAGCCGCAGGAATCAAGGCCGCGATCCGCGCCGGGATCGACACGATTGAGCATGCCAGTCTGGTTGATGACGAGGGAATCAAACTCGCCGTCGCTCGCAAGAAGCCGGTCTGGTTCTCGATGGACATCTACAACACCGATTACACCCAGGCCGAGGGCAAGAAGAACGGCGTGCTGGAAGACAACCTGCGCAAGGACCGCGAAGTCGCCCAAATCCAGCGCGACAACTTTCGCAAGGCGTTCCAGGGCGGGGTGCGGATGGTGTTCGGGTCGGATGCCGGCGTGATGCCGCACGGACTGGCCGGGCGGCAGTTCAATACGATGGTGACTTACGGGATGTCGCCCCTCGACGCGATCCGCGCCGCAACCCTGAATGCGGCGCAGGCGCTAGGCTGGGAAGGCAATGTCGGGACCATTGCGGTCGGACGCTTTGCCGACTTCGTGGCGGTGGACGGCGACCCGCTGGCCAATGTCCGCGAGCTGGAAAGCGTGGACGGGGTGATCAAGGGCGGGGTTGTGATCGAACGGGCGCGGTAACGCCTGACCTAAGTTCCTTCCCAAATTCGCGCAGCGCATTTGGGGAGGTGGATCGTCCGCAGGACGAGACGGAGGGGTAATGGCGAGAGGGTCGAAACCCCTCCGTCATTTGCTGCGCAAATGCCACCTCCCCATTTGTGGCCTTCGCCAAAAATGGGGAGGAACTCTGCTGTCACATCCCCGGCAGCTTGAACCCCGGCGGCAGGCCCATGCCGGACTGCATCTTGCCCATTTCATCGCCGGAAATCGCATCGGCCTTGGCCCGGGCGTCGTTGAAGGCGGCGGCGATCAGGTCTTCGAGGATGCCCTTTTCGCTCGGCTGCATCAGGCTGTCGTCGATGGCGATGCCCAGCACCCGGCCTTTGGCGCTGCAGCGGACCTTGACCAGCCCGCCGCCGGCCACGCCCTCAACCTCGATCGTGTCGAGCTTGCCCTGCATCTCGGTCATCTGCTTCTGGATGGTCTCGGCGGCTTGCTGCGCGGCCTTGAGCATCTCTTCCATCGACTTCACGTCAGGCTCTCCATTTGTTGCCCCCCGCGACGCGCGCGTCGGGGCTCTCTTCGATCAGTTCGGCCTTGGGGAAGGCAGCGAAGGCGGCCTCGACCATCGGGTCGGCCAAAGTCTGCGCTCGGGCGGCTTCGCGTTTGGCTTCTTCGATTTCGCTTAGCGATGGCTGAGCATCGCCTTCGATCCGGCTGACTTGCCAGCGCTCGCCGGTCGCCCGCAGCAGCGCGTCGCGCAGCTCGGCGCTGGGATCGCCGGGATAGTCGGGGACCAGCGCATAGGTCAGTTCGCCCGGCTTGAACTCGGCTACGCGCACCCAGTCATGCATCACCTGAGCCAGCCGCAACTGTCCCGATTGTTCAACCTGCTTGACCAGTGCAGCCCAGTCCGACGCACCCACCGGAGCCGCTGGCGCAGGTGCTGCCGCATCGGTCGAGGGCGCGGAAATCGCCCCGCTGGCGGCCATTTCCTCCAGCTTCTTCGCCAGCGTACCAGGATCGGGCAAGTCGCTGGCATGCTGGACCCGCAGCAGCGCCATCTTGGCGGCGATCAGCGGATCGGGCGCGCTGCGTACTTCCTCGAAGCCCTTGAGCAGCAATTGCCACAGCCGGTGCAATTGCCCGGCGGAGAGCGATCCCGCCCACTCCTCAATCGCGGCGCGTTCTTCGGCGGAAACTGCGTCGGGCGCGCCTTTGCCCAGCTGTGCGACGGTGACCCGGTGGGTCAGCTCCAGCGCCGAGCGCAGCAGCGCCAAGGGCTCAACCCCAAAGGTGAATTGCTGATCGACCAGTTCAAGCAGCCCCGCCCCGTCGCCGCCCAGCAGCGCCGCGAACAGGCGGCGCTGCGCGCTCTTGTCAGCCAGACCCAGCATATCGCGGACCTGCTCGGCCGAAATCCGGCCATCGCCGCCAAGGTCGGCATGGGCAATCGCCTGATCGAGGATCGACAGGCCATCGCGGACCGATCCTTCGGCCGCGGCGGCGATCATCGCCAGCGCCTCATCCTCGGCCTCGACGCCTTCCTTGGCGCAGATATTGGCGAAATGCTCGGCCAGCAGCGGGGCCGGGATCCGGCGCAAGTCGAACCGCTGGCAGCGGCTGAGCACGGTGACCGGCAGCTTTTCCACCTCGGTCGTCGCGAACAGGAATTTCACATGCGGCGGCGGTTCTTCCAGCGTCTTGAGCAGCGCGTTGAAGGCGTTGCGCGACAGCATGTGAACTTCGTCGATGATGTAAATCTTGTAGCGCGCCGAGACTGCGGAGTAGCGCACCGCCTCGATAATCTCACGCACGTCGTCGACGCCCGTGTGGCTGGCGGCGTCCATTTCGATCACGTCGATGTGCCGCCCTTCGGCGATCGCGACGCAAGGCTCGCACTGACCGCACGGATCAATTGTCGGCCCGCCCTGGCCATCGGGGCCGATGCAGTTCAATGCCTTGGCGATCAGCCGCGCGGTAGAGGTCTTCCCCACCCCGCGGATCCCGGTCATCAGGAAGGCATGGGCCAGCCGGTCACGCTTGATCGCATTGGCCAGCGTCTGGACCATCGCGTCCTGCCCCAGCAACTCGGCAAAGGTCTGCGAACGGTACTTGCGGGCCAGCACGCGGTAAGGCTGCGCCGGGGCCGCGCTCGCCGCCGGAGCAGGCGCGGGTGCCGGAGCAGCGGGCGCGCCAAACATCGATTCCTGCCCCGCAGCCTCCAGCTCAGCCGCGGAAGGCGCTTCGTCTTCGGGTTCGTCGCCGTAAGGTTCGGGGGAATCGGACATTGCAGCGCAGGTTAGGCGCTGACGCTGCGAAAGTCGAAGGGGTTTAAGCCGGAAGTGCTGTGGATTGGCTCAGGCCGGAGCGAAAATTCCGGAATTCGAGAACCGGCGCGCAGCGACCATTTAGGTCGTGAGCACTGGAAGCGCAGAAGGCCGGGATTTGCAGCCCGGCATGGGGCAATCCACAGCACTTCCGAAGGAGCCGGCCGACCCGCCGCAACCCGTTGTGGCTGCTTCCTTCCGGACCTGACCAGGTTGGCGGGCGCAAACGTCCGACCGACTCCCGGCGGCGCATATGGCGGCGCTGTCGCGTTTGCGCAA
>JAGXTB010000015.1 GCA_018334165.1 Sphingomonadales bacterium | reverse complement strand
GTCGAGACACATGTGCACGGTGTCTCGACTTCGCTCGACACGAACGGAGATTGAGAGTGCATTTGTTTGCTCAAAGTGCCTCTTAGGGCCGTTTCGGCACTTTCTTGACGTCGCCAAACCAACGAGTCAGTGCGACCAGGAAATCGACATCATCTGCCGCCCCGCCCAGCTCCAGGTCGGGCTTCACCACGTCGGTCGGGCGGTGATAATCGGTGTCCATGAAGCGTTCGACCACGGCCATGTCTCCCCACGCGCTGGAGGCCATCACTGCCGGGACGTCGTGCTTGAGCAGCGCCCAGCCGTCCTGGCGGCGCACCCAGGCGTTGGCCTTGTCGTCCTGGACCAGCTTCTTTTTCTGCTGCTTGGCAACCTGCGCGATATAGGGGTCAAGGCCGGTCATGCCTTTGCCGACAATCGCGAAGGGTTGTCCGGCTTTGCCCAGGGCGACGCTGTCGATGTTGAAGGCGGCAACGAACTGGCCCAGCGGGATCGGCGGGTTTTCGGCGAAGGCCTGGGCGCCCAGCAGGCCCATCTCTTCGCCGGTGGTGAACAGGACATAGATATCGCGGTCCAGTTGCGAACCCTTGGCGAGCCGCCGCGCGGTTTCGATCAGCACCGCCACCCCGCTGGCATTGTCAATCGCGCCGTTGCAGATCAGGTTTTCGGCCGGAGGCTCGGCGCAGGTCCCGAAATGGTCCCAGTGCGCCACCAGCAACACCGCGCCCAGTTCAGGCCGTTTGCCCGGCAGCTTGCCGATCACGTTGTGGGTGCGGATCCGGGTTTCGCGCGTGGTCGCTTCTAGCGAAACGGCCAGATCGAGGGGGACTGGCGCGAAATCCGCAGCAGCAGCAGCGGTCTGGAGGCTGGCCAGGCTGTGCTTGGTCCCGGCCAGTGCGCTGCCCAGCGCCGGGCCGGTCAGAAAGCCCTCAAGATCGCCGCCCGGCTCGGTTCCAGCCAGGGTGAAGCCCTGACGCTTGCGGCGCGCGGCGACCTGCTCGATCGTCCGTTCGCCATCGAGCACGGTCAGCACGCCCGAGGCGCCTGCAGCCAGCAGCGCGTTCTGCCGATCCGAATTGTCCTGTCCGCCATCAAGCAGCAGCGCGACCCGCCCGGCCAAATCGGCCCGCGCCGGGATCACCTTGCCATTGCCGACGAAGACCACCGGCGCATTTTCCACCAGCGCGCGTTTGCCCGATGTCAGCACCAGCACCTGATCCTGCAGCACAAAGATCCGCTTGCCCTTGCGGCTGAACACCGCACGGCTGGAATCGGGCTCGCGGCCAATAAGCGTGACCGGCGCAAACCACGGATGGCTGGGCAGGTTGGTCCCCGAAACCAGCCCAAGATCGGTCAGCTGCTTGCCAAGATAGCGCAGCGTCTTGCTTTCCCCGTCGGTCCCCGGCTCGCGTCCGCCATAGGCATCGCTGGCCAGTTCGACGATGTGCGCCATCAGCTGGGCCTTGAGTTCGGCTGCGGCCTTGTCCTTGCGCGAAGCGGCCTCGGCCGGGGCAAGCGTCAGCATTGCCGCCAGCAGCAGCACCGCAAAACAGCTCATCGCTCGGGCGAAACGCTTCATCGACGCAAGTCAATCATGAAAGGAACCCCGCCCGCAAGCAGATACCGCATGTTGATTGCAAAGATCCCTGCCAATGGTGACAGGAAAGCTACACTATTCGGCAGTCCAGCCGCCATCCATCGAGATATTGGTCCCGGTAATGTTGTTGGCAGCGTCACGGCACAGGAACACAGCCATCTCGCCGATGTCGGAAGGCTGAACAAACTTGCGGGTCGGCTGGCGGGTCAGCATCACATCGTTGATCACCTGCTCGCGGGTCATACCCCTCGCCGCCATGGTATCGGGGATCTGGTTCTCCACCAGCGGCGTCCAGACATAGCCCGGGCAGATGCAGTTGGCGGTAATGTTGTGGGTCGCCAGTTCCAGCGCCAGGGTCTTGGTCAGGCCCGAAAGGCCGTGCTTGGCCGCGACATAGGCCGATTTGTAAGGCGAAGCGGTCAAGGCATGGGCGCTGGCGGTGTTGATGATCCGCCCCCACCCGGCCGCCTTCATGTGCGGGATCGCGAGCCGGCAAGCGTCGAAAGCCGCAGTCAGATTGAGCGCGATGATCAGGTCCCACTTGTCGACCGGGAACTCCTCGACCGGGGCAACATGCTGGACCCCGGCGTTGTTGACCAGAATATCGATAGGCCCCGCGCCCGCCATCAGCGCTTCGACCCCGGCGCGCTGCGAGAGGTCGGCGGGGACGTGGACTGCGTTCAGTTCGGCGCAGAGTGCCGCGATCGTCTCCGCCTCGCCAAAGCCCGACAACACCACTTCGGCCCCGTCGGCCCGCAGCGCCCGGGCGACCGCCAGACCGATCCCCGAGGTGGAACCCGTTACCAATGCGCGCTTTCCGGACAGGAACATTCTCGACTCCAACCTTGGGTAGAAATGGGTATAGCTGGGCCATTGCCACTGGACGGCGCTTTGTCCAGTGCGGTTGGAGGCTAACCCATGCGTCTCGATGATTTCGATCCCAATGCCATCGATGTGGGCGATCAAAGCGGCGGGCGGATGCGGATGCCTGGGCGCGGCGGGCAGGTTGGCTGCGGCACGCTGGTCATCGTCCTGATCGCTGCGGTGGTGTTCGGCGTCGATCCGGCGCAGATGCTCGGCCAGATGGGCGGAAGCGCGCCCAGCGAGCAGCAGGAAGCTCCCAGCCAGGGCGGCAAGAGCGAAACCGAAGTGTGCATGGCCGATCCGCTGCGCAAGGGCACTTGCGACACGCTTTACTCACTCAACCAGACCTGGGAACCGATCTTCGCTGCCGCCAGGATCCAGTTCAGCCAACCGAAATTGCGGTTCTACTCGCAAGTCGGCTCGTCGGGCTGCGGCACCGCGCAGAGTGCGATGGGTCCGTTCTATTGCCCGAGCGATAACGGCATCTACATCGACACCGACTTCTACCGCGAGATGGACCAGAAGCTGGGCGCCGGGGGTGACTTTGCCCGCTCCTACGTGATCGCGCACGAATATGGCCACCATATCCAGACGATCACCGGCCTGTCCGACCAGATCCGCTCGCTCCAGCAGCAGAACCCGCGCCGTGCCAACCAGCTGCAGGTGCGGATGGAATTGCAGGCCGATTGCTATGCCGGGGTCTGGGCCGCGCGCAACAAGGACCGGATCGAGCCGGGCGACATGGAAGAAGGCCTGACCGCCGCGCATTCGATTGGTGACGATACGCTGATGAAAAACGCCGGCCGCCGCCCGGTCGAAGCCAGCTTCACTCACGGCTCCAGCGCCCAGCGCGTCGAGGCCCTGCGGCGCGGCATGCAAAGCGGCGATGACAGCGTCTGCGACGTTTACATGCAGTGATGCGCCTTTCCGACTGCCACAATATCGACGACTTCCGGCAGCTGGCGAAGGCCCGCCTGCCCTGGCCGGTGTTCGACTATATCGACGGCGGCGCCGATGACGAGCTGACCAAGGCGCGTAACACAGAGGCCTATACCCGCGCTGACCTGGTCCCCGATGTGCTGGCCGGGGTCGAACAGATCGACATGTCGTGCACCATCATGGGCAAGCCCAGCGCACTGCCGCTGATCCTCTCCCCCACTGCCTTGCAACGCGTGTTCCACTGGCAAGGCGAGCGCGCGGTGGCGCGGGCGGCGGAGAAGTTTGGGGTGTGGTGCGGGATTTCTAGTCTCGCCACGGTCTCCATCGAGGAGATCGGGGCACTGATTGCGAGCCCCAAGATGTTCCAGCTCTATGTCCACAAGGACAAAGGGCTGAACCAGTCGATGATCGAACGCTGCAAGACGGCGAAGTTCGATGCCATTGCATTGACCGTGGACACGATCGTCGGCGGCAAGCGTGAACGCTGCCTGCGCTCGGGCTTTTCCTCGCCGCCAAAATTCACTGCCTCTTCGGCGCTGTCCTATGCGATCAAGCCGCGCTGGGCGCTGGACTACCTGTTCCGGGAACGCTTCGCGCTACCCAACCTCGACACCCACGTGCGCGAGGGCACGGCGGAATCGGTTTCGATCCAGAAGTACTTCTCCGAAATGCTCGATCAGTCGATGGACTGGAAAATGGTCGAGCAGATCCGCGCCGACTGGGGCGGGACTTTCTGCCTCAAAGGTGTGATGAGCCTGGCCGATGCGCGCCGCGCCGCGGATATGGGGATCGACGCGATCATGCTGTCCAACCACGGCGGCCGCCAGCTCGACGGTGCCCGCGCGTCGTTCGACCAGCTGCCAGAGATCATCGAGGCGGTCGGCGGGCGGATCGAGGTGATCTGCGATGGCGGGGTGCGACGCGGCACCCATGTGCTCAAGAGCCTCTGCGCCGGGGCCACCGCGGCGTCAGGTGGGCGGCTCTATCTCTATGCCTTGGCTGCAGCCGGGCAGGAGGGCGTGGAGCGTGCGCTGACGATCTTGCGCGAAGAGATCGAGCGCGGGATGAAGCTGATGGGGGTGAAGTCGGTTGCCGAGCTTGGTGCTGACAGGCTGCGGTGGCGGTAAAATAGGTCCTCCCCATCTTTCGCGAATGCGACAAATGGGGAGGTGGATCGGCCTTCAGGCCGAGACGGAGGGGCTTGGGACGCCGGCGTTGAAGCCCCTCCGTCACCGCTTCGCGGTGCCACCTCCCCAGATGTGCTTCGCAAATCCGGAGAGGAACTTTTAGCTCAGCTCAGCTCAGCTTGGCAATCTCGGCATCAAGCTGCTTCAGCACCTCAGCCTTGATCTCGGCTGACAGGCTGCTGTCGTTGGCCACCTTGTCGCGGGCCTTCTTGAGCCCGGCGAGTGCCTGGGCCTTGTCGCCGCCCTTGCTGCAGATCAGCACCCGCGAGGTATTGCGTTCGCCATTGACCTTGCTTTCGGCCTGGGCTTCGATCGGCTTGCCTTCGCTGCACCCAGTCATGACCATCGCGCCGCCGTGCAGCTTGGCCATGTCGGCGTCCTTGCCGTCACCGTGCATCACAAAGGTGCGGACTTCGCGGCGCTCGGTTGTCTTGACATCGCCATCCTTGCCATCGCCAGGGGTACGCTTGACCAGGACGTCGACTTGGACCATCGGCTCGTCTTTCCCGGTCCAGGACATGCTGGAGTGGTCCTTGCCGACCAGCTTGTCAGCCTCGGCCATCGAGCTCATCGCTTTGGCGACGTGCTTTTCGGCCTCCTCATCGCTCAGCGGCTTGGTGGTCTTGAGCATGATGGTCTTGCCATCCTTCTCGATCACCTTGGTGTGCAGGTTCTTGTCGTCAATCGTGCTGCCCGCCGGGTTGTCGATGATCACGACCTTGGTGGTCTTCTTGACCACCGGCGCTTCGGGAGCAGCCGGTGCTTCGGGGGCGGCGGGCGGCGTGGGCGCATCCTGCGCTGCATAAGTAATCGAGGCAGTCAGCGGCAGCGCCAGCGCGGCGGCACCCAGCAGCAGGCGGCCGATCAGGCGGTTTTGCGAAGTTGGTTCAGTCATGGTCAGGCTCCTCAAACGGTGGATTATGCTTTTGTCGCCCAGCACTCGGCCAGAAACCATGGGGCAGGCCATCGGCGCGGCCAGGGCCAGGCGGGGGGAATGGGCAAAGCTGGCGATCAGCCCGGCATAGGCCGCGCGGGTCGCAGAATCGCGTCCGGCCAGCACCCGGGCATCGCAAGCCGCTTCCTGATCGCGGCGCATCGCGCGCCAGCCCAGCCAGGCCAGCGGGTTGCACCAATGCAGCGCCAGCAGGGGCTGCATCGCCAGATTGGCGGCCAGGTCATGCCCGGCGTGATGTTCCAGCTCGTGCGCGATGGCGAGGTCACGCCCGGCGCGGTCGGCGCGGTTCATGAAGCCCAGCGGCAGCGCAACGACCTTGTCGAAAATCCCGAAAGCCACCGGCGCGGCGACCGCCGGAGTTTCGATCAGTCGCACCTTGCCGGCTTCCCCCACCGGGCGGGCATCGGCCAGAAGTGTGCGGCGCATCTCGCGGTAGAGCCAGACCCGCCAGGCCAGAAAGAGCAAGGCTCCCGCCAGCCACACCGCCTGGATCACCGGGGCAGGTTCGATCCAGGCGGGGGCCGGTGGCGTCGCAGCGGCAGAGGCTAGCTCCACCATTGCGCCGGAAAGAGGGTCGGAAAGGGGTTCGTTTGCTGGCATTGGTTCGCCGGGCAGCGTGATCGGCGGCAGGATCAGCCGCAGCAAGGGCAGCACCCACAATGCATAGGCCAGCCCTGGGCCGAAGCGCCGGGCAACCGGCCCGCGCAGAACGAGCACCAGAGCAATCAGCACGCCGGTATAAAGCGCAGTATCGATCAGCCAGGTCATTGCCCCTCTCCCTCGCGGATTTGCTTGAGCAGCGCTTCGATCTGATCGAGATCGGCTGCGCTCAAGGCTTCGGCTTCGGCCAGGTGCGCGAACAGCCCCGCGGCGCTGCCGCCGAACAGCCGGTCAACCAGACGGCGGCTTTCCCCGCCAAGGTAGGCCTCGCGCGCAACCAGCGGCGAATAGAGGAAGCGTTTGCCTTGCGGTTCAGTTGAGATCACCTGCTTGGCAGCCAGGCGCGAGAGCAACGTCTTGACCGTCGCCAGCCCCCAGCCGCGCGCCGGGGCGACCGCATCGGCCACTTCGTTGGCCGTCAGCGGGTGGCGCGCCCACAGCGCTTCCATCACCGCATACTCGGCCTCGCTGATCCGATCGGTCGGCTCTTCGGCCCGCTCGCTCCCCATCGTCGCTCTCCATCGACTATTTGTGTAATCGACTACGAACGTAAACATGAACGCCGGATTTATGGAGCCGCCGCTTCGACCAAACGCCGATTGCGTCCGACGAGTGGTATCGGTGCCAATCCTTGCCCAAAAAGCCCTTCCCCATTGGGGAAGGGTTGGGATGGGGGTTCCACGCCAGCGTCGAGCCCCCACCCCCAACCCCTCCCCGATGGGGAGGGGAGAAAGAGAAGGTTACTCTTCCCGCTTCTTCGCCGTGCTCCAGTCAACGTCCTTGGTGGCATACATCACCCCGGCGAGCGCCGCGAAGAGCAGCAGCGAGCCGATCAGCAGCGACCAGGCTTCAAGGTTGAGCAGCACGAACAGCAGCGCATAGAGCCCGACCAGCAAGGCGCCCATGAACTTGGCCCGCTTCCAGCTTTTCAGCACCGCCGCGCCGTATGCCGTGAGCAGCGCAATGATCGAACCGCTGGCGAGCAAGTAGGCCGGCGTGAAGCCGGTCACTTCAGCGAAAGCCAGCAGCAACACGAAGAACAGCACCAGCCCGGCCCCGGTCAACAGATACTCCGCCGCCGCGACCCGCGCCCCTGCGACCACGTCGAACAGGAAATAGGCCAGGAAGGTGAAGCCGATGAACAGGAAGCCATACTTCACCGCGCGGTCGACCTTGGAATAGAGGTTGACCGGCTCGACCAGCCCGACGGTTACCGCGCGGGCCGGGCCGCCGATCACTTCGTCGGCCCCGCCCGCAGCAGCGCCAGAGGCAGAAGGCGCAGAAAGCGCTTCGACAGCGACTTCGCTCTTGTACGATGTCACCCGCTCGCCATCGACGCCGTAGTCGATGTCCGGAAAGCCCGGATCCTCCATCGCCACCGGGGCCATGCCCAGGGCCAGCTTGTCGATGGTGTAGTTGGCGGTGAAGCCGCTGTCCTTCACATCGCGCTGATCAGGCAGGAAGGCGCCGGAAAAGCTTGGACTGGCCCACGGCGACTTGACTGTCCACTGGGTGCGCCCGCCGCGCGGAACCAGGCTGAGCAAGCGGCTGCCGCGCAGTCCGAAAGCATAGTCGATGGTCACTTTGCCCGCCCCGTCCCACGGCAGGAAGGCGAAGAAGCCCTCGCCGCCGCTTGAGGCCGGACCCTTGCCCGGCTGGGCGGCCAGTGCCTTGCCATCCATCGAGAGGTTGGCCCCGGCGGTCAACCCGCGCGCGTCCGATGCGCCCAGCCGCAGCTCGGCCCGGTCCCACATCAGCCGTTCGCGCGTCACGCCAAAGCGCGACAGGTCCTCAGGCAGCGCAAACACCGCCTTGCCGCCCACTTTGGCTTCGAACAGCACCGAGCGGTAGATCGACTTGGTGCGTTCCTGTGGCAGGATTTCGGTCGTCACCGCATTGCTGACCGGCGAGATGTAGAGCAGCTTTTCAACCTCAACCACGCGGCTGGTGGTCTTACCGTTCACTTCCTCGTTCTGGGTCTGGGTGGTGCGAAACGGGACCACGATGACCGGTCCGGAAACGACTTGCGCCCCGCCCCAGCCGGCATTGATCTCGCTCTGCGCAGTCTGGGCCTGGTTCTGCCGGTCGTAAACCAGCGCGTAGACCATCATCAGCGGCACAACGAGCACGAGGCCGATCAGTGCGACCAACAACAGGCGGACCCCGGGCGACCATTCGCGGCGCGGTTTGATCTCTTCGCTCATGACAGGTCCCCTCGACTCGTTCGATTTCCCGGCAGGCTACCTTGCCGCCGCGTATTTACCCAATCGCGATTTGGTGCAGGAGCGATGCACAGACCGAGTTCAAACCCTTGCCCCTCCGCCCCGTTTGCCGCACAATCGGGCAAACGGGAGGATGCCATGCAGGCAGAAGAGTTCGACTATGTGATCGTTGGCGGCGGATCGGCCGGTTGTGTCCTGGCCGGTCGCCTGACCGAGGACCCGGCGGTTACTGTCTGCCTGCTGGAGGCTGGCGGTTCGGACCAGAGCGCAGTGGTCCAGGCCCCGGTCGGCGCGGTGGCGATGATGCCGACCAAGCTCAACAATTACGCCTATGAAACCGTCCCCCAGCCGGGCCTCAACGGCCGCAAGGGCTATCAGCCGCGGGGCAAGGTTTTGGGCGGATCGGGCTCGATCAACGCGATGCTCTATGTCCGCGGCAACCGCTGGGACTATGACGAGTGGGCGCGGCTGGGCAACAAGGGCTGGGCCTTCAAGGACTGCCTGCCCTATTTCAAGAAGGCCGAGAACAACGAGCAGTTCGACAACGAATGGCACGGCCAGGGCGGCCCGCTCAACGTCACTTACCCCAACCACCAAAGCCCCTTGGCCGAACTGTTCATCGAAGCCGCCGAACAGCGCCAGATCCGCCGCAACCCCGATTACAACGGCGAGGAGCAGGAAGGCACCTTCCATTATCAGGCGACACAAAAGGACGGTGAACGCTGCAGCGCGGCCAAGGGCTATCTGACGCCCAACCTGGGCCGCCCCAACCTCAAGGTCGTGACCCACGCGCTGTCCAGCCGGATCGTGATCGAGAACGGCGCGGCCAGCGGGATCGAATACGAACGGGACGGCGTGCTGCGGCTGGCCAAGGCCCGGCGTGAGGTACTGATCTCAGGCGGGGCCTTCGGATCGCCGCAATTGCTGATGCTTTCGGGCATTGGTGATGCGGATGAGCTGAAGACGCTGGGGATCGAAAGCACATGCCACTTGCCCGGCGTGGGCAAGAACCTGCAGGACCATATCGACTACGTCCAGAGCTGGCGGATCAAGGACCGCAGCGACGTCTTCGGGCTTTCGCCCAAGGCGGGCCTGGCCTTCCTCAAGGGTATCTTCGAATGGCGCAGCAAGCGCACCGGCCTGCTCACCAGTCCGTTCGTCTGCTCGGGTGCTTTCGTCAAAAGCGCGCCGGATGTCCCCGCGCCCGACCTCCAGCTGCTGATGGTCCTGTCAATCGTCGATGACCATGCCCGCAAGATGCATCTGGGCACGGGGCTATCGAGCCACGTTGATCTGCTGCGCCCCCACAGCCGCGGCACCGTGGGGCTCAGCAGCCGCGATCCGCGCGATGCGCCGGTGATCGATCCAAAGTTCCTGTCCGACGAGCGCGATTTGGCGGTGCTGCTCAAAGGCGGGCAATTGCAGCAAAGTCTGATGGAAAGCGCGCCCTTCGATCCCATCCGCGGCAAGATGCTCTACGCGATCGACGCGGGCGACACCGCGGCGATGATCGAGGATATCCGCAATCGCGCCGATACCCAGTACCACCCGGTCGGCACTTGCAAGATGGGCTCCGACAAGGACCCGATGGCCGTG
Source organism: Sphingomonadales bacterium (assembly GCA_018334165.1). Classification (GTDB taxonomy): domain Bacteria; phylum Pseudomonadota; class Alphaproteobacteria; order Sphingomonadales; family Sphingomonadaceae; genus Novosphingobium. Next base: position 1,322 of record JAGXTB010000015.1, on the reverse strand, counting down.
GTCGATGCCCGCCTGCGGCTGCGCGGGGTGGAGCGCCTGCGCGTAATCGACGCCTCGGTCATGCCCAATGTGGTCAGTGGCAACACCAATGCGCCGACGATCATGATCGCGGAAAAGGCGGCGGATATGCTGAAGGCCGACGCGAAGCGGTGAGGGCCGGCCGATTGCCAGCCAGCCCTCCTCCGATCACAGGATGAAGTCGGTCGTGTCGATCGTTCCCGTGTAGGTCACGTTGAGGTTGAAATCGGCCACCCCGTCGCCGTTGACGTCGCCCATGATGATCGCCTCGGTGGCCGAGGTATAGACCACCCGCAGCTCCCCGGCGCGGCCGGTGAAGCCGCCCGTACCGATGAAGTTGAAGGCATCGTTGCGGCCCGCCGAGCGGGTGTTGGCATCGATTGCGCTGAAATCGAACAGATCGACCCCGCCGGTGCCATTGCCGCCGGCATCGAAATCGAGCACCCGGTCCCAACCCGCCAGGCTGCCGAAATCGGCCGTGCTGCGGAACAGGAAGCTGTCCGATCCGAGCCCGCCGAGCAGCTCGTCCGCACCGCCCCCGCCGGTGATCGAATCGTTGCCATCGCCGCCGTCGATCCTGTTGGAACCGTTGCTGCCGACGAACGTGTCAGCCAGCGCACTGCCGATGGCGTTTTCGATACTGGTCAGCCGGTCACCCTCGGCATCGCCCAGCCGGCCGCGGCCGTTCTGGAGGTTGATCGAAATCCCGGCGCTGGAGCCCGAATAGTCGATCGTGTCGATCCCGGCCCCGCCGTTGATGGTATCAGCGCCCAGCCCGCCCCCGATCATGTCGTTGCCGTCACCGCCGGTGATCGTGTCGTCGCCGCCGTCGCCGTAGAGGTTATCGTCCTGCGTGCCCCCGGCGATGATATCGTTCCCGTCGCCACCGAAGATCTGGTTGCGCAGCGCGGTCGAGCCAAGCAGCGTATCGGCCGCAGCAGTGCCAAGCAGGCCGAGGAACTCGAAGTTGGAGACCGTATCGGTGCCACCGCGTCCGTCGTTGACGCTGCCGGTGCCGGTAAAAGCGGTCATGTCGATGCTGACCGGGCCGACCAGATCGTCGTAGCGGTAGGAGATGAAGTCGAACCCGTCGCCGCCGTCCATGGTGTCGTTGCCGGCATCGCCGCGCAGGTTGTCGTCGCCCGTGCCGCCGCGCAGGATGTCGTCGCCGTCGCCGCCGCGGATCAGGTCGTTGCCGTCCTCGCCGTCGATCGTATCCGCCCCATCACCCGGCTGCGGCGCGCCAAAGGAATTGTAGCCGCCGAGCAGGATGTCATTGCCCGCGCCGCCGGTAATCGTGTCCG
>JAGXTB010000014.1 GCA_018334165.1 Sphingomonadales bacterium | reverse complement strand
AAGACGGTCAACTTCGCGATCCTCTATGGGATCAGCCGCTGGGGGCTGGCGGGCCGCCTGGGGGTGACCCCGGACGAGGCCCAGGCGGTCATCGACCTCTATTTCCAGCGCTTCCCCGGCATCCAGCGCTACATCCACGACACGCTGGCGTCTGTGCGGGACAAAGGCTTTTCCGAGACCCTGCTGGGCCGCAAATGCTGGTTCCCACGCATTTCGTCGCCCAACCAGGCCGAGCGTCAAGGCAGCGAACGCGCCGCAATCAACGCCCCGATCCAGGGTACTTCGGCCGACATCATCAAACGCGCGATGGTCCGCATGATGCCCGCGCTGGAGGCCGCTGGCCTCGGCCATGTGCGGATGCTGCTGCAGGTCCACGACGAACTGGTGTTCGAACTGCCCGAAGGCGATGTGGCGGCGGCCAGCGAAGTGATCCGCAACGTGATGGCTGGCGCGGCGGAACCAGCGGTGAAGCTCAGCGTGCCGCTGGGGGTTGAGATCGGAACCGGCCTAAGCTGGGGCGCGGCGCACTAGTTCCTCCCCCACCGGGGGAGGATTACCCATGCTTCTTGTCCCGCGTTGAGCTGACCATCCCCGGCGCGACGAACCCGATCGGGGTCAGGTTCACTTCCGCCGCCCGCTTCTTGAGCTCGCCTTTGATCTTGGCATATTCGGCCTCCATTTCGGGCGTGACCGTGGCGCGCGAATCCTTGAGCGCGGCGGCGAAATCGGCGGCGGTGACGGTCTTGGCCTTCGCGCCGCGTTCGCGGATTGCGGTCATCCCGGCGCGGCGGGTCAGGTCTTCGAGATCGGCGCCGGTGAAGCGGTCCGCATGCTTCGCAATCTCGGCCAGATCGACATCCTTGGCGAGCGGCATCTTGGCGGTGTGGATCGACAGGATATGCGCCCGCCCGGCCGCATCGGGGGTGCCGACATAGACCAGCTCATCCAGCCGCCCCGGGCGCAGCAAGGCCGGGTCGATCAGGGTCGGGCGGTTGGTCGCGCCGACCACCACGATCGATGACAGCTCTTCCATCCCGTCCATTTCAGCCAGGATCGTGTTGACCACACGGGCCGTGACTTGCGGCTCGTTGCCGCTGGTGCCGCGCGCGGGGACCAGGCTGTCGATCTCGTCGATGAACACCACGCAGGGTGCGACCTGGCGGGCGCGGGCGAACAAGCGGCTGATCTGCTGCTCGCTTTCGCCGTACCATTTGGACAGCAAGTCGCTCGACTTGATCGAGATGAAGTTGGCCTCGCTTTCCTTGGCAACTGCTTTGGCCAGCAGCGTCTTGCCAGTGCCGGGCGGGCCATAGAGCAGGAAGCCCTTGGCCGGGCGGATCCCCAGGCGGCGGAACGCCTCGGGGTTCTTGAGCGGCAGTTCGATCCCTTCCTTGAGCTTTTCCTGGGCCTCGTCGGCCCCGCCGATATCGGCCCAGCCGACATTGGGGACCTGGACCATCACTTCGCGCATCGCCGAGGGCTGGACGCGTTTCAGAGCATTGAGGAAATCCTCGCGCGTGACGGTCAGGTTTTCGAGCACTTCGGGCGGGATCGTCTGCGCCTCCAGATCGAGTTGCGGCATGATCCGCCGCACCGCGTCCATCGCCGCCTCGCGCGCCAAGGCACCCAGATCGGCACCGACGAAACCGTGGGTGGTGCGCGCCAACTCATCGAGGTCGATATCATGCGCGAGCGGCATGCCGCGGGTGTGGATCCCCAGGATCTCGCGGCGGCCCTTCTCATCAGGCACGCCGACCACGATCTCGCGGTCGAACCGGCCGGGGCGGCGCAGCGCTTCGTCGATTGCATCGGGGCGGTTGGTTGCGGCGATCACCACGATGTTCGAGCTGGTGTGGAGCCCGTCCATCAAGGTCAGCAGCTGAGCAACCAGCCGCTTTTCGGCCTCGCCGGGCGTGCCCGAACGCTTGGGCGCGATCGAATCGATCTCGTCGATGAAGACGATCGAAGGCGCAGCCTTGGCGGCTTCCTCGAACACTTCGCGCAGGCGGCGCTCGCTTTCGCCATAGGCGCTGCCCATGATCTCTGGCCCGTTGATGGTGAAGAAGCTCGCTTCGCTTTCATTGGCCACCGCGCGCGCCAGCCGGGTCTTGCCGGTGCCCGGCGGCCCGTGCAGCAGCACCCCCTTGGGCGGATCGACGCCGAGCCGGGTGAACAGTTCGGGATAGCGCAGCGGCAGCTCGACCATTTCGCGCAGCTGGCGGATCGTATCGCCCATCCCGCCGACGTCGTCATAGTTGACCTCGCCGCGCGCGGCGTGAGCTTCCTCGAACTCTTCGCGCAGTTCGACTTCGGTATCGTCGTCGATGTGGACCACGCCCTTGGGCACGGTCGCCACCACGGTCAGGCGGATCTGGGTCAGCGAAAAAGCCGGGGCGTTGAACATCCGCGCCACTTCGGGCGGCATGTCGCGGACCTGCTGCTGGCCGGTGGTGGCAACGATATCGCCCGCGACCAGCGCGCGGCTGAAGAAATTGCGCTTGAGCGCCTGACCGGGACCTTGCAGCCGCATTTCACGCTGCGCAGGCGCAAAGATCACGCGCGTCGCGGGCTTGCTTTCCACCTTGCGGACCTGGACGTGATCGCCCGAGCCAACTTCGGCATTGGCACGCTGCAGCCCGTCGAGCCGGATCACTTCCAGCCCCTCGTCCTCAGGGTAAGGGGCCTGGACCCGCCCCACCGTGGCGCGCTTGCCGACGATCTCGATTACATCGCCCTCGGTCACCCCCAGCGCCGACAGCGCCGAGCGCGGCAGCCGCGCAAAGCCATTGCCGCTTTCCTCCTGCCGCGCCGCCGCGACCTGGAGTTTGACTGCCTTTTCGGTAACTTCGGCCATCATGCCCGCTTTCCATTGTTCGACTCTTCCGGCACCTGGGCCGAGAGGGGAAGCTAGGAACTGGCCGGGGCAATTGCAAATCCGGCAATTGGCCGCACCACGAATCAGGACAAAAAAAGGCCCGGTCGTTGCCGACCGGGCCTTGGAAGTTTTTGGGAGAGGATGCCTGAAAGGCAGGCTCTAAATGGTGCAGTGCCGCATATTGTGCAAGTGCGAAAAGATCATTTTGTGTTGCGTAATTTGCAAGTGTCGTTCACTTCCGCGCAAGCTTGGCCGAATTTCAAGGGGAACCAGTTGGTTCCGCTTCACATTGCCGCGTCCGGACAGCACCGGCGGGGCTGTTATGCCGCACCGCAGCATGCCCATTGCCCCGACTCAGTGCGCCAGCAGCAGCGCCGGGGCAGCCTCATCCTCGAGGAAATAGCGCGTCACCCCGCCGAACAGGAATTCGCGGACCCGGCTGTGGCCATAGGCGCCCATCACCAGAACCTGCGCGCCCAGCCGCGCGACTTCGGCGGCCAACGTTTCCTCGATCGAAGCGCCCTTGGCCACTTCGGCGAGTTCAGCCTTGATCCCGTGGCGGGCGAGATAGCGCAGCGCGTCGGTTGGCGGAAAACCGCTGGCCGCTTCGTCGGTCACGGTGATCACATGGACATCGCCGCAGTCCGCCAGCAGCGGCACTGCCGCGCGCAGCGCCACCGCAGCCTGTTCGCCGCCGTCCCAGGCGATGCAGGCACAGGCCAGCGGCAGCCGCAGCGGACGGCCTGCCGGGACCACCAGGACCGGACAGCGCGCTTCGACCGCAAGGTCTCCGGCATAGCCGCAATCGCGCGAAACCACGATCAGGTCAGCCAGCTTGCCCGCAGCGGTCATCGCCTCGATCGGCGCGGTTTCATACTTGGCGACGTCGAACGGCACGTCTTCATTGGCGAGGCGGCCTTCGAACAGCTCGGCCAGGGCGTCGTCTTCGGCCACGGCAGCCTCAAGCGCCTCGCGCGCGATATAGGCGCCGCCGTAGGGATCGACCGTGACGAAGCGGTCAACCGGGGTGTCGATCAGCAAGGTGACATGCCCTTCGTGGGCGCGCGCCACTTCCATCGCGCTGTCGAGCCGGACACCGTTTTCGGCGTCGCGACCAGTCTGGACAAGAATCGATCGCATGGCAGATCTCCCTTCTTGGCGGAAATCATGCGGCCCTGCGGCTAACAATACCATGATCTGTATCAATCGCCACGCTTGCGCCGCGCGGCGCGATGCGCCACTGCCAAGGCCGCAGGTTTCAGGGAGGAATGCGTGAGCGAGCGGCGCTTCGAGGCGGTGATTTTCGACTTTGGCGGGGTGATCACCTCCTCGCCGTTCGAGGCTTTCAACCGGCTTGAGGAAGAGCGCGGCCTGCCAACGGACTTCATCCGCAGCGTCAATGCCCAGAGCCCCCACGACAATGCCTGGGCCCAGTTCGAACGCGCCGAAATCGATGCGCGCCGCTTCGACCTGCTGTTCGAGGCCGAGGCCGAGGCTCTGGGCCACTCTCTGCCCGGCAGCGCAGTGCTGGCCGTGCTCTCGGGCGCGATCCGCCCGGCGATGGTCGCCGCGCTGGGCCAGCTGGCCGAAGCCGGATACCGCCTTGCCTGCATCACCAACAATGTCCCCGCCGGTCACGGCGCCGGCATGGCCCGCAGCGGCGACAAGGCCGATGCCTATGAACAGGTCTTCGCCCGGTTCGAACAGGTGATCGAAAGCAGCAAGGCCGGGCTACGCAAGCCCGATCCGCGCATCTACACGATGATGTGCGACCAGCTGGGGCTGGAACCGGCGCAATGCATCTACCTCGATGACCTGGGGATCAACTGCAAACCCGCCGCGCAGCTGGGCATGGCGGCGATCAAGGTGGTGAACGGCGAGCAGGCCCTGGCCGAGCTTTCGGCGCTGGTCGGAATTGAGCTTGGATAAACAGTTGCATTTGCCGCAAGCGTGAGGGCAATTCTTGCAATTGCACAGGGCGCGGCGTCCCCTTAGCGCCGCCTGATTCGTTTTGCGGGAGCAACCATGGCCCAGAAGATTTACCCCAATGCCGCAGCAGCGCTCGACGGTGTGCTGCGTGACGGCATGCTGATCGCCAGCGGCGGCTTTGGCCTGTGCGGTATCCCCGACCGGCTGCTCGATGCGGTGCGCGATAGCGGGGTCAAGGACCTGACGTTCGTTTCCAACAACGCCGGGATCGACGGCGAAGGGATCGGCAAGCTGCTGCGCACGCGGCAGGTCAAGAAGATGATCTCCAGCTATGTCGGTGAGAACAAGGAGTTCGAGCGCCAGTACCTGTCGGGCGAGCTCGAGGTCGAGTTTTGCCCGCAAGGCACCTTGGCCGAACGGATGCGTGCGGGCGGGGCCGGGATCCCGGGCTTCTACACCAAGACCGGGGTCGGCACCTTGGTGGCCGAGGGCAAGGAGAGCAAGCTCTTCAACGGCGAGGAATATATCCTCGAAGCGGGGATCTTCGCCGACCTGGCGCTGGTCAAGGCGTGGAAGGCCGACACCACCGGCAATGTCATTTTCCGCAAGACCGCGCGCAATTTCAACGTGCCGGCGGCGACTTGCGGGCGGGTCTGCGTGGTCGAAGTCGAAGAGATCGTCCAGCCGGGCGAGCTTGACGCCGATGCGATCCACTTGCCGGGTGTCTATGTCCACCGGCTGATCGATGGCAGCCCCTACGACAAGAAGATCGAATTCCGCACCACTCGCACCACGGATGTCGGCTGATGACCACGCATGACCAAATCGCCAAGGGCTGGAGCCGCGACCAGATGGCCAGGCGCGCCGCGCAGGAACTGCGCGACGGTTACTATGTGAACCTGGGGATCGGCATCCCGACGCTGGTGGCGAACCATGTGCCCGCAGGCATGACCGTGACCCTGCAGTCGGAAAACGGCATGCTCGGTATCGGCCCCTTCCCGACCGAGGATGAAATCGACGCCGACCTGATCAATGCCGGCAAGCAGACGATCAGCGAGCTGCCGCATTCGGCTTATTTCGACAGCGCCACCAGCTTTGCGATGATCCGCGGCGGCAAGATCGACCTGACCGTGCTGGGCGCGATGGAAGTGGCCGAGAACGGCGACATCGCCAACTGGATGGTCCCCGGCAAGATGATCAAGGGCATGGGCGGGGCGATGGACCTGGTCGCCGGGGTCAAGAAGATCATCGTGGTGATGGAACACTGCGCCAAGGACGGCAGCCCCAAGTTTATCCCGGCCTGCACCCTGCCGCTGACCGGCCGCAACGTGGTCGACATGGTGATCACCGATCTCGCCGTCTTCCACCGCGCCGACCACAGTAGCCCGTTCAAGCTGATCGAGCTGGCGCCCGGCGTCAGCGCTGAAGAGGTCGCCGCGCGCACCACCGCGCACTACGTTGCGTAGAATTGCGGCCAACCCCGGCACCCCCTGGCTGGTGGCCGGAGCCTGGCTGTCGTTCGCGGCCTCTGCGCTGCACATTGGCTGCATTCTGGGCGGCCCTGCCTGGTACCGGTTCTTCGGGGCAGGCGAAGGCGTGGCCCAGGCCGCGGAACGCGGTGAGTGGCTGCCGACATTGCTGACCCTGGCCATCGCCGCGGTGCTGGCGCTGTGGGGAGCCTATGCGCTGTCGGGCGCGGGCCGGATCGTGCGGCTGCCACTGCCGACATTCTGCCTGGTGGGGATCACTGCGGTATACCTGCTGCGCGGGCTGATCCTGATCCCGCTGGTGCTTTGGCGCCCGGAACTGGTCGATGCCTTTGCGGTCTGGTCATCGCTGATCGTTCTGGCCTATGGTCTGGTCCACGCGGTCGGCCTCTATCGGGCCTGGCCCGCCCTGCGCGCCCGCGCCTGACCACCCAAGGAGCAAGACCCCCATGACGATCCGTGTCCACCACCTGCAAATTTCACGTTCGACCCGGATCATCTGGCTGATGGAAGAGCTGGGGCTGCCTTACGATCTGGTCCAGCACACGCGCGGCGCCGATTTCCGTTCGCCGCCCTCGCTTTACGATGTCCACCCCTTGGGCAAGGCTCCGGCGGTCGAGGTCGATGGCCGGGTGATGGTCGAAAGCTCGGCGATCATCGAATACATCGTGGACCGCCACGGCGGCGGCAAGCTGCAGCCCCCCGACAGCGGCCGCGCCGAATACCTTGAATGGCTGCACTTTGCCGAAGGCACGCTGGGCATGCCGATGCTGATGCGGCTGCTTGGGCCCCGGCTTGGCCTGCCCGATGGCGCCCTGGCCTGGATGGACGCCGAGCTGAAGAAGCAGCTCGACTGGGTTGAAAGCCAGCTGGAAGGCAAGGCGTTCCTGTGCGGTGACACGTTCACCGGGGCCGATATCAACCTGGAATACCTGCTTGAGCATGCCGACACGCTGGGCCAGGTCGCCCCGCGCCCCAACCTGTCGCGCTATCTCGCTTCGCTGAAAGCGCGGCCGGGCTATATCAAGGCAATCGAGCTGGGCGGGCCGATTACCCTGCCGCGATAATCAGCGCGCCCGCCGGGCTTTCAGCCGGAACGCGATCGTCACGCCGTCGGCAATCGGGTCGGTGGTGGCCCATTCGCCGCTGCCGACACCGTAGCTGAGCCGGTTCAGCCGGGCCGAGCCTGACGCGCTGGCCTGATCGCCGTCGATCCTGAGATCGAAGCTGAGCGCCAGCGGGCGCTGCTGGCCGTGGAGTGTCAGCGTGCCATTTGCCACATAGCGCCCCGCACCTTTGGCAGTAATGCGGGTCGCGGTGAAAATGGCGCGCGGGTGGGTGGCGACAGCGAAGAAGCTCTCGCTGCGCAGCATCTCGTCGCGTTCGCCATCGGCGGTATTGACCGAGGCGAGATCGACCGTGACCCGGATCCGCGACTTGGCAAGATCGTCGGGGCTGAAGACAATGTCGGCGTCCCACTTGCCGAACGAGCCATTCACCGGCGTGCCTGCATAGGCCGCCTGGAAAGTCAGCCGCCCGCCACTTTGCAGCAGCCATTTGCCGGCCTGTTCGGGCGCGGGGCTGGCGCTTTCGCTGGGACTTGGTGTGGGGCTGGGTGTCTCGCTGGGGCTGGGCTGCGGCGCTGGCATCGGATTGGCCGCTGCGGCGACCGGCGCCGCCGGAGCAGGTCCGGCAAAAGACCAGAACGTGCTGGCGGTATAGGCAGCGGCAAGGCCCGTGAGCGCAAGTGCCACGCTCCAGCCGGGGCCAGGCAGCATCCGCCCCAGAAAGTCACAGCGCAGCCAATGGTGGCGCAGCGCGCCTGCGACATGCAGCGCGATCAGGCCTGCGAGCAGCCAGGCCAGCACACCATGCAGGACCGCGGCCGGTTCGTGCCAGCCCGCTCCCAGCGGCAGGTCGGGCCAGGGCACAGTGCCGAACAGCATGGTCTGCAAGCGCACCTTGCCGGTCGAAACCAGCACCCAGCCCGCCAGCGGCCCGCCGATCATTGCCACGTAAAGCAGCACGTGAACCGCCTTCGCCAGCAGCATCGCTGCGGGCTTGTCCTGCACTGGCACCGGGCGCGGCTTGACCAGCCGAACCGCCAGCCGCGCCAGTGAGAGCAACAGAATCAGGATCCCGACCGACTTGTGGAGCTGGAACGCGGTGAACTGCGCCACGCCCTTGGGCAGGTCCTCCAGCCGCCAGCCCATGCCAAGCTGGAACGCCAGCAGCAGGGCCAGCGCCCAGTGCAGCACAATTGCGGCGGCGGAATAGCGGGTTCGGGCGGGAGCTTCAGCCATTGCCCCAGCCTAGGCCCGCACAAAGGGTGCAGCAAGGCTTGCCAGCTACCCGCCAGGCGCTAGGCTCAGCGGCAAAGGAGCTGCTCCCATGGACAACACAGTCTGCCGCCTGACCGGCTGCGAGTTTCCGCTGTTTGCGTTCAGTCACTGCCGCGACGTGGTGGTCGCGGTCAGCAAGGCCGGCGGGTTCGGGGTGCTGGGGGCGACCCGCTTTACCCCCGACCAGCTGGAAGAAGAGCTGGCCTGGATCGATGCCCATATCGACGGCGCGCCCTACGGGGTCGACGTGCTGGTGCCCGAGATCGTCGATCCGCGCGTGGCCGAATTTGCCAGCAACGAACAGCGCGCCGCCGCGATTTCCGACGAGTACCGCCAGTTCACGTCGGACCTGCTGGGCCAATACGGCATCGCGGTCGCTCCGCAGGAAGTGGTCCGCTACGAAGGCCGCGCCGGGATCACGCCCGAGAACGGCTATGCCCAGATGGAAGTGGCCTTTCGCCACCCGATCCGGCTGATTGCCAATGCACTGGGGATCGCCCCGCCGCGGATGATCGAAGAGGGCAAGAAGCGCGGGGTGCCGGTCGCGGCGCTGGTCGGGGCCAAAGAGCATGCGCTGCGCCAGGCCGCAGCGGGCGTGGACATCATCGTCGCGCAAGGGACCGAGGCGGGCGGACACTGCGGCGAGGTTTCGACGCTGGTGCTGGTCCCCGAAGTGGTCCGCGCACTCAAGACTGGCGGTTATGATATCCCGGTGCTCGCCGCGGGTGGAATCATGACCGGGGCACAGATGGCGGGGATGATGGCGGCGGGCGCCCAGGGTGCCTGGACCGGCTCGGTCTGGCTCGCCACTCCCGAGGCCGAGACCAGCGAGGCCTTCCGCGAAAAGATGGTCGCCG
>JAGXTB010000013.1 GCA_018334165.1 Sphingomonadales bacterium | reverse complement strand
CGAAGGCGGCAGCGAAGACGCTGGCGATGAAGCTGACGCTGCCGAGACTGTCGAAGCCGAACCGGTGGCCGAAGAAGCCCCGGCCAAGCCCAAGCGCGCCAGCCGCAAGAAGAAGGCCGACGCCGAAGAAGCGCCCGCAGCCGAAGCAACTCCGGTTGCCGAAGCGGAGCCCGAACCGGCTGCGGAGGAAGCACCGGCCAAGCCCAAGCGCGCAAGCCGCAAGAAGAAGGCCGACGCCGAAGAAGCGCCCGCAGCCGAGGAAGCTCCGGTTGCCGAAGCGGAGCCCGAACCGGCTGCGGAGGAAGCACCGGCCAAGCCCAAGCGCGCCAGCCGCAAGAAGGCAGCCGTTGCAGCCGAAGCCGAACCGGCCGCGACTGCAACCGAAGAAGCCGCCGAGGAAGAAGGCGGCCCGCCACGCCGCGGCTGGTGGCAACGCACCTTCGGCGAATAACCAGGACCCAAGGCCGCGCCCGATGATGCATCAGGCGCGGCCAGTCTTTTCTGGCGTGCGATTGACCTCAAAGAAACACCGCTGACCAAGAAGCTCGGCTGCGGTGCAGCGCATATCGGGAAGCCGCAGGCGAGTGAGAGTTAGTGTCTGAGCTTTGCGGGTTCCCAAAGGCCACGACCGCATCGAAACCTTAACCCGCATCCGTCGCCCCGTGCTTGACACGGGGCGGGCCTTTCTTGCGGCCCATCGTTTGAAGCGGGGCCTTGATGCGAAGAGGTGGCTGAACCCTGCCCACCCCGCAGGCGTAGATCCGAACCCAAACGCCAAAAGGTAGCCGCGCCCCGTGTCAAGCACGGGGCGACGACTGCATTTTGGGTGCACATCTTCCTACACCACCGCCGCATGCTACATTCGCGTCGGCTCTTTGAAACCGTGAAACCCGCTCAAAGAACACGCGGCCCCGTGTAAACGGAGCCGCGCGCATGTACTTTATCAACTGACCCTGCGAATCGGGCCGAATCAGGCCGTTGCGAAGGCCTCGACCGGCAACGCCATCAAGGCATCCGCCCCGGTTTCCAGCTTGCGCCGTAGCGCCCCGGCATCGGGGGTAAACCGCTCGCCATAGTACCGCGCGGTCACCAGCTTGGCTTCGTAGAAGGCCTTGTCTTCGGTCCCCGCAGCCAGCTTGGCCACGGCCACTTCGCCCATCCTCAGCCACATCAGGCCTAGCGCAACGATGCCCATCATGTGCATGTAATGGTGCGCGCCGGCCCCGACGTGGTTAGGATTGGTCATGCCGTTCTGCATGAACCACATGGTCGCGGCCTTGAGGTCGCCGTTGGCTTTTTCGACCTGTCCGGCGAGCTTTTCCAGCTCCGGCTTGGACTTGGCCTCGGCGCATTCCTGATCGACCAGCGCGAACAGCGCCTGGACCGCGCGGCCGCCGTTCTGGGCGAGCTTGCGGCCGACCAGATCCATCGCCTGGACGCCGTTTGCGCCCTCGTAAATCTGGGTGATGCGGCAATCGCGGACGAACTGGCTCATCCCCCATTCCTCGATGAAACCGTGGCCGCCGAAGACCTGCTGCATGTTCACGCAAGTGTCGAAGCCCTTGTCGGTGCCGTAACCCTTGATCACCGGGGTCAGCAGGCTGACCAGGTCGTCGGCCATCTGGCGGTCTTCCTCAGCTGTAGCCTTGTGGACCAGATCGACCTGCAGCGCGCCCCACAGGCACAGCGCCCGCATGCCTTCGGTATAGGCCTTGGCGTCCATCAGCATGCGGCGAATATCGGGGTGGACGAACAGCGTGTCGGCCTTTTCGCCCGGTTCGGCAGCACCTGTCAGCGCGCGCCCCTGGCGGCGTTCTTGTGCGTATTTGACCGCGTTCTGGTAAGCCGCTTCGGCCTGGCTGAGGCCCTGGATGCCAACGCCGAGCCGCGCCGCGTTCATCATGATGAACATCGCGGCCAGGCCCTTGTTCTCCTCACCCACTAGATAGCCGGTCGCGCCGTCGTAGTTCATCACGCAGGTCGAATTGGCGTGGATCCCCATCTTGTGTTCGATGCTGCCGCACGAAACCGCATTGCGCACACCCAGCGAGCCGTCATCGTTCACCATGACCTTGGGAACGATGAACAGCGAGATGCCCTTGGTGCTGTCAGGCGCATCGGGGGTCTTGGCCAGGACCAGGTGGATGATATTCTCGGTCAGGTCATGCTCGCCGGCCGAGATGAAGATCTTGGTCCCGGTGATCGCATAGGAGCCATCAGCCTGCGGCACCGCACGGGTGCGGATCAGCCCCAGGTCAGTGCCGCAGTGCGGCTCGGTCAGGTTCATCGTGCCGAGCCATTCGTTGGCGATCATCTTGGGCAGATACTTGGCCTGCTGTTCGGCACTGCCCTTGACCAGGATCGAGGAGATCGCCCCGGCGGTGAGGCCCGGATACATCCCCCAGGCCTGGTTGGCCGAAGCAGTGAACTCTTCCGCGACCATGCCCAGCACGTGCGGCATGCCCTGCCCGCCGAATTCTTCCGGTGCCGACAAGGTTCCCCAGCCCGCTTCGCGGAACTGGGCATGAGCCTGCTTGAAGCCCTTGGGGGTGGTGACCGAGCCGTCCGGATGGCGAGTGCAGCCTTCCTGATCGCCCGACAGGTTGAGCGGCGCGAGCACTTCGCTGCAGAACTTGCCGCACTCTTCCACCACCACGTCGATCATGTCGGCGGTGGCGTTTTCAAAGCCAGGCAGCGCTGCATATTGCTCAAGGTTCAGCACTTCGTTGATTACGAAGCGGGTGTCACGCGTGGGTGCCTTGTAAACGGGCATGGTGTGTATCCTTGGTGTAGGTGGTGTGGCCCTTAACGGGCGCCCAGGTCGATGTTCTCGACCAGTTTGATGAAGTCGGTCAATTCGGTGATCGCCGCGTCCAGATCGGCGCGTTGCTGGCTGAGCCGCCCGACCTTTTCCTTGCAACGCTGGACCGTGACCCGGCGCTGCTCGACCCGGCCATCGCCCAGATCGTAGAGGTCGATCATCTCCTTGATCTCGGTCAGGCTGAAGCCGACATTCTTGGCCCGCAGGATCCAGGCGAGCCGGGCCCGGTCGCGCTTCGAATAGACCCGGGTCAGCCCCAGCCGCTGCGGCGCGATCAGGCCCTCGTCCTCATAAAACCGCAGCGCCCGGGCGGTAACGGCGAACTCAGCTGTCAGGTCCGAAATGGCGAACTGCTCACGGTCAAGCGCGTCGGGCGTCTCGATATGCGCGCCGTCGTGGCTGGCGGGAGATGCGGCAAGCTGGTCCATGCCGCACAGAATAGCTTCCCTTTACGTAAGCGTCAATCAGTGAGAGGGGTCAGGCCCTCGCCATCCAACCGACGATAGAAACAGCTCGTCGCGCCCGTGTGGCAGGCCGGACCGGCCGGTTCGACCAGCAAGACCAGGGCATCCTGATCGCAATCGACCCGGATCTCGCGCACTTCGAGGACGTGGCCCGAGCTCTCGCCCTTCATCCACAACCGCCCGCGCGAACGCGAGTGGAAGTGGGCCAGGCCCGTCTCGCGGGTCTTGGCCAGGGCATCGGCATCCATGAAGGCGACCATCAGCACTTCGCCTTTGGCCGCATCGACCGCGACCGCGGTCAGCAGGCCTTGGCTGTCAAATTTGGGCAGAAACTCGCTGCCCTGCTCGATCCGGTGCGTTTCACTCATGGCGCTTCCTTGTTGCAAGATAACCACATGTGTCGACCAAAAACTGCATTGCGAACGGTTCGCACTTTCTTTGCCGGGCCGTTTCGGTGATTCAACCCCGGCGGAAGGCAGAGGCCCAGGTTCAGGGACCGCAAACCGCATGAGGGATCGGGCGAGGCGGCCCGAAGGGGGAGCCGCCGAACCACGCAAGTGGCGTCTGGAGAGTTTCGTCACGAGGGCGCCCGGAGCTTCGGTTCCGGGCGTTTTCGTTTCAATTCAAGCCCAGAGCTTCGTCGAGCACCCTGGCGAAGCAGGCCACCACCACTTTGTCCGCACCGGCCCGCTTGAGCACGCCGACACAGGCGTCGCTGGTCGCCCCGCTGGTCAGCACGTCATCGACCAGCAGCACCCTGGTCCCGCGCAGCCGATTCGCTGTCCGGGTGTTGACGGCGATTGCACCAGACAGCGCCCTTGACCGAGCCTTCCGCCCCAGTCCGCCCAGCGTCGGGGTGCGCTTGGTGCGGACCAGTCCATCGACCAACAATTCAGCCCCGCTCGCGTTGACCAGTTCGCGTGCCAACAGCGCCGACTGGTTGAACCCCCGGCTCCACAGCCGCCAGCGGTGCAGTGGCACCGGGACGACCAGCCAGCCCTCGCCCACTTCCGGCGGCAATTGCGCGGCGATCAGACGGGCCAGCATCGGGGCCAGCGCGATCCGGTGTCCGTGCTTGAAGGCCAGCACCAGCTTGCGCGAAGCATCGTTGTAGAGCGTGCCCGCGGCGATCCCGTCGTGCCGGGGCGGATCGGCCAGGCACGGGGCGCAGATCGTGCCCTCGGCATGGCTCGATTCGAGCGGGCGCTGGCATGTGGCGCAGCTCGGCTGGCCGGGGATCGCCAGCTCTGACCAGCAGGGTGCGCAAAGCCCCGATTGCGCCGCCAGCCCCTCGCCGCACAAGGGGCAACGCGGGGGGAAAACCAGATCGACCACCGGGGCGAGAAGCGCGGGCACTTGCATCGCCCCGGTATCGCTTGCACAGCCGCGCGAGGCAAGGCAGGGCTGCGCCGTGAGCCAGCCTGCCCCGCCCGTGATCTTTGAGCCCCGTCGCCGCCTCGCCCAGCGGCAGCGCGCGCTGCTCCTGCAAGAGCGCCCCGAAGCCGCCCGCTACCTCGCCGAAGACATGGCCGAGGATGTGCTCGAGCGGCTGGGCTTCCTGCGCCACCAGCCCAAGACGGCACTGGTGATCGGCCTTGACGGCGGCCTCTCAGCCAGTCTGACCGCGCAGGGTTGCGCGGTTACCCAAGTCGATCCTGCGTTAGGCTTCGACCAGGAAGCACCCTTCCCCGGCGGCCCGTTCGACCTGATCGCCAGCCTTGGCACGCTCGACAGTGCCAACGACTTGCCCGGCGCGCTGATCCATGTGCGCCAGGCCCTCGCCCCCGGCGGCCTCGCAGTCGCCAGCTTCATCGGGGCCGGATCGCTGCCCGCCTTGCGCGAGGCGATGCTGGTGGCCGATGGCGAGCGCCCTGCCCCGCGGCTCCATCCGGCGGTCGATGTCCGCGCCGGGGGACAATTGCTCCAGCGCGCTGGCTGGGCCGATCCGGTGGTAGACAGCCGGCCGCTGGACGTGCGGTTTTCCAGCCTCGCCAGTCTGGTTGCGGACCTTCGCGCCCAAAGCCTGTCCAACTGCCTCGCCCGCTCAGGCCCGCCTTTGACCAAGGCCCAGTATTCGATTGTCAAAGAGCAGTTCGGCAGTGCCCGTGTCGACACTTTCGAAATCCTGACCCTGACCGGCTGGCAAAAAAAATAGGGACTGTCCCTATTTTTTGGCTAGCGCCGCCTGTGCCGCCGCCAGCCTTGCGATCGGCACGCGGTAGGGGCTGGCGCTGACGTAGTCCAGGCCGACCTTCTCACAGAAGGCGATCGAAGCCGGATCGCCCCCGTGTTCGCCGCAGATCCCCAGCTTGATGTCGGGCCGGGTCCCCCGCCCGCGTTCGGCCGCGAGTTCGACCAATTGGCCGACGCCTTCGATATCGAGCGAAACAAACGGATCGCGCGGGAAGATGCCCTTTTCGACATAGGGGCCGAGGAACTTGGCGGCATCGTCGCGCGAAACGCCGAGCGTGGTCTGGGTAAGGTCATTGGTGCCGAAGCTGAAGAACTCGCCCACTTCCGCGATTTCTCCCGCCATCAGCGCAGCGCGCGGCAGTTCGATCATGGTGCCGACATGGTAGGCAACCGAGCGACCCTTTTCGGCAAAGACCGCGCTGGCAGTGCGATCGACCAGGGCTTTCAGGATCTCAAGTTCCTTGCGGGTGGCGACCAGCGGGATCATCACTTCGGGCACTGGCACTTCACCGCCTTGGGCCGCGACATCGCAGACTGCCTCAAACAAGGCACGGGCCTGCATCTCGTAGATTTCGGGGAACGTGATCCCCAGGCGGCAGCCACGGTGGCCCAGCATCGGGTTCATCTCATGCAGTTCGCTGGCCCGGCGCTTGAGCGTATCGACCCCGATTCCGATCACTTCGGATAGCTCGGCGAATTCAGAATCGGCCTGCGGCAGGAACTCGTGCAGCGGCGGGTCGAGCAGGCGCACGGTGACCGGCAGCCCGGCCATCACCTCGAAGATCCCGTGAAAGTCGGCGCGCTGTTCGGGCAGCAGCTTGGCCAGCGCGGCGCGGCGGCCGGCCTCGTCCTCGGCCAGGATCATCTGGCGCACCGAGGCAATCCGTGCGGCGTCGAAGAACATGTGTTCGGTCCGGCACAAGCCCACCCCTTCGGCCCCGAACTGGCGCGCGGTGCGGCAGTCGGCCGGGGTTTCGGCATTGGTGCGCACTTTCATCCGGCGGTGCTGGTCGGCCCAGCCCATCAGCACGCCAAAATCGCCGACAAGTTCCGGCTCGATCGTCGGAACGTGCCCGGCCATGACTTCGCCGGTGCTGCCATCGAGCGTGATCTGATCACCTTCCTTGAGCTCCCGGCTGCCGATCCGCAGCGTCCGGCTGGCCATGTCGATCGAGACCGCCGAAGCGCCCGAAACGCAGGGGCGACCCATTCCGCGCGCCACCACCGCGGCGTGGCTGGTCATGCCGCCGCGTGCGGTCAGGATGCCCTTGGCAGCGTGCATGCCGTGGATGTCCTCGGGGCTGGTCTCGACCCGAACCAGCACCACCGCCTCGCCCATCGCGGCGCGTTTCTCAGCAGTATCGGCATCGAGCACAATCGCGCCAGAGGCAGCGCCGGGGCTGGCGGGAAGCCCGCTGGTCAGTACATCGCGCGGAGCCTCGGGATCGAGCGTGGGGTGGAGCAATTGGTCCAGCGCCATCGGATCGACCCTGAGGATCGCCGCGCGCTCATCGATCAGGCCCTCGCCGACCATATCGACCGCCATCTTGAGCGCAGCCTTGGCGGTGCGCTTGCCCGAACGGGTCTGAAGCATCCACAGTTTGCCGCGCTCGACGGTGAATTCGATGTCCTGCATGTCGCGGTAGTGCTTCTCGAGCAGCTCGAACACTTCGGCCAGCTCGGCATAGGCCGCAGGCATGGCCGCTTCCATCGAAGCCGGCTTGGCCCCGGCGCGGGTCCGTGAAGCCTCGGTCAGGTACTGCGGCGTGCGGATCCCCGCGACCACATCCTCGCCCTGGGCGTTGACCAGCCATTCGCCGTAATAGGCCTTCTCGCCGGTCGCCGGATCGCGGGTAAAGGCAACCCCGGTGGCCGAGGTATCGCCCATGTTGCCAAAGACCATCGCCTGAACGTTGACCGCGGTGCCCCAGTCGCCGGGAATGCCGCCCAGCCGGCGATAGACCTTGGCGCGGTCCGAATCCCAGCTGTCAAACACCGCGCGGATCGCGCCCCACAGCTGTTCGTGAACGTCCTGCGGGAACGGCCGGCCGAGTTCGGCCGCGACGATCTCTTCGTACTCTTTGACCAGCTTCTGCCAATCCTCAGCTTGCATCTCAACATCGGCGTAATAGCCGTTGTCTTCCTTGGCGATTTCGAGGGCATCTTCGAACAGGTGATGGTCCAGGCCCAGTACCACGTCCGAATACATCTGGATGAACCGGCGGTAACTGTCCCAGGCGAAACGCGCGTCGCCAGAGCTGGCGGCCAGCCCCTGCACCGTCGCGTCGTTGAGCCCCAGGTTGAGCACGGTGTCCATCATCCCCGGCATCGAAACCCGCGCGCCCGAGCGGACCGAGACCAGCAGCGGATCGGCGGGATCGCCGAAGCTCTTGCCCACGGCTTGTTCGATATGCGCAAGAGCGGTGGCGACTTCGGCCTTCAGGGCGTTGGAGAACTCGCCCCCTTCAGCGAGATAGCGAACGCATTCTTCCGTGGTGATCGTAAAGCCCGGGGGCACCGGCAGGCCGATCCCGGCCATTTCCGCCAGATTGGCGCCCTTGCCCCCCACAACCGTCTTGTCACGGCTGCGCGGGTCTTCGCTTTGCGCCGAACCCCCAAAAGTGAATACGTATGAAGTCATGGAAAACCGCCATTTCCAGCAACCGGCGAATCGTGTGCCGGTGTGACCCTGCCCCTAACCATCGACTGGCGACGAGTCAGCTTTTTTGTGCGGTGCAGCAGGAAATTCGAAGCATGGCAGTAGCTGCGGGCAATATGGCGCCCGCAGCGCAAGGTAAGCCTCTGCCGGTCGTAAGTGCAGAACGCTTGGACCGCCTGGACCACTGTCCAGGCGTAAGAAAGATCACCCCTCGATCCGCGAAAAATCCGCGACGCCGTGCACCGCATCGCGGAAGCGCGCGAGCAGCGAGAGGCGGTAAGAGCGTTTGGCGGGATCGGCATCGTTGACGGTCACTGCATCGAAGAACTGGTCGATCGGCGCGCGCAGCGTGGCCAGCGCAGCCATGGCCCCGGCAAAGTCCTCTGCCGCGACGGCCTCGGCCGCCTTCGGCCCGGCCAGGCCCAACGCGTCGATCAGGTCCTTTTCGGCAGGATCGGGGGTGTAGGAAAGCTCTTTCTCTCCTGAGCCCTTCCCCTGTGGGGAAGGGTTGGGTTGGGGGTTCGACGCTGGCGTAGGAACCC
>JAGXTB010000012.1 GCA_018334165.1 Sphingomonadales bacterium | reverse complement strand
CGGCTGGCCGCCGATGGCGAAGTGGTCAGCGGGGCAAGCCGGTTCGACCAGTCGCTGCTGACCGGCGAAAGCGCGCCGGTTCATGCCGCAGCGGGCGATCCGGTGCTGGCGGGAACGCTCAACCTCGAAAACCCGGTCGATGTGCGGGTGACCGCGGCCGGGGCAGGGACCACGCTGGCCGAAATCGCGCGGCTGATGGAGGCTTCGGGGCAGGTCCGCAGCGCCTATGTCCGGATCGCCGACCGCGCCTCGCGGCTCTATGCGCCTGCGGTGCACAGCCTGGCCGCGCTGACTTTTGCAGGCTGGATGCTGGCCGGGGCGGGGCTGCACCAGTCGCTGGTCTATGCCATCGCGGTCTTGATCATCACTTGCCCGTGCGCGCTGGGACTGGCGGTGCCGGTGGCGCAAGTGGTGGCCTGCTCGGCGCTGATGCGGCGCGGGGTGATGGTCAAGGACGGGGCCGCGCTCGAACGGATCGCCGATGTGGATCGCGCGCTGCTCGACAAGACCGGCACGTTGACGCTGGGCCGTCCGCTGCCCGATCCGGTGACGATTGCGTCCTTGCCAGAGGATGCCGCCGCTGTGGCGCTGGCGCTTGCCTCGCACAGCCGCCATCCGCTGTCGCGGGCCTTGGTCGAGACGCTGGTTGCGCGCGGGGTCAAAGCCGCCGAGCTGAGCCAGGTCGAGGAGGAAGCCGGGCAGGGCGTCTCCGGGCTGTGGCAGGGCCGCAAGGTCCAGCTGCGCCGCCCCGAAATGGCCAACGGGATCGCCACCACGCTCGATATCGCGGGCCAGCCGGCCTGGCTGCTGCCCTTTGCCGACCGGCTGCGGCCGGGGGCTGACCTCGCGCTGGCCCAGCTGGGCAAGCTGGGGATCGAAGTCTCGATCCTCTCGGGCGACAACGCCTCCGCCGTTGCCGATGTCGCGCGCGAAACGGGGCTGACCGGGCAGGGCAACGCCTCGCCGCAGGCCAAGCAGGAAGCGATCGCGCGGCTGCAGGGCGCGGGGCACAAGGTGCTGATGGCGGGCGACGGGCTCAACGATGGCCCGGCGCTGTCCGCCGCCAATGCCTCGATCGCGCCGGGCAGCGCCAGCGATGTCGGGCGGCAAGCGGCCGACCTGGTGTTCCTGGGGGACTCGCTCGAGGCGGTGCCGATGGCGGTGCGCACCGCGCGCAGGACCATGCGGGTGGTCAGGCAGAACTTCGTCATGGCGATCGGCTACAACCTGCTGGCGGTGCCGCTGGCGATGGCCGGCTATGTCACCCCGCTGATCGCGGCGGTGGCCATGTCCACCAGTTCTCTGCTGGTGATCGGCAATTCGCTGCGCCTGGCGGGAGCTGCGAAATGAACGGGCTGGCGGTGCTGATCCCGGTCGCGCTGGGGTTGGGGCTGTTCGGGCTGGTGGCCTTCTTCTGGGCGCTCAAACGCGGCCAATTCGAGGACCTTGACGGGGCCGCTGCGCGAATCCTGATCGATGATGAGGATGAAGAGCCATGAGGCGGCGCGCGCTGTTTGCCCTGGTGGCCATCTTCCCCGCCGCGCTCAACTTGTCGGCCCCGGCTTCGGCCGCGCTGTTGATGCCGCTGTGCACCGGCGACGGGCAAGTGCGGACGGTCGAAGTGCCCGGCGCACCCAAGGCTCCGTCCGGCAGTGACAAAGGCTGCTGCGCGATGGCCTGCCATTCCAGCTCGAACCGCAAACGCGCGCCGCGCAATTTTGAGCCTGCGCAATGAAACCGCGGCGGCGATCGGCATAACCGGGCACAATGTGGACTTATTACCCCGAATTGCTGGAGCGGCCGGTGCCGCGCTACACCAGCTTTCCGACCGCCGCCGAGTTCAAGGATGACATCGGCGCCGCGGATGCCGATCTGGCGCTGCGCAGCGCCACCGGCGACATTTCGCTCTACCTGCATATCCCGTTCTGCGAGAAGATTTGCTGGTACTGCGGCTGCAACACCGGCGCGGCGAACAAGAGCCAGCGGCTGTCCAACTACCTCGATTCGCTCCACCGCGAGATCGCGATCGCCGGGGTGCGACTGAACAGCAGCGTGGCGGTTCGGCGGGTGGCCTTTGGCGGGGGCAGCCCCAACGCGATCAGCCCGATCGACTTCCTGCGGCTGGCCGACGCGCTGACGCTGCACATGCCGCTGGCCAATCCCGACTGGTCGATCGAGCTCGACCCGCGCACGCTTACCCCGGAATGGGGCCAGGTGCTGGGCGCGATCGGCACGCGCTATGCCAGCCTGGGGGTGCAGACATTCGACCCGGCGCTGCAGGCCGCGATCGGGCGGATCCAGCCCGATGCCGACCTGGCCCGCGCGGTCGAGCTGCTGCGAACGCACGGGATCACCTCGCTCAATTTCGACCTGATGTACGGGCTGCCCGGCCAGACCCTGGCCCAGCTGGAAGCCACGCTGGAACGCACGGTGGAACTGGGCGCGGACCGGATCGCGCTGTTCGGCTATGCCCACGTGCCAAACCTGCTGCCGCGCCAGCGCCGGATCGATGCCAGTCGGTTGCCGGGGCAGGCCGAGCGCTTCCAGATGGCCGAGTTCGGTTACAACTTGCTGACCAAGGCCGGCTATGTGCCGGTAGGGTTCGATCACTTCGCGCGGCCTACTGATCCGATGGCGCGGGCGGTGCGGCGCGGGACCTTGCGGCGCAATTTCCAGGGTTTTACCGACGATCAGTCCGAAGTGCTGGTGGGGCTGGGGGCCTCAGCGATCGGCTGCTTCCCCGACCTGCTGGTCCAGAACGAGAAGAACGCCGGGCGTTACCGGATGCTGCTCTCGCAGGACTGTCTGCCCGCCGCGCACGGCGTGCGCCGCAGCCGCGACGACCAGCGCCGCGGGGCAGTGATCGAAGCGCTCTTGTGCCACGGAACGGCCAGCCTCGATGCCGACCTTGCCACCGAAACGGCAACGCGGCTGGTTCCCTTTATCGAACGCGGGCTCGCCGGGCTGGAAGGCGATACACTGTCCCTCGCGCCCCAGGGCCTGCCCTATGCCCGCACCATCGCAGCGCTGTTCGATCCCTATCGCCAGGATTCGGCGCGGCGGTTCAGCTCGGCGGTGTAATTCCTCCCCGGAACGGGGAGGAACAAAAAAGAGAGCGGCCATCACGTGATTGGCCGCTCCAGGTGGGGAGAAATTGCCAAGATGGTCCTGATTTGGTCGCAGAACCGAAACCACCTTGTTGCGCAAATGGGTGGCCGAATTGTTCGCATTGTTCCTTGACCGGGATCAAACTTGCGCAATTTTGCTTGATCGCGCCTCAGCTCTCCGCTCTTGATCGAACAAACGGCAGGGAGCGACAACTTGGTGAGCGGACAGGCAATGGCAGGCCGGGTGGCCTTGATCACCGGAGCATCATCGGGATTCGGCGCGCATTTTGCGCGGCTGTTCGTGCGCGAAGGCGCCAAAGTGGTGATCGGCGCGCGGCGGGCCGATCGGCTTTCCGCTCTGGCCGAGGAACTGGGCGAGGCGGCCCTGGCGGTCTCGATGGACGTGACCGACGAGGCCTCGATCGTGGCTGCCTATGATGCCGCCGAGGCAAGGTTCGGAACGGTCGATACCGTTGTCGCCAATGCCGGGATCGCTGTCGCCGGGCGCTCGATCGACTTGCCGCTGGCCGATGTGGCCAATGTCGTGAACACCAATTTCATTGGGGTCTATCTGACTGCCCGCGAAGGGGCGCGGCGGATGATCGCGGCGGGGTTCAAGGCACACGGGCGCGGGCGGGTCGTGCTGATCGGCTCGATCACCGCCGAAATGACCGGGCAAGGCGATGCCGCCTATGCCGCGACCAAGGCCGGGGTGGCGCACCTTGGCCGCCAGTTTGCGCGCGAATGGGTGCGCCAGGGTGTCAACGTCAACGTGATCCAGCCCGGCTATATCCGCACCGAGATCGACGGCGACTGGTTCGACAGCGAGCATGGCAAGGCGCAGATCGCGGCGTTCCACCGCAAGCGGATGTGCCCGATCGATGCGCTCGATGCGCCGCTGCTGCTGCTCGCTTCGGATGCGTCGGTGCATATCACCGGGTCGGTGCTGACCGTTGATGACGGGCAGGTGCTGTGATGGGCGAAGTGGCAGACAATACCCCCGTCATCATCGGGGTCGGGCAGGTTTCCGAGCGGATCGGTGAGCCCAGCTATGCCGAGCTTTCGCACATGGATCTTGCCGCTGCCGCGCTCAAGCAGGCCTTTGCCGATGCCCACGCCAGACGCAGTCTGCCCCAGGCGCTCGATACGCTAGTCGCGGTGCGGCAGTTCGAACAATCTGCGACCCGCTATGCCGCGCCGTTCGGCCATGCGGACAATCCGCCCTGGGCGATTGCCCGCCGGGTTGGCGCCCATCCCGAGCGCGCCATTCATGAGGTTGTGGGCGGGGACCGGCCGCAACGCCTGGTTGGCGAGCTGGCGGCGGAGATTGCCGCAGGCCGCTCAAAAGTTGCTGCGCTCGCCGGGGCTGAAGCGCTGTCCACCGTGCGCGCGCTGCTGGCACGCGGAGAAACCCGAGACTGGAGCGAACACAGGCGGGGTGAGGCTGAAGATCGCGGGCCTGGTCTGGAAGGCGAGCTCGGCGAGATTGCGACTGAACAGAAGCGCAAATACTATCGCGAACCGCTTGAGGATCGCGGACCAAGCTATGGGAATATCGTCGATTTGACCGCGATACGCCACGGTATCGCCGCGCCGATTGGCGGCTATGCCTTGGCCGAGAACGTTCGGCGCGAGCGCTTGGGGCTGAGCCTTGACGAATATCGAATGGAGATCGGCAAGCTGTTCGCTCCGTTTACCCATGTGGCTGCCGCCAATCCGCATGCGGCGGCGCCGACCGTGCGCAGCGCCGAAGAACTTGCCGTTCTGACCGAACGCAACCGCCTGGTGGCCGAGCCCTACAGCCGACTGGTGGTGTCGCGTGATCAGGTCAACCAGGGCGCGGCCGTGGTGCTGGCCAGCGCTGGCGAAGCGCGGCGGTTGGGGGTGCCTGAAGAACGCTGGGTGCACATTCATGCAGTTTCCGACTGCGCCGAACCAACGCTGCTCAGCAGGACCGACATGGAACAGAGTCCGGCAGCGGTTTCCGCGATCTCAACCGCGCTTGAGGTTGCCGGAACCGACTGGGAATCGCTGCACGCCATCGACCTCTATTCGTGCTTTGCACTTCCGGTGTTCAATCTGATTGACGCCTTCGCGCTTGACCGGGCCGATCCGCGCGGCTGGACCTTGACCGGCGGTTTGCCGTTCTTCGGAGGGGCGGGGAATAATTATGCCGCGCATGCCATAGCCGAAGCGGTGGCTCGCTGCCGCGCTGCTCCTGGGGCCAAGGCATTGGTCGGCGCAAATGGCGGGTACATGAGCAAGTATACCGCTGGGGTCTATTCCACCGCACCGGCGGATTGGTCGCAGAGCCGTTGGCACAGTCTTGAGAAGATCAAACCCAAGTTTGATGTGCTCGATGCCTTCGATGGCGAAGCGGCTGGCGAAAGCTTCACCATCCAGCCGGGCAAAGCAGGCGAGACCGCGACGCTGGTTGCGCGGGCTGGCGATGCGCGGGTGCTGGCCAACTCGGCCGATCCGGCAATCTGCGCCGAACTGCGGGCCAAGAAGGTCAGCGGCCGCCCGGTGCGGATCGAGGAAGGTGAGGGCGGGGTGAACCGGTTCTGGTTCGTTTAGGCTATTTGCTGCCTGCCAGCTCCGCCAGCATCGCCGGGGTCAGCACCTGGGGCAATTGCTGCCCTGGACCGCCGTCGGCCGGATACCACATGTAGAGCGGCACCCCGGCTGCGCCTTGCGCGGTGAGGTAGCGGGTGATGCTTGCATCGCGGCGGGTCCAGTCGCCGCGCAGCACCACCACGCCGGCCTTGTCAAAGGCAGCCTTGGTGTCCGCGCGTTCGATCGCGGCCTTTTCGTTGACCTTGCAGGTCACGCACCAGTCGGCGGTGAAGTAAGCGAAGACTGGCTTGCCTGTCGCGCGGGCCTTGGCGAGTTCGGTTTCGCTGAAGGGCTTGGCGTCGAGCAGTCCGGCCTCGGCCGCGCCGCCTTGGCGGACCATGCCCGGCAGGCCCAAGGCGAAGGCGGCGGTGATGACCGCAAGCGCACCCCAGACTGGCAGTCCGCCCGCCAGTCCATGGCGCTGACGGCGGCCCAGCACCACCAGCACCGCTAGCAGGATCAGCACCAGCAGCCCTGCGGCCAGCGCGAAACCATTGCCGCCGACCCGGCTCGCCAGCCAGACCAGCGCCAGCGCGGTCAGGCCCATCGGCACGGCCATGGCCAGCTTGAAGCGCTTCATCCACGCGCCGGGCCTTGGCAAGCGGCGGCGCAGCGCGGGCACGAAGGCCAGCGCCAGGAACGGCAGCGCGAGGCCCAGCCCCAGCATGCCGAACAGTGCCAGCGCCTGGCCTACCGGCAACAACAGCGCCGCGCCCATCGCGGCGGCCATGAACGGCCCGGTGCAGGGTGTAGCAACGAAAGCCGCGAGCAGCCCCGTTGCAAAGGCCCCTTGCGGTGAACCTTCGCTGGCGAAACCGGGCACGGAAAACTCGAACAGTCCGGCCAGATTGGCGGTGATCGCAGCGGCCAGCAGCAGCAGGCCCGCCACCACCAGCGGCTCTTGCAACTGGAATGCCCAGCCCACTTGCTCGCCGCCAGCGCGCAAGGCCAGCAGCAAGCCGCCGAGTGCGAGGCAGGCCAACACCACGCCTGCGCTATAGGCCAGCCCCTCGGCACGGGCCTGGGCCTCGCTCTCACCGGCCCGGGCGAGGCTTAGCGCCTTGAGGCTGAGGATCGGGAAGACGCAGGGCATGACGTTGAGCAGCAGTCCCCCAAGCAAGGCTGAAAGCAGCAGCCAGGGCAGTGCGGGAGCTCCGCCCGTGGGAGCAAGCGGCGTGCCGCCAGCAGGCACCGCACCCGGCGCGGCCTCAATGGACACACCATCGCCTGCGCGGTTAAGCCGCAGCACTCCCGTCAGCAGGCTTGGCGTTATCGGTTCGAACTTGCCGCGCGCCAGCTCCACAACCAGCATGTCGCCATCGCGGAACATCATTTGCGGGGCAGCGTAGTCGACCACTTTGTCGGTGCCTACGAACAAGTGTGGGCGATCGAGCGCGACCCCGGCGGGGAGCGGCACCGCGACGCGGACCTTGCCGCCTTCGACTGCGAAGGCCGCTTGCGCCCCCAGCGGAGCGGGCAGCGCCGCGCGCCATTGGTCGAACCGGGGATCCGCCGGGCCCTGGCTCACGGTCACCGACGCGGCAATGTCGGCGCTTTCGGGCACGCAGATCTTGTCGGTGCAAGCCAGCCAGCGCGCCTTGGCCCTGATCGGCAGCGTGCTGCCGGGCCGGGCATCGGCGGGCAGGGTCAGCTGCACCAGCACGGCATAGTCGCGCTTGTAGACGTGGTTCATCAGGCCCGAAACCATCAGCGTGTCGGGCGTCGGATAGCGCAGCGCCCCCGCGCTGGCCCCTTTGGGCAGCTGCCAGTCCAGCTCGATCCCCAGCCCCGCATCGCCGGGATTGATCCAGTACCCGTGCCACTCCGGCTTGGGCTGCATCAGCACCGCCAGCGTCACTTGCCCGCCCGGTGCAGCGGGGCCTTCGACCACCAGCTGGGGAGTGATATTGGGCTCCCTGGCCGTGGCGGGGGCGGCCAAGAGCAGGCCCAGCAGGCCCAGCATTACTCCGCAGATCTGGCGCAGGGGCCGCATCGCTTGATTCCTTGCAATTCCGCTCACGGCGCACTTGCCTATTGCCCGCGCCAAGGCCATCAAAGCTTTGCCCGTTACGCACGACATTTTCAAGGAATCGCGATGCGCCGTATGATCCTTCCGCTTGCCCTGGCCGCCACTGCCGCGCTGGGGCTCGTTTCCGTGCAGAGCCTGGCCAAGCCGGCTGCGGCCCCGGCCGGCCCGCCGCGGCTGATCGTGGCGATCTCGGTCGATCAGTTTTCCAGCGATCTCTATGCGCAGTACCGCCCGACCTATCGCTATGGCCTGGCCCGGTTGGGTCAGGGGGCGGTGTTCCCGGCGGGCTACCAGTCGCACGCCGCGACCGAGACTTGCCCGGGCCATTCGACCTTGCTCACCGGCACGCGCCCAGCGCGCAACGGGATCGTCGCCAACACCTGGTTTGAACCCGACAGCCCGCGCGGCTCCAAGCCGATCTACTGCGCCGAGGATGAGCGCGATCCTGCCTCCAGCGCGCGCAATCCGGTGGTCTCTGCCTACCACCTCAAGGTGCCGACGCTGGGCGAATACATGAAAGCGGCCAATCCGGCCTCGCGCAATGTCGCGGTTTCGGCCAAAGACCGCTCGGTCATGATGATGGGCGGCAAGAATATCGATGCCGGCTATTGGTGGAAGGGATCGAGCTTCGTCACCTTGGGCGGGCGCACGCTTTCGCCGGCAGCGGTCCGGCAGAACATGGCGGTTTCGGCGCTGCTCAAGAAAGGGGCCAAGGGCTTTGCCATTCCGGCCAATTGCTCGGCCACCAATCTGGAAATCCCGGTCGGCAAAGGCAGCGCGGGCAATGGCACTTTCGTGCTGGAACCGGGCAAGGCCGATGCGTTCCGCGCCTCGCCGCGGATGGACGGGGCCACAGTCGATCTTGCCACCGCGCTGGTGGACGAGATGAAGCTGGGCCAGGGGCCAGCGCCCGATGTGCTTTCGGTCAGCCTTTCGGCGACCGACTATGTCGGCCACGCGACCGGCACGGCGGGCCTCGAAATGTGCATCCAGATGGGCCAGCTCGACCAGAACATCGGCCGCCTGCTCGCTCACCTCGACAAGCGCGGGATCGACTATGCGGTAGTGCTGACCGCCGACCACGGCGGGCTCGACATGCCCGAACGGCTCGACCAGCAGGCCTATCCGCGTGCCTCGCGGGTCGATGATTCGCTCAGCCCGCAAGTGCTGTCCAAGGCGGTCTCGGCCAAGACTGGGCTGCAAGTGATGGATAGCCCGTTGGTGTTCGGTGAAGGCGGCGACTTCTATATCAACCGCGCGCTGAAGCCCGCCGAACGCGCCCGAGCGGCCGAGGCACTGCTGGCGATCGTCCGCGACAATCGTCAGGTCGCGGCGGCCTATTCCAGCCAGGAACTGGGCAAGACCCCGCTGCCCAGTGGCAGCCCCGAAATGTGGAGCCTGAAGGAACGCGCCCGCGCCTCGTGGGATCCGGTCCGTTCGGGCGACGTGGTGGTGATGCTCGATCGCGGGATCACCCCGATCCCCGAACCGATGATCGGCGCTTACATAGCCACCCACGGCAGCCCCTGGGACTATGACCGGCGCGTGCCGATGCTGTTCTGGCGCAAGGGCATGACCAATTTCGAGCAGCCCCACCCGGTCGAAACGATCGACATCGCGCCGACGCTGGCTGCGATTTTGGGCCTCAAAGTGCCGGATGGGGCGTTTGATGGCCGCTGCCTCGATCTGGATGGCGGCGCAGGGAACACCTGCGGGGGGTAGCCACTCCCTTCCCGTTCGTGTCGAGCGAAGTCGAGACACTGCGCGCGGCATCTCGACTTCGCTCGATGCGAACGGGTATAGGAATTGGACTTTGGAAACGCAGATGACCGACAAACGCGATCTCATCATCTTGGGCGGCGGGCTCGTCGGCATGACGCTGGCCTTGGCCGCGGCCAGGCAGGGCATTTCGAGCCACGTGGTCGATAAGGCCAAGCCCGAAGAGCTGACCGCAGAGGGGGTTGATGGCCGCGCCTCGGCAATCTCCACCGCGAGTTGGAACCTGTTCACCAACATTGGCCTCGCCGATCGCCTTGCCCCGCTAGGCTGCGCGATCGAGGCGATTGCGGTGACCGACGGGATGAAGCCCGGCCGGATCGACTTCAAGCCTGGCGCAGACGACGGCTCGCTCGGCCGGATGTACGCCAACCGCGATATCCGCCTGGCGCTGTTCGAAGCCGCGCGCGACGAGCCGCTGATCCACTGGGCCAGCGGGGTCGAACCGACCCAGCGCGAGCGCGGTGAGCACGGCGTGGCGGTGACGCTGAGCGACGGGCGCGTGCTTGAGGCCAGCTTGCTGGTCGGGGCCGAGGGCCGCCAGTCGCCGACCCGGCTGGAAGCGGGACTCAAGTCGGCCAAGTGGGATTACAGCCACCGCGCGATGGTCACCGCGATTTCGCATGAGCAGCCGCACGGCGGGGTGGCTTGGGAGATTTTCTTCCCGACCGGGCCGCTGGCGCTCTTGCCGTTGCTCGATCTGCCCGACGGGCGGCACCGCTCTGCGGTGGTCTGGACCGTGGACGAAAAGGACGCAAAAGGCGTGATCGCGCTCAGCGATGCGCAGTTCCTCTCCGAAATCGGATCGCGGATGGAAGACATTTTCGGCGAAATCGCGCTGATCGCCCCGCGCATGGCCTATCCGCTCAACTTCCACCACGCCGCGCGGATCGCCAGCCACCGGCTGGCGCTGGTCGGCGATGCCGCGCACGGGATGCACCCGATTGCTGGGCAGGGCCTCAACCTGGGGCTGCGCGATGTCGGTTGCCTGGTCGAAGTGCTGACCGAGGGCATGCGGCTGGGGCTGGAGCCGGGCGATGCGCAGCTCCTCGCCCG
This sequence comes from Sphingomonadales bacterium, assembly GCA_018334165.1. Lineage (GTDB taxonomy): Bacteria > Pseudomonadota > Alphaproteobacteria > Sphingomonadales > Sphingomonadaceae > Novosphingobium. Next base: position 355 of record JAGXTB010000012.1, on the reverse strand, counting down.
CTACGAACGCTGGCGCAGCCTGGATGCCACCACGGTCATGGCCACCACCGACGCGCTGGTGCGGCTGTTCGGAGTGCCGGGACGAATTCCCAGTCTGGTGCGGCGGATCGGCATGGGCGCGGTCCAGCGTTCGGGCTGGCTCAAACGGTTTTTCATGGACGAAGCGCGGGGAATGTCGGGCGATTTGCCGACGCTGCTCAGGGCCTGAAGAATCTCCCCCAACGGGGGAGGTGGCTCGCGCAGCGAGACGGAAGGGGGTTCACCAAAAAGCCGCGGCAGCGGCTTGCGCGCTGCCGCGCGCATTCTTGTATGCCCCCCTCCACCGCAAGCGGTTCCCCTCCCCCAAGGGGGGAGG
>JAGXTB010000011.1 GCA_018334165.1 Sphingomonadales bacterium | reverse complement strand
CGAGACACTGCCGCGCGGTGTCTCGACTTCGCTCGACACGAACGGAGGGGGGTGAAGGGTTCAAGAGAAGAGGAAGATCAATGTTCGAAGCGGCCTTTGCAAATGCCAATCTACCCGGCGCGGTGGGGATGATCGTGGACCGCGACGGCGTATGCTTTGCCGAGGCGCTGGGTCAGGCCGATGCGGTGGGCGGAACTGCGATGCGGCGCGACAGCCTGTTCCAGATCGCTTCGATGACCAAGGCGCTCACTTCGGTCGCGGCGATGCAGCTGGTGGAACAGGGGCGGCTTGGCTTGGATGACGATGTGGGCGCGGTCTTGCCCGATCTGGCGGGCCCTCAGGTGCTGACCGGATTTGATGCCAGCGGCGCGCCCATGTTGCGTCCCGCGGCCGGGCCGGTGACCTTGCGGCACTTGCTGACCCACACCGCGGGCCTCGGCTATTTCTTCATTCACGCTGAGGTCCTGACCTATTTCAAGGCCGTTGGGATGCCCGAGCCGGGCTCGCTGGCTTCGATCAAGATGCCGCTGATGTTCGATCCGGGGACCCGCTGGGAGTATTCGGTCGGCACTGACTGGACCGGGCTGGCGGTAGAGGCGGTCACGGGGATGAAGCTGGGGGACTATCTGGCCCAGCATGTGCTTGGCCCGCTCGGCATGAGCGCGACGGCCTTCCGCCCCAAGTGGCCCGCCGATGCGGCGCAGGTCCATGTCCGCAATCCCGATGGCAGCTTCAAGCTCAACCAGGCGGTGCTGGGCGGCGGCGAGTTCCAGATGGGCGGGGGCGGGCTTTCAAGCACTGCCGATGACTATGGCCGGTTCGTGCGGATGATGCTGCGCGGCGGCGAGCTTGATGGGCAGCGCGTGCTTAGGCAAGAAACCGTCGCCGAAATGGCCCGCAACCAGGTGGGTGAGCTTCGCGCCGGCTACATGGGCAGCGTCATGCCCGATTTCGCCGCGCCTTATGACACATTCCCCGACCAGCACACCGGCTGGGGGCTGGGCTTCCTGATCAACCCCGAACAAGGCCCGAACGGCCGCTCACCCGGCAGCCTGGCCTGGGCGGGGATCTTCAACAGCTACTACTGGATCGACCCGGCTGCAGGGGTAGGCGGGGTATTCATGAGCCAGCTTGCGCCGTTCGGCGATCCCGGCGCACTGGCCTGTTTCGGCGCGCTGGAGCGGATGGCTTATGGGCTTGGGGAGTGACAAGGCTGCCAGCCTTGCGTTGGGGCGAGAGGGCTGAATGGTTCACGCAGAGGCGCAGAGAAGAAAAGTGAGGCGCAGAGGGGTTGCGCATGCGGCGCAGCCGCTTGTCATTCCTTGGTTGTGCCAAACGCGAAGCTGCGTTGGTGAGAGCGGCTTCGCCGCGAGGCCCAAGATCCTCTGCGCCTCTGCGTGAACTATTCCAAGCCCTCCGCAAGCACCTAGGCCAAAAGCCCCCGCCACGCCGCGTCCAGAACCCTATTCACCGCCCCACGCCGCACCGAAGAGTTTGTACATTCCAAAACCTTCCCTTGTATGCAGGCCCGCCACTGCCTATGTGCCGCTGCGGAGGGGGCAGTCCGGAGTGCTGCCTGCAATGTCTGTCCGCCATACACTTTCCGCTATCCTCGCCCTTGCCTGTGCCAGTCCGGCATTTGCCCAGCAGGGACGCCCGGCTGGTCCGGGTGGTCCGCCGCCCGGTGTGATGAGCGACGGGGATCGGGTCACCGTGGGCTTTGGCCTGGGGGCTTCGGCCGATTACGAAGGCTCTGACGATTACCGCCTCCAACCCGGCGGGATCTTCCAGGGCAAGGTCGCGGGCGTCGATTTCCAGATGCGCGGGCTCAACCTCTACACCGATTTCGTGCCCGATCCCAAGGACAGCAAGCTGCGGCTGGTGCTGGGCCCGGTGGTGCAGGTCCGGTTTGACCGCACTGGCGAGATCAAGGACCCGCGCGTCGCTGCGCTGGGCGACCGCAAGACCGCGATCGAACTGGGCGCGACTGCCGGGATTGGCCTGCGCGGGTTCCTGATCCCGCCCGCCAGCCTCAATTTCGACGTGACTTACCTCAAGGACGTGAACGGCGCGCATCGCAGCTATGTGCTGAGCCCCGGGGTCTCGCTCAACTCGCCGGTCACCCGCTCCAGCTTTGCCCGGCTTGGGGTGAGCGCCGATTTCGTCGGTGAGGGCTATGCCAAGACCTATTTCGACGTGGCCCCCGGCAATCTGCTGGCGCCCTATGCCACCAGCGGCGGCGGGCTGAAAAGCATCACCACCTCGCTGCTCTATACCTACGACCTGGGCGGCAAGCCGCGCGAGGGCTGGGGGCTGTTCGGTCTCGCCAACTACAAGGCGCTGCAAGGCCAGTTCGCCCGCAGCCCGATCGTCCGCGATGCCGGCAGCGCCAGCCAGTTCTTCGCGGTGGCGGGGATTTCCTACAGCTTCTGACCGGGCAAGCCGGGCAAGTCCCGGCTGACCGGCAGCGGGAACCGGGGCGCGCGCTTTTCGAGGAAAGCCGCGACCCCTTCGCGCACGTCGGCTATTCGCCGCGCTACCCGTTTCAACTCAATGCGATTCGATCCGCACCGGCATCGCCGTGAAGCCATGCAGGAACGGGCTGGCCAGGCGGGTGGGCTGGCCTTGCGGTGCCAGTTTCCAGCCGCGCCGGGCGATCTCTCCGATCAGGGTGGCGAGCTGGTCCTCGGCCAGTTTTGCGCCAACGCAGCGATGGATGCCGTGACCGAAGCCCAGATGGCGGCGGGCATTGGCGCGGCCCACGTCGAAGCGTTCGGCGTCGGCAAAGACCGCCTCGTCGCGGTTGGCGCTGATGTACCACATCACCACTTTCTCACCCGCCTTGATCACTTGCCCGCCCAGTTCGGTATCTTCCAGCGCGGTGCGGCGCATGTGGGTGACCGGGCTTTGCCAGCGGATGATTTCCTGCGCGGCATTGGGGGTCAGCGAAGGGTCAGCGCGCAGCCGCTCCAGCTCCTCGGGGTAGGTGTCAAAGGCCTCGACCAGCGCCGACATCGAATTGCGCGTGGTGTCATTCCCGCCGACGATCAGCAGCGCGATATTGGCGATCCGCTCCATCGGCTCCATATTGCCCATCGCCTCGGAGTGGACCATCCGGCTTAGCAGGTCGTCGCTGGGTTCCTTGCCGCGGCGGTCCTCCAGTTCGCGGTCAAAGCGGGCCAGCATCTCGCCCATCTGAGCCATGAACTGGGCGAAGTATTCCTCGTTGAGGTTGTCGGCCGAAACCCCGCTGGCCCAGTCCGACCAGCGTTTGATGTCGCGCCATTCCTCGAACGGCATGCCGAACAGGATGCACAGCATGCCGAGTGTTTGCGGAATCGAAACCCGCTCAACCCAGTCAAAGGTCTCACCCACCGGCAGGCCATCGAGCAGCTCCTTGGTCCGCGCCTTGACCGCCTTGTCGAGCTTGATCATCTGGCTGGGCGAAAAGGCCGGAGCGATCACCCGGCGCTGGGCGGTATGGATCGGCTGGTCCTGGGCGATGAAATTGGGAAAGCCCTGGCCGTTGATCGAATCTGCGATGGTGATGTTGCCCTTGTCCCAGCGGCTGGAGAAGACATCGTGGCGCAGCTCGATTTCGGACACCAGGTCATGTGTGACCGCCGACCAATAGGCCCCGAACGGGCTGTCCTCGCGCCAGGATAGCGGCGCCTCGGCGCGCAAATGGGCAAAGGGCTCGCGCCAGGTGTCCTCGACATAGAGCACATCCTGGCTGACATCGACGGGGGTTAGCGGGCGAGTCATGCGATCTCCATCTGTCGGGGTGCAAGCGGCGGTGCGTTGCCTGCCGCCTTGGCCCGCTTGGCACCTTGCGCCAGCTCTTTCCGCATTGCGCGGACGTAGTGGTCGAAGTCGAGTTGGATCGTGTGGCGCCGCGCGGCGTAGTACTGGCCGGTGTAGTACTCCTCATCGGCCTTGATCACCCGCTCCATTTCGGCCTCCGCCGGGGGCAGGTATTGCCCGCTGAGGTAAGCCGCGACCAGCTTCGACTGCTGCTCCGCGAAGTTCACCAGCGTTGGCAGCGGCTGGGCCAGGCCCATGTAGAACAGGTCCGACACGCCCGGCTTCATGATCCGCTTGTAGAGCGGCGGCGGACGGTTGTCGGCGTCGGCAGTGAAGGCCGGGTCCTTGAAGAACGGGAACTTGATGTCATAGCCGGTGGCCCAGACGATCACGTCGATCGCCTCGCGGCTGCCGTCGCTGAACACGACCTCTTTGCCGTCCAGCCGCTCGACCCCGCCCTTCATGGTGATGTCGCCTGAGCCAGCGCGGACCAGGAATTCGCCCGAGACGGTGCCGTGGCTTTCGAACGGACCGATCTCGGGCTCGGGCAGGCCATAGTCGCTCATCTTGCCGACCAGCCCCTTGATCAGCCGCGCGCCCAGCCACTGCCGCAGTGCCTTGGGCATCCACGCCGGAGCGGGATTCTTGTCGAGCGGCTGGCCCTTGTAATACTTCGGGAAAATCCACACCCCGCGGCGCGCGGAAACGAACAGCTTTTCGGCCATAGGCCGCTGCGACAGCTCGCTCGCCACGTCCATCGCCGAATTGCCCAGCCCCACCACCAGCACGCGTTTGCCGATGCAGTTCACCGGCTCGAACGGCGTACGGTACTGGTGCGAATGGATCTGCGCGCCGTCGAACTTGCCCGGGTACTCCGGAATCCGCGCCGCCCAGTGGTGGCCGTTGGCGACGCACAAAGCGTCGTAATGCTTGACCTCACCGGTCGAGAGCGTGATCCGCCAGCCGCCCTCGGGAAGGCGGGTGGCATCCTCGACCCGGGTGTTGAAAGTGATGTGCTGGCGCAGACCAAAGTGATCGACGTAATCGCGAAAGTACCCAAGCAGCAGCGAATGGTGCGGATAGTCGGGCCAGTCGGCCGGGACCGGATAGTCCTCAAACGCCAGTCGCCATTTCGACGTGTCGATGTGCAGACTCTGGTAGCAGGCGCTCATCCCGTTGGGGTTGTTGTAGTACCAGGTGCCGCCAATATCGTCCGAAGCCTCATAGACATCGAAGGGAATGCCGTGGTCCTTCAGCCGCTTGGCGGTGGTAAACCCGCTGCAACCCGCGCCGATGATACAGACCTTGGGCATCACCATCAGAATCAAGCCTCCCGTGTTTGGCAGACTATGTTTAACCGCGCGATTAATGTCCAGCGCGGCTTGATGTGCAGCGCGTTTTGTCCAATGTTGGGCAAAACCGGCAGGAGGGATGCAAATGGGCAAGCGGTTGGTGGCTTTGGTGGCAATGATCGGGCTGGGGCTTGCCCTGCCGGTAGGGGCGGCGCAGGCGGCAGGCAAGGCTGCCACAAAGGCCGGAGCCTCGACCATGCCGGGACCGCGCACCTGCTTCTGGTACCGCGGCCCGCACAACAAGGACCCCTATATCAACGTCGCCTATCCCGATGCCGGGGCATTCTACTGGTCGGCAGTGGCGAGCATTCCCAAGGGCGCGACCTTGCGGCTGAAGGGTCAGTACCCGCATGCCCGCTATATGAGCTTCGTTTCTTACCGCGCGACCGGGCAGGCGGTCGAATCGCTGCCCGACTATCAGATCGCGCCCGATCCCGGGTCGAGCAATCCGTTCATGCCAGGCGCGGATCGCAGCGCCGCCAAGCGCAGCTACACCGTCACCGTCGCACTGCGCGCCGACAGCAAGGAAGCCGGCGAGGGCAAGCTGGTGGCGGGCGACGGATCGAACACGCTGCGCGCGCCGCTGGTCGATAATGGCAACAGCGCGGTTTCGATCCTCTACCGGATCTACGCCAACGACAAGGCTCACCCGGTGACCGGCGGCATGCCGCTGCCCGAGGCCGAGCTGACCCTGGCGGACGGTCAGGTGCTGCGCGGCGAGGCGGCCTGCCAGGCGATGAACACCCGCCAGACCTGGACTTCTGATGTCACCGCGCTGGGTGTGCCGGTGACGCAGTACCTTGCGCTGCGCAGTCAGCCGGGCAAACCCGCGACCTGGCCCGCGCAGCCGCAGATGGACTGGCACGTCCAGCACCCGCGCGCCGCCGTGGCCTCGATCTTCACCGGCGGCCACGAGAAAGATACCGCGCGCGGCGGGGGCGAATTCTACCCCAACCCCGACAACCGTTATGCCCGGGCGATGATCAGCACCAAGTTCGGCCCTGTGGTGGTGCTGCGCGGCAAGATGCCGCTGACCCCCACCACGCAAAACGGCGACAAGGTGATGGGCCAGGGCCAGCTGCGCTATTGGTCGCTGTGTTCGAACACTTCAATGGTCGATGGCCGGGTGATCGATTGCCTCTACGACGAACAGATCCCGCTTGATGCCGATCGCAACTACGTGATCGTGCTGTCGAAGCCCAAGGACCGCCCGCGCAACGCCCGTCCAGAATGCGGCCTCGCCTGGCTGCCGCTGCCCGAAGACGGCGACAAGGTCGGCGATCCTGATTTCTCGCTGCTGGTGATCCGCAACATGCTGGCCGATCCGGCTTTCGCCCAATCGCTCCAGGCCGCGCTCGACGACAAGGACCTGCCCAAGATGGGCGAGTACTTGCCCAAGGGTCAGCACCTGTTTCCCAACACGGTGGAATCGCTGTTCCCCTGTCCATTGTAGCCACTGGACAAGTGGAGCGGCCCCGCGCATCCTGCCGCCGATAACACAACACCTCCGGGGAGAACCAACGGTTCTGGAGGGATGCAATGGAAGCTATCGACGTTACTGGCTGGTCGGCCCTGCTGCTGGGCCTGACCGCGCTGTTCGCCGGGATCGGCGCGCTGAGAAAGCCGGGCGCCTGGCGCACGATGCTCGAAGAGGTTGAACGCAGCCCGGCGCTGCAATTCCTGTGCGGGATGCTCGAACTGCTGATCGGTGCGGTGATCTATCTCGCCAACCCCTGGTTGGCTGCCGATCTGCTATCCTGCCTGCTCAAGGCGATGGGCGGCTTGATGATGGTGGAGGCGCTGATGATCCTGGGTTTCGTCGATATCTACACCCAGTTCTGGCTCCGCAGCCTGACCCACATGCATCGCGGCTGGGCGCTTAGCACGGTGGCGCTGGGGCTGGGGCTGAGCGTGCTGGGCGCCCTGCACCTGGCTTAGGCTTCGCGCATCATGCCCGACGGATAGGGCTGCACCAGCGTGCCCGCGCGGTCCCAGCCGCCGTTGAGCCACAGCTTCCACGCCGCCGGATCGGGCGGCAGCAGTGCGGGCATCCGTTCCGCGCCCAGATCGCGCAGCAGGGCGTTGGGTTCGGTGGCCAGCAGCGCGAAGCTGGGCACCTCGCTGTCCTTCCAGACCCCGGCAATAGCGAACAAGGGCTGGTCGGCGCAGGTCAGCCAGTGGCGCACGCGCTTGCCTTCGCGGTCGAGGCCCTTGCCCCAGATCATGAAACTGTTCGCCGGGACAAGGCAGCGAAACTCGCTGTTGCGCAGGTTGCCGATCCAGAACGGGCTTTCGAGGTTGCGCACGGCGAGAACCGAACGCCCGCGCTCCCCGGCGGCGGGCGGCGGCGGGACGCCCCACAGGCGGGGTATCAGCCGCCGCGGCTGGCGCTCGCCGCGCGGGCCAGCAATTGCCTCGCGTCCGGCGGTGATGACGGGGGCGAACTGGCCCGGCGCGATCGTGCCCCCGGCCCAGGGGTCTTCGCCTTGCGCCGCGCCGAAATGGGCGGCGATTGCGGTTGCGGTGCTGTCGAGACGGTAGAAGACGGTCATCGCCGCGGGACTAGCGCGCCCGCCAGCCCGGCCCTTTGACCAACCGCCCGGGCTTGGCCCCGGTGTGCTCGCCGTCGCGCAGCACCGGCACGCCGTTGACCAGCACATCGGACATGCCGGTGGCGTACTGGTGGGGCTTGGCAAAGGTCGCGTGGTCTTCGATGTCTTCGGGCTTGAACACCACGACATCGGCGGCATAGCCCGGCGCCAGACGCCCGCGGCCGCGCAGGCCCAGCTGCTTGGCGGGCAGCGCGGTCAGGCGGCGGATCGCTTCGGGGAAGCCCATCACCTGCTTTTCGCGCACGTACCGCCCCAGGAACCGCGCGAAATTGCCATAGGCGCGCGGGTGGGTGTTCTTGAGCAGGAAGTGGCCTTCGGTGGCCATGCTGGCGGCATCGCTGCCCAGCATGGTCCAGGGTGAGCGCAGGTTCTTGATCAGGTTCTCCTCGCTCATCGTGTAATAGGCGGTATCGACCCGGGTGCCGTCCTCGATCACCAGATCGATCATGGTGTCTTCGGGACTGGTCCCGCGCAGGCCTGCCACTTCGGCCAGGGTCTTGCCGGTCAGCGGCTTGAGCGCGGGGTTCTGGAAGCCCAGCAGGATCACGTTCTCGGCCCCGCCGGCATTGCGATAGGTGTTGCTCCAGCCGACCGGGGGCGCGCGCATTTCGGCGATCACCCGCGCGCGGATCGCGGGGTCTTTCAGCCGCGCGATCCATTCGTCGCGCCCGCCCTGCTGGACCCACAGCGGCATCGAGGCATCGAGCCCGGTGGCCGAGGCGGTGTAGGTGTAAACGTTGGCGGAGATATCGATCCCGGCCTTGCGCGCGGCGTCCATCCGGGCGTGACCAGCGTCGGCCTTGGCCCAGTTGTCACGGCCGGCCGGCTTCATATGGTACATCTGCACTTTGGCACCGCTGCGCCGCCCGATCTCGATCAACTCGTCCAGCGCTTCGAGATAGAGTTCGCCCTCGTTGCGGATGTGGCTGATATAGCTGCCGCCGTGGGCCGCAGCAGCCTTGGTCAGCGCGACCAGTTCTTCGGTATTGGCGAAATTGTCGGGCGCATAGATCAGCGAGGAACCGATGCCGAGTGCCCCGGCCTTCATCTCGGCATGGACTAGCGCCTGCATCCGGGCGAGCTGGGCCGGGCTGGCCCGAACATCGTCATAGCCAACTTCGTGCACGCGCAGCGTCCCCGCGCCGATAAATGAGGCGACGTTGCAGCTGATACCTTTGCGCTCCAGGTAGGACAGGTATTCGGCCAGCGAGGTCCATTCGACCGGGTACTTGAAGCTGCCCTGCTCGCGCACTGCGCGCCCCTTCATCTCCGCGTTCAAAGGCCCCATCGAGGAGCCTTCGCCCATCACCTCTAGCGTCACCCCCTGGCGAATGTCGCCTTGCGAGCGGCCATCGGCGATCAGGCTTTCGGTGGACCATGACAGCACGTTGATGAACCCCGGCGCGACCGCCTGCCCGCGCGCATCGATCTCCAACGCGCCGCGCGCCTGGCCCAGCTTGCCGACCGCCGCGATCCGCCCGCCGACGATGCCCAGATCGCCCTCGAACCCTTCGGCCCCGGTGCCATCGAAAATGAACCCCCCGCGAAGGATCGTGTCGTAACGCCCGGTCTTGCGCGCCAGCGCGATCTCGGGGGTCAGGGCCAGGGCGGATAGGCCGCCCAGCACGGCGCGGCGAGTCGGGGTGTGGGTCATGGGCAGCAGGCTAGGCGGCTCACCGGGGATGACAAGCCCCGGAGCCTCGGCTAGCTGGTCCCATGCCCCAGCAGATCCCGGTCTATGTCCTCTCGCTCCCCGCTGCAGCCGACCGGCGCGCGCGGCTGGAACGGCACCATGCGCCGCTGGGGATTGCGCTCACCATGATCGAAGGCGTCGATGGCCGCCTGCTGAGCGAGGCCGAGCGGGCGGCGGTGACCGGGCCGGACCGGTCGCTGACGCCCAGCGAGATCGGCTGCAACCTCAGCCACGCCAAGGCCTGGCGGGCGCTGGTTGAAAGCGGCGCGCCCTGCGCGGTGGTGCTCGAAGACGACGGGCTGATTGACCGCAAGTTCGCCCCGCTGCTCCACGGTGGCCTGCCGACCGGCGCGTTTGACTATCTGTTCCTCGATGTCGATGCCCACAACGAACGGGGCCCGATTGCCTGGGACCGCCATGACGGCTTGGACCTCGGCCGCGGCTTCACCGCCTATACCCTGTCCGATGGCGGCGAGGGCGCGCATGCCTATGTCATCACCCGCGCCGAAGCCCAGCGGCGGCTGGAACGCGGCGTGCCGTTCCTGGGCCCGGCCGACATCTACCACGTGCTGCCCTACCGCCCAAAGCTGCGCGCGCTGATCCGGCCCAAGGGCGCCTGGGTCGCGCCCACCAGCCTGGTCTCCTCGATCAACGACCGCGCGGATTCGGTCGAGCAGGTCCCGCTGCGCGCCTTGCGCAAGGGGGCGCTGTTCTATGATGTGCTCGACTGGCTGCGCGGGGACCTGCGGGGGAAACAGGCCCGGATCGACGCACTGGTCAAGGAAGGCAAGCTCCCCGCCGGGCACGACTGGCGGGCGATGCCGACCGGGCGGCGGATGCTGTTCGAATAGTCAGGTTCCTGCCAGGCCCCTTCTCCGTTCGCCCCGAGCGAAGTCGAGGGGTGGCCTTTGCGCGCGACCCCTCGACTTCGCTCGGGGCGAACGGGATTTTGTATGGTCGGGTTGTTGTTCAGCGCTGGACGCCGCCAGCCGGCTCACCTAAAGTCCATCCATCCCCGGGGAGCGCGCCTGCGCTGAGAGGGGCGGATGGCACCGCCCGACCCGTCGAACCTGAACCCGTTAGCACGGGCGGAGGGAGGGCCGGCACAACGCGCTCCTCCTCCGTCCTTTGAAGGACTTTGCGCATCATGGCCGACATTCCCAGCAAGCTCGAGATTGGCGTCACCACCGGGCCGATCCGGGGCAGCAAGAAGATCCACGTCGGCCCGCTGGGCGTCAAGATGCGCGAGATCCATCTGGAGCCGTCGAGCGGTGAGGCGCCGGTGCGGGTCTATGACACCTCCGGCCCCTACACCGATCCCACGGTGCAGATCGACATCGCCGCGGGCCTGCCCGAACTGCGCCGCGACTGGATCCGCGGCCGCGGCGATGTTGAGGAAGTGACCCAGCGCGAGGTCAAGCCTGAGGACAACGGCCAGCTCGGCCCGGACCGTTCGGGCGGGGTCCCCCCGTTCCCCAACGTCCGCCGCACCGTGCTGCGCGCGCGTGCCGGCGCGAACGTCAGCCAGATGCATTACGCCCGCCGCGGGATCGTCACCCCGGAAATGGAATATGTCGCCACCCGCGAGAACCTGGGGCGCGAACAGATCCGCGATCTCATCCGCGACGGGCAGGACTGGGGCGCCAGCATCCCCGACTATGTCACGCCCGAATGGGTCCGCGACGAGGTTGCGCGCGGCCGGGCGATCATCCCCAGCAACATCAACCACCCTGAGTCTGAGCCGATGGCGATCGGTCGCAACTTCCTGGTCAAGATCAACGCCAATATCGGCAATTCGGCGGTCGCCTCTGACGTCGCCAGCGAAGTCGACAAGATGGTCTGGTCGATCCGCTGGGGCGCGGACACCGTGATGGACCTTTCCACGGGGCGCAACATCCACGACACCCGCGAATGGATCATCCGCAACAGCCCCGTGCCGATCGGCACCGTGCCGATCTATCAGGCGCTCGAAAAGGTCGGCGGCGTGGCCGAGGACCTGACCTGGGAGGTGTTCCGCGATACCCTGATCGAACAGGCCGAGCAGGGCGTCGATTACTTCACGATCCACGCCGGGGTGCGGCTGCCTTACGTGCCGCTGGCGGCCAAGCGCGTCACCGGGATCGTCAGCCGCGGCGGCTCGATCATGGCCAAATGGTGCCTGGCGCATCACAAGGAAAGCTTCCTCTACGAACGCTTCGACGAGATCACCGAGATCATGAAGGCCTATGACATCGCCTACAGCCTGGGTGACGGCCTGCGCCCTGGATCGATCGCCGACGCCAACGACGAGGCGCAATTTGCGGAGCTCTACACCCTGGGCGAACTGACCAAGCGCGCCTGGCAGCAGGACGTCCAGGTGATGATCGAAGGCCCCGGCCACGTGCCGATGCACAAGATCAAGGAGAACATGGACAAGCAGCTGCAGGTCTGCGGCGAGGCCCCGTTCTACACGCTCGGGCCGCTCGTCACCGATATCGCGCCGGGCTATGACCACATCACCAGCGGCATCGGCGCGGCGATGATCGGCTGGTTCGGCACGGCGATGCTCTGCTACGTGACGCCGAAGGAGCACCTCGGCCTGCCCGACCGCGATGACGTGAAAGTCGGCGTCGTCACCTACAAACTCGCCGCCCACGCGGCGGACCTGGCCAAGGGCCACCCAGCGGCCAAAGTCCGCGACGACGCGCTCAGCAAAGCCCGCTTCGAATTCCGCTGGCGCGACCAGTTCAACCTGTCTTTGGACCCGGACACGGCGGAGCAATACCACGACCAGACGCTTCCGGCTGAGGGCGCGAAGACCGCCCACTTCTGCTCAATGTGCGGGCCCAAATTCTGCTCGATGAAGATCAGCCAGGAAGTGCGCGAGTTCGCCCGGCTGCAGAACCAGAACGCCGATACCTTTGTTGCGGCTGAAGAGGCCGAGGCGGGGATGGCGGAGATGAGCAAGGTCTATGACGAGACCGGGCGGGAGTTGTATATGGGGGCTGGGGATCGGGAGCATGACTAAAAAGTCACCGACAGTTGGAATGAAGGTTGAGTTTCCATTCCAAATTTCGGTTTGCTGCTGGGTCGATTTGCTCGGATATGGTTCTGCAATCAGAGAGGCAAACTACAACCCTTTAGATCCGCTTGCACGCAAAGCTGTTGCGAGGATTCGGGCCTTCCACCAGATTGTTGCCGATCATAGTGCGAGAACATTCCCGACCTTGGTCATGAATGACGGGGCATGTGCTTATTTCGACTTATCCTATCGCACTAGGTGGCCAACCTTCGATTTCATTCAACGATCGAAGGCGCTTTTCGATGCTATCCAAAGACAAGAAATCCAAGATGGCAATCCTGGGGCAAGAATGGTTATTTCGGTTGGATTTCGGCTACGGGGCAGAGCGTCGCAACGAAGCGCGAGGCGAGGTGAGTTTGTCAAAAGCCTGATGCAGAGATTGCAGGATGGGAATATTTCGCCAAAGGAGGCGATTACTACTGCCTCGAAATTCCGAACGCCATTTGACATAGTTCCGCAGCTGCAAGCCAATTTTGCCTTTACAAAGGCCTACATTGCCGAGCAGTCAGGAACTGCAGGTGGCTTGCCCGGTCCTGCTTGCTATGTAGATGAGCTGTTGTTCAATCTACACCAAACAAGCAACTCGGATATCGCGCTGGGCGCCCAGACTGATTGGGAGTCCAAGGCGTACGGCCTTGCCGCGACTTTCCATAATTTGACCTTTATCAGACGTGCAAAACAGGTCGAAATAGTTGATGGGCAGGTGAGAAATCACGGCCCGGAGGGGTTTCGAGATGCCCTCGAAATCGCAGAACTCCTCTCTGGAAACCCACAGGTTTTGGAAGCGTTGCGAAAGGCGAGAAAGGAAAAAGCCAGTATTTGAATTAGAGGGGTTAGGATGCGGGGGCCACTGGGACAGTGCATCCAATGGCAAGCTGCCCCATCCTCAAAACGTGTTAAAAAAATCCGCTTTCTTTAACACGTTTTCTCGATATGTTAGCAGAATTGCCAATTCCGGTCAGGTCACGCCCGCATGCTTAAATCGACCTATCGCATCCCGGACCTGCCGCCGCCAGGGGAACTTGAGAGCAAGCCGGTGCTCAAGCTCGCTGCTGCGGCGCACCGGTTCCTCGCCGAGCTCAAGGGCCGGGCGGCAACCATTCCCAATCAAGGCATTCTGATCGATACGCTTTCGCTGCAAGAGGCCAAGGCCAGTTCAGAAATCGAGAATATCGTCACCACGCAGGACGAACTGTTTCAGGCTGCGCTGTTCCCCGAAAACCCGTCATCGGCGGCAGCGAAGGAAGTGGCGCTTTACCGGGATGCACTGCATCGCGGCCTGGCAGATGCGCGCGAACGGCAAGGTATCATCTCGAACAATTCGATCATCGCGATGTTCCAAATCCTGAAGCGCAGCACCGGCGGTTTTCGCAACACGCCCGGAACGGCGCTCAAGAACGATCAGACCGGCGAGATCGTCTATGTTCCGCCGCAAAGCGGCGACGAAGTTATCTTGCACATGACGGCGCTGGAAAAGTTCATCAACGATGACGCTTATCAGCATATCGACCCACTGGTGCGAATGGCAATCATCCACCATCAGTTCGAGAGCATTCACCCCTTCCCGGACGGAAATGGCCGTCTCGGGCGTATCCTGAATGTGCTTTACCTGACCCAGCAGCGCCTGCTCGACATCCCGATCCTCTATCTCAGCCGCTACATCACCCGCAACAAGGGCGAATATTATCGACTGTTGCAGTCGGTCAGGGAGACTGGAGAGTGGGAGCCCTGGCTGGTCTATATGTTGACCGCCGTTGGCGAAACATCGGCGGAAACCATCGATGTGATCAGCGGAATCCGCAACCTGATGGCCGAGTACAAGCAGAAAATCCGCTCGGAACATGGCAAAATCTATTCGCAAGATTTGCTCAACAACCTGTTCCGCCACCCCTATACGCGGATCGACTACATCGTGGATGAGATTGGAGTGTCCAGACAAACGGCAGCGAAATATCTCGACCAGCTGGCTGAGGCTGGCCTGTTGGTAAAGCACCAGTCGGGGCGCAACGTCTATTTCATCAACGCTCCGCTGGTCGGGCTGTTTCAGAAGGGCGATGAAGGCAAGGGGTCATGACCGAACAGATCGGGGTTCCAGTGACAGCTACAGCTCTCCCCTGATTGGAGCCTGTTCGCGCCGCCTGACCCCGAAACCATTTTCCTACACCCCAGCCTGCACCTATCCTCGCGGGCCATGACCATGCGCCCGGCCCTTGCTGTCACACCGCCAAACGGCGCGGGACGGGACGGCGGGTTTTTTGGTCCTAGTGTCTTTCTGACCTAGGATGAATCGCGAGGGATTCCCAGAGAGGTAAATTTGTGATTCAAGCTGTCCACTGGTGAGGAGGCCAGCATGGATGGGACCCTATTCGAAGGATTTGCGTGTTCTTTTTGTCCGGTATCTCGATGACGGCATGTCTGCGCGAGCTGCGGGAGCGGTTGTTGGGGTGAGTGCGGCGACGGCAGTGCGCTGGTCACAACGCTGGCGGGAACTGGGCGATGTTAGT
>JAGXTB010000010.1 GCA_018334165.1 Sphingomonadales bacterium | reverse complement strand
GGGCCGAGCCGATCGCGGTAATCCATGCCAGCCCCGATGGCCTGCCGCGCCGGTTCAGCTGGCGCGGGCAGGTTCACGAAGTGCTACGCGCCGAAGGCCCCGAGCGGATCGCCCCCGAATGGTGGCGCGAGCGCGGGCAGGCGCGGCTGCGCGATTACTACCGGGTCGAGGACGGCGAGGGGCGGCGCTACTGGATCTACCGCCACGGCCATGCCGCCGACGGGCGTGGGGGCCTGCCCGAATGGTACCTGCAGGGATTTCATGCCTGAAAGCCCGCTAACCCCCGAACGCCGCCGGGTGCGCGATGTGCCGGACAGCACACCGCCGCGCGCGGCTTTCGTCGAGCTGGGGCTGGCCAGTTGCTTCTCGTTCCTGCGCGGGGCGTCCGATGCGGTGGACCTGGCCTGTCAGGCGCGGGCGCTGGGTTACGATGCGTTGGGAATCGCGGACGCCAACACCATGGCCGGGGTGGTACGCCTCCACAGCGAGGCCAAGGCGCTGAAACTCACGCCGGTGATCGGCTGCCGGATCGAGACCGCCGAGGGGCTGACTTTCCTCGCCTATCCGGCGAACCGCCAGGCCTATGGCCGCCTGTGCCGCCTGATCTCGGCCGGGCGGATGGGCAAGCTCGACGGCGAATGGCAGGACAAGGGCGCCTGCGATATCTCGCTGGGCATGCTGGCGGAGCACAGCGCGGGCGTGCACCTGGTTCTAGTCCCGCCGGATGAACTGGATGTGGAGCTGACGATTGCGGTGGAAAGCAATGTGGTTCCATTGATTTCACGCGGAGACGCGGAGACGCGGAGAAGAGAAGGGGGTTCACACGAAGACACAAAGACACGAAGAGGCCGTGCTGCGCCGCAGGCAACTTCTTCTCATTCAGCGTTGCCGCAAGAGCAAACGGATGGATTGAAAGCGGCTGCGCCGCAGACGGAACATCTTCGTGTCTTTGTGTCTTCGTGTGAACCGAATTCTCCTTCCCTCCGCGCCTCCGCGCCTCCGCGTGAGACCCTTCTAACAGCCTCGTTTCCGCAACTCCTGCAACACCTCATCCGCCAGCTCCCCACGCTACGCCACTTGGCCGCGGCCTATCTCTACAAAGGCGATGATCTCGCCCGGATCGCGCGGCTGGACAGCATGGCACGCCAGCATGGTCTTGAAATTCTTGCGACAAACCTGCCGCTTTACCATGCGGCGCACCGGCGGCCGCTCCACGATGTGATGACGGCGATCCGGCACAAGACCACGGTGGCCGCGGCCGGGCACTTGCTGGAGGCCAATGCTGAACGCCACCTCAAGGGACCGCAAGAGATGGCGCAGCTGTTTGCCGACTGGCCGCATGCCTTGGAAAATGCGCGAAAAATGGCGGATTCGTGTCATTTCAGCCTGGAAGAATTGCGCTACGAATATCCACTCCAGACCTATCCCGACGGGCTCGATGCGCAGGCCTACCTCGAGCGGCTGACCTGGCAGGGAGCGGCGCAGCACTATCCGCAGGGGGTGCCCGAAGAGGTGGCCGAAACACTGCGCAAGGAGCTGGCGCTGATCGGCCAGAAGCAGCTCGCACAATACTTTCTGACCATCAAGGAAGTGGTTGATTTTGCGCGCAGTCGTCAGCCTCCGATCCTGTGTCAGGGGCGTGGCTCTGCGGCCAATTCGGCGGCGTGTTTTTGCCTGGGGATCACTTCGGTCAATCCGGTCGAGCATGCCTTGCTGTTCGAACGCTTCATTTCCGAAGACCGCGACGAGCCGCCCGATATCGATGTCGATTTCGAGCATGAGCGCCGCGAGGAAGTAATTCAGCATATATATCAGCGGTATGGCCGCCATCATGCAGGCCTTTGCGCAACTGTGATCCACTACCGCCCGCGGATGGCGATCCGCGAGGTGGGCAAGGTGATGGGGCTGAGCGAGGACATTACCAGCGCGCTCGCCAAGACGGTGTGGGGCGGGCACGGCCGCTCGATCAAGGAGCACCACATCGACACTGAAACGGGCCTCAACAGTCACCAACCGTACCTGCAAAGGGTACTCAAGCTGACCGAACAGCTGATCGGCATGCCCCGCCACCTTTCGCAGCACGTCGGCGGCTTCATCCTGACCGAAGGCCTGCTGACCGAGACCGTGCCGATCGGCAACGGTGCGATGGCTGATCGCAGCTTCATCGAATGGGACAAGGACGATATCGACGCGCTGGGCATCCTCAAGGTCGATGTGCTGGCGCTGGGCATGCTGACCTGTATTCGCAAATGCCTCGATCTGCTGCGCGAGCACCACGGCCGCGACCTGACGCTGGCCATGGTCCCGCGCGAGGACCCGGCGGTTTACGACATGCTGTGCAAGGGGGATTCGCTCGGCGTGTTCCAGGTCGAAAGCCGGGCGCAGATGAACATGCTGCCGCGCCTGCGCCCGCGCTGTTTCTACGATCTGGTGATCGAGGTCGCGATTGTGCGGCCCGGGCCGATCCAGGGCGATATGGTTCACCCCTTCCTCAAACGGCGGCGCGGGGCAGAGCGGGTGGAGATCCCTGCGCCGGGGCCGGCCTATGGCGCGCCGGACGAGCTGACCAGCATCCTGGGCCGCACGCTGGGGGTGCCGATCTTTCAGGAACAGGCGATGAAGATCGCGCTCGACGCGGCCAAGTTTTCCTCGCGTGAGGCCAACCAGCTCAGGAAAGCGATGGCGACCTTCCGCAGCCGGGGGAACCTGGAGGAGCTGGAAGAGCTGATGGTCGGCCGGATGGTGGCGCGGGGGTATGATCCGGACTTTGCGGTGCGCTGTTTCAACCAGATCAAGGGGTTTGGCGAATACGGCTTTCCGGAAAGCCATGCGGCGAGTTTTGCGCTGCTGGTTTACGTCTCGTCATGGCTCAAATGCCACTACCCGGCGGCGTTTGCTGCGGCTTTGCTCAATTCGCAGTCGATGGGGTTTTATGCGCCTGCGCAGATTGTCCGCGATGCACGGGAGCATGGGGTGCAGGTGCTGCCGGTCGATGTGAATTGTTCGATGTGGGACAACACGTTGGAGGATTCACGCGGAGGCGCGGAGACGCGGAGAGAAGAAGGAGAAGAAAGGGATTTCTCACGCCAAGACGCCAAGACGCCAAGAGGCCGTGCTGCGCCGCAGGCAAATCCTTCTTCAGCAACATTCCCGTATGGGGTGACGGACGCGTTGGAAGCGGCTTCGCCGCAAACGGAACCTCTTGGCGTCTTGGCGTCTTGGCGTGATGTAGATACTCCTTCCCTCCGCGCCTCCGCGCCTCCGCGTGAACCCAAACCAGCGCTGCGCCTCGGTCTGCGCCAGGTTGATGGTTTGCCCGAAGCTGCCGCCGCGCGGATTGTGGCGGGGCGCGAGGCTGGCCCTTACCGCGATGTGCGCGAATTGCAGGAACGGGCCGGGCTAAGCCCTGCGGTGATCGAACGGCTGGCCAGTGCCGATTGCTTCAACTCGCTGGGTCTCACCCGGCGCCAGGCCTTGTGGGATGCCCGCAGCCTGATCGCCGCGCCCGATTTGCCGCTGTTTGCTGCCGCTGCCGCGCGCGACGAGGGGGCGGAGAGGGTGCCGACGCGGCTGCCGCTGATGCCGCTCAGCGAAGAAGTGGTGGCCGATTACCAGACCCAGCGGCTCTCCCTCAAAGCCCACCCGCTCGCCTTCCTGCGCGCTTCGCTGGGCGATCGCGGGTTCATCCGCGCGAGCGAGCTGGCCGGGCACAAGAGCAGTCGTCCGGTCCAGGTCGCCGGTGTGGTGCTGATCCGCCAGCGCCCGGGCAGCGCCAAAGGGGTCTGCTTCATCACGATCGAGGATGAGACCGGGGTGGCCAACATTGTCGTCTGGCCCGATGTGATGGAGAAACAGCGCAAGGTGATCATGGGCGCGCGGCTGATCGAAGTGCGCGGGCGGGTGGAGCAGGATGACGGGGTGATCCACGTGATCGCCCAGCAACTGACCGATGCGACGGCGGCACTCCACGCGCTGTCGGACGACTTGCTCAGCCCCCCGCTCGACCGCGCCGATCATGTCGGCGGCGGCCATCCGCGCAACCGCCGGGTGATCCCGAAATCGCGGGATTTTCACTAGGCGAAGAAGTTAGACCGCCTCCAGCGCATACCCCGCCGAGCGCACTGTCCGCACCGGATCGGGCGCGCCTTCGACTTCGATGCCCTTGCGCAAGCGGCGGATGTGGACGTCCACGGTGCGCAGTTCGATCTCGCTTTCGTTGCCCCAGACCGCGTCGAGCAGCTGGTTGCGGCTGAAGACCCGGCCGGGGTGTTCCATGAAGTGGCGCAGCAAGCGAAACTCGGTCGGGCCCAATGCCACCACCTGGCTGCGGCGGGTGACCTTGTGGGCGGTGGCATCAAGCGTCAGGTCGCCGACGGTCAGCATCTCGCCCGCCAGTGCCGGCCGGATCCGGCGCAGGATCGCACCCACGCGGGCCAGCAGTTCGCGCGGGGAGAACGGCTTGGTCAGATAGTCGTCGGCCCCGGTTTCAAGTCCGCGAATCTTGTCATCTTCGGCTCCGCGAGCGGTCAGCATCAGGATCGGCACATGCGCGGTGGCCTTGGTCTTGCGCAAGCGGCGGCAGACTTCGATCCCGCTGGTGCCTTCGATCATCCAGTCGAGCACTACCAGATCGGGCGCTTCCTCGGCAGCCAGCAGCAGCGCCTCGTCACCGTCCGGGGTGACCTGGACCTGATAGCCTTCATTGCGAAACCGGAACTCAAGCAGTTCGGCGAGAGCTGGGTCGTCCTCGACCAACAACAGGCGAGGGGCGGCCATCATCAGGCTCCTGTCTTGTCTTCCCGGTCGGTCAGATATTCGCCGGTTGCAGCGTAATAGACCATCTCGGCAACATTGGTGGCATGATCGCCGATCCGTTCGATATTGCGGGCGACAAACAGCAACTGCGCGGCGCTGGAAATGGTCGCGGGGTTTTCCATCATGTGGCTGACCAGATTGCGGAACAGCGATTCGTAAAAGGCATCGACCATATCGTCGCGTTCGATCACCGCTTTGGCGAGGTGCGGGTCGCGCGCGGCATAGGCGGTCAGCACATCGTGGACCATGCCGCGGGCGACATCGGCCATGGCGGGTACCAGGGTCAGCGGCTCGAACTTCTTGCGCTGCTCGATCTTGTTCGCGCTCTTGGCGATATTCTTCGAATAGTCGCCAATCCGCTCTACCACCCCGGCGATCTTCAGTGCGGCAATCACTTCGCGCAGGTCGTCGGCCATCGGTGCGCGCAGCGCGATGATCCGCACCGCCAGCCGGTCAACTTCGGCTTCGAGCGAGTCGATCTTCTTGTCACGCGCGATCACGCTGTCGGCAAGATCGAGGTTGCCCTTGACCAGGGCCTCCATCGCTTCGGCCAGCGAGACTTCGGCGAGGCCGCCCATCTCCGCGATCAGACCGCGAAGCTTGGTGATCTCTTCGTCGAAAGCCTTGACGGTGTGTTCCTGTGACATCCTAACCGTACCTTCCGGTGATGTAGTCTTTGGTCCGCTCTTCGCGCGGGTTGGTGAAGATTTCCGAGGTCTTGCCGTATTCGACCATCTTGCCGAGGTGGAAGAAAGCGGTGCGCTGGGATACGCGCGCGGCCTGCTGCATCGAATGGGTCACGATGACGATGGCATAGCGCCCGCGCAGTTCGGCGATCAGTTCCTCGATCTTGGCCGTGGCAATCGGATCGAGCGCCGAGCAGGGTTCATCCATCAGGATCACTTCGGGTTCGACCGCGATCGCCCGGGCGATACAAAGGCGCTGCTGCTGCCCGCCCGACAGCGCGGTGCCGCTTTCGGTCAGGCGGTCCTTGACTTCTTCCCACAGCCCGGCGCGCTTGAGACTGCGCTCGACAATCTCGTCAAGCTCGGCCTTGCTGGTCGACAGGCCGTGAATCCGCGGGCCATAGGCGACGTTTTCGTAGATCGACTTGGGGAAGGGGTTGGGCTTCTGGAAGACCATCCCGACGCGGGCACGCAGCTGCACCACGTCCATCCCGCTCTTGTAGATGTCCTCGCCATCCAGCTTGATCTCACCCTCGACGCGAGCCCCGAGGATGGTGTCGTTCATCCGGTTGAGTGCGCGCAGGAAGGTGCTCTTCCCGCAGCCCGAGGGGCCGATGAAGGCGGTGACATATTCGTCACTGATATCGATCGATACGTTATCGATCGCGCGCTTGTCGCCGTAATAGACCGACACGCCGCGGGCGGCGATGCGGGCCTCTACGGGATCCAGATCATGAAAATTTGTCATTACCAGCGGTTCTCGAAACGGTTGCGAAGATAGATGGCCGTGCCGTTCATCACCAGCAGGAACATCAGCAGCACGATGATCGCGGCCGAAGTACGTTCGACAAAGCCGCGGTTGATTTCGTCCGACCACAGGAAGATCTGCACCGGCAGGACCGAGCTTGGCGAGGTGAAGCCCGCCGGCGCAGTGGCGACGAAGGCTTTCATCCCGATCATCAGCAGCGGCGCGGTTTCACCCAGTGCACGGGCCATGCCAATGATCGTGCCGGTCAGAATCCCGGGCAGCGCCAGCGGCAGGACGTGGTGGAATACGGTCTGGACCTTGCTTGCCCCCACGGCGAGCGCTGCATCGCGGATCGAAGGGGGCACCGCCTTGATCGCGTTGCGCCCCGAAATCACGATCACCGGCATGGTCATCAGCGCCAGCGTCATGCCCCCGATCAGCGGGGCCGAGCGCCAATAAGGGAAGATTGTCAGGAACAGCGCCAGCCCCAGCAGGCCGAAGATAATCGAGGGCACAGCGGCGAGGTTGTTGATCGAGACTTCGATCAAGTCGGTCCAGCGATTGCGCGGGGCGAATTCCTCGAGATAGACCGCCGCGAACACGCCAATCGGGAAAGCCAGGGCCAGCGTGACCAGCATGGTCAGCATCGAGCCCTTGAGCGCCCCCCAGATCCCCACCGATTGCGGACTGGTGGCGTCCGAGCGGGTCAGGAAGCCGGGATCGAAGCGGGTGGAAAGCTGGCCCTTGGCGGCAAGGTCATTGGCGAGCGCTACCATGGCGGGCGCACCGTCGCCGCGCAGGCCCGAGGCGAGGTCATCGCTGGCGGGCAGTGACACGTCGAAGCTGGTATTGAGCAACGCCGGATCGGCGGCGATCTTGCGGGCGACATCGCGCCAGGCATCAGGGTCAAGCTCGGACGCGGCCTTGTCACCCAGGGCCTTGGCCGCGGCGAACTGCAGCACATCACGCAGGCCTGCCGTTTCGAGCGCGCTGGCCGGGTTGTCGCCGGCCAGCTGCGAGGGATCGATCTGGAGCATGCCGCCCGACAGGTCGAGCTTGAAGGCCAGTTCGGCGCGCTTGAACCCGCCAACGGCATTGGCGGTCATGGTCACCAGCAGGAATGCCAGCACCAGTGCCGAAAGCGCGACCGCGAAGAACCCAAGCGCCCGAAAGCGGCGCTCCGACGCATGGCGCTGGGCCAGCCGGTTGGCGATACGCTGGGCGCGTTCCTGGTGGGAAAGTTCAGTCATAAGCTTCACGGAACCGCTTCACCACGCTGAGCGCGATGAAATTGAGTGTCAGGGTGACCAGGAACAGCACCATGCCCAGCGCAAAGGCAGACAGCGTGGCCGGGTGATCGAAGCTGCCTTCGCCGGTCAGCATGGCGACGATCTGATAGGTGACAGTGGTCATCGATTCGAACGGGTTGGCGGTGATCCGCGCAGTTGCGCCTGCGGCCATGACAACGATCATCGTCTCACCAATCGCGCGGCTGACCGCCAGCATGATCCCGGCGACAATGCCGGGCAGCGCTGCGGGTAGCAGCACCCGGCGGATCGTTTCGCTTTTGGTTGCGCCCATGGCCAGGCTGCCATCACGCATCGCTTGCGGCACGGCGGCGATCGAATCGTCGGCCATCGAGGAGACGAACGGGATGATCATGATCCCCATGACCACGCCCGCGGCCAGCACGCTTTCGCTCGAGGCGCTGGTTACGCCGATCGCGTGCCCCAGATCGCGGATCAGCGGGGCCACGGTCAGCGCCGCAAAATAGCCGTAAACCACGGTCGGGACGCCGGCCAGGATCTCAAGCAACGGCTTCATCCAGCGGCGCACTGTGGGAGTGGCGTACTGGGTCAGGAAGATCGCGCTCATCAGCCCCAGCGGGATCGCCACCAGCATCGCGATGATCGCGCCGATAAAGGCCGTGCCCCAGAACAGCGGTAGCGCGCCATAGCTGTTCTCCACCCCATGGGTGGGCGCGGCCATCGAATCCGGACCCCAATGGGTGCCGAGCAGGAAATCGAGCGGGCTGACGAACTGGAAGAAACGGAAAGTTTCGAACACCAGCGAGCCGACGATCCCGGCCGTGGTGAAAATCGCGGCGAGCGAGGCGAGCAGCAGCCCGGCCATCACCGCGCGTTCAACCCGGGTGCGGGCGGTGAAATCGGGCCGCAGCCGCAAGAACGCGAAAATGCCTCCGCTCAGGCCCAGCAGAACGGTGACCAGCGTGCCGATCAGGGCATAACGCTGCATGCCTTCGCGAAACGGTTCTACCAGCGCACGGGCGGACTGGTTGAATACCGCATCGGTCGATCCGCTGGCCAGTGCGCGCGCTTCGGAGAGGATCGCATCGCGCTCGAATCCGAAAGCCGGCAGTTTGGCCGCAGCGGGGTCGGCCAGGACATGCGCCAGGACCAGTCCGGGGCTGGTCGCGGCCCAGACAACCGCAAAGAGCAGCGCCGGGACCAGGATCCACAGCGCCACGTACCAACCGTGATAGTTGGGCAATGAATGGAGGTCCTTGCCCGCGGCGCGGACCTGCTTGCGCAAGGCCCAGGCGCGGCCCCGCGCCGCCAACCAGCCGATCAGGCCCAGCGCAAGCGCAAGCAGAATCGGAATGGCTGGCGACATCGGGTAACTCTTACTTCAGGTCGGCGCCGTTGAGCAGCGAAAACTCGCTGGCAATCTTGGCATTCTTGGCCTGGACGTCGTCAGGGGCAACAACCATGCCCTGCTTGGCCAGCAGTCCACCCTTGCCCCAGCTCTTGGCCCATTCGGCCACGAATTCACGCAGGCCCTTGATCGCATCGAGATGCGCGGCCTTGACGTAGATGTAGAGCGGGCGGGCACCTGGATAGCTGAAGTCCGAGATTGCAGCATAGGTCGGCATCACGCCGTTCATCGGCAGGCCCACCAGCTTGTCGGCATTTTCTTCAAGGTAGGAGAAACCGAAGATGCCGATCGCCTTGGGATTGGCTTCCAGCTTCTGGACGATCAGGTTGTCGTTCTCGCCCGAATCGACATAGGCACCGTCGCCGCGAACTTCGCCGCAGATCGTCTCGTGCTTTTCCTTGTCGCTGTCCTTGAGCGCCTTCATTTCGGCATTCGAATTGCAGCCCTTCATGAGGATCAGTTCCTTCAGGGCATCGCGGGTGCCCGAAGTGCTGGGCGGGCCGTAAACCAGGATCGGCTCGGCCGGATAGGCCGGGTTGACGTCCTTCCAGGTCTTGGTAGTGTTGGGCTTGCCATAGGGGTTGGCGGCCAGCGCCTTGTAGACGTCTTCGGGGGTCAGCTTGAGGCTAAGGCCGCCCTTGGCTTCGGCGAAAGCCACGCCATCAAGCCCGACCTGAATTTCGACGATCTTGTCGACGCCGTTCTTGACGCAGTCTTCGAACTCGCTCTTCTTCATCCGGCGCGAGGCGTTCTCGATATCGGGATGTTCAGCGCCAACGCCCTTGCAGAACAGCTTCATGCCGGCACCGGTGCCGTTGCCTTCGATGATCGGCGACTTGAAGCTGGGGTTCGATTTGGCCAGCGAATCCGCTACTGCCTTGGCGAACGGATAGACGGTCGAGGAGCCGACCGCGCGAACCTGGTCGCGCGAGCCGCCCTGGCCGCCACCGCAGGCGGCCAGCAGGGCCGAAGCGGCGATTGCCGTGGTGAAAGTGAGGAAAGATTTCTTGGTCATGCGAATCGCTCCATTAGCGTTATCTGGATCGGCAAGTGACCCCCTTGTGTGACAGTTGCGTGACAATTGGCTGGCATGGCCGAGTGTCACCAAAGTGTCAGTCCAGAGGCACAAAACGTCATGAATGTGTCACACAATCGTCATAGCGAGGCGCTGAGTTCAACGCCTATACAGGAACACTTCCGATGCGCAGCCTAACCAAATCCATCGCAATCGCCATGCTGTGCGGCGCTTCCAGCCCTGCGGTCGCAAGCGATGACGCAGCCTACTGGCAAAACCTGAACCTGAGCGTCAAAGTATCGGATGAGGTCCGAATCTCGAGCGAAACCTCGTTCCGTTCGAGCGACGCGCGTGGCTTCTACCAGCTCCAGCAAGTCTTGATGGTGGGCTACAAGGTGAGCAAGAATGTTACCGTCTCGGCGGGGTACGTTCACGCACCCAACTATAGCCACGGCGATTTCACGTCGATGGAGCGTCGCTTTCGACAGCAATTGAACATGGACAACCTGGCCAAGATTGGGCCGTTCAGCCTGAGCGGAAGGGTTCGCCTCGAACAGCGCTTTCGCGATGATCGTTCTGGCACCGGCTGGCGAGTGCGGCCGCAGATCAAGGCAGTTGCTCCATTATTCGGGAAGGTGAAAATCAACCTCGCGAGCGAGCCCTATTTTAATCTCAATACCACCAGCTTCCAGACCGTCGATGGGCTTGACCGAATCCGCAACTCCGCCACTTTTACTGCTCCGCTGGGCAAGAAGTTGGGCATCGAGATCGGCTATATGAACCAGAACGCCTTTGTTTCCAATGGGCCCGATCGCGTCGATCACGTCATCATGACCGGACTTTCGGCTTCGTTCTAACTTACCCCGCCGCAAGGGGGAGGGTGACTGCCACGGTGGTGCCTTCCCCCAGCGTGCTGGCAATGTCGAGCTCGCCCTGGTGGCGCTCGACGATATGTTTGACGATCGCCAGGCCCAGGCCCGTGCCCCCTGAGGCCTTGCTGCGGCCGGGATCGGTGCGATAGAACCGGCGGGTCAGGTGCGGCAGATGTTCGGGTGCGATGCCCGGACCTCGGTCGGCAATGGCAAGCCGGGTCTGGTCTTCGCCATGACGGGTCACCGCGACGCTGACCGGCATATCGGGCGCACCGTACTTGAGGGCATTGTCGATCAGGTTGCGCAGCAATTGCTCAAGCTGGGTGGCATCGCCCCGCACGGTCAGGCCCGGTTCCGCCACCGACAATTCGACGCGTTCCTTGCCGCGCAGCGAAGCCACTTCGCCCACCACGCGTGCGGCCAACTGGCCAAGGTCCAGCGGCTCGCTGGGGCGATCGTGTTTTTCCGCCTCGACATGGCTTAGCGTCATCAGGTCTTCGACCAGACTCAACATCCGCTGCGCCTCGCGGTGGATGATGTTGTTGAAACGCTTGGCGGTTTCAGGGTCGCTGGGCGCGTCTGCATCGCTCAGTGTTTCGGCATAGCCGATCACCGCGGCCAGCGGGGTGCGCAGTTCGTGGCTGGCGTTGGCGACGAAATCGGTATGGGCGCGGCTGACATCGGATTCCGCAGTGCGATCGGAAAGTTCGATCATCCAGCGATTTTCGTCGATATCGCGGCGGGTCAGCTGCCACAGGCTGCGGCCGCCGGTGAAGCCGGGGATCGAAACCTCGGCACCATCATCCATGTCGATCAACTTCATCGCATCGGGATGGCGGAGAGCGATCCGTGCGTCCTGGCCCAGCACATGTTCACCCATCGCAGCGCGGGCTGCGGCATTGGCCTCGACAATCCGCGTTCCTTCGATCAGCAGCAAGGGCAGGCCGATCGGTTCGACGGTTTCGTGAATCGCATCGCGTTCAACCAGGTCGATATCGATCTTCTCGGCGGGGATCTCCGGCTCGGGTGCGACCAGCCAAAGCGAGCCAAACCATAACACTACCACCGCCAGCACCAGCCAAAAGCTGGCTCCGGCCACAAGCATGCCAATCCCCGTGATCAGAGCGAGGACAAATCCGGCAAAGGGGAGGGTGCGTTGGGCTGGCATCGGCATGCGCTCAATAGAAGGCGATTGCCTGCCTGCCAAATGTTTCAGAAAAAAGGATGGTGACCCGTACGGGATTCGAACCCGTGTTTCAGCCGTGAAAGGGCCGCGTCCTAACCACTGGACGAACGGGCCATGTGGCTTGCGCCGCTGGCAGGGGTGCGCCTTTAAGGGGGCGTGCAAGAACGGTCAAGGGGCTAGCCGAAAGAATGTTTCAATCGGCGAAAGCGGCGTCTTCGACGTGCAGTTCGGCCTGCGGACGGCTGGCCCAATCGTCGATCTTGGCGCGGCCGGCCAGCCACAGTTTGCGGTGATGCGTGGCGCGCAGCAGCGCCTGGCCCATTTCGCTGCTGGCGGCGCGAAAGGCGATCGCCTTGAAGCTGGCACCGTCATCGCCGCGCACGATCAGGCGGACATGGTCGGTGCCGACCAGATCGGCCTTGACCATCCGCACCGGCCCCACCGCGATCCGCGGGCCGGGCCAGCCCATGCCGTAAGGGCCGGCGCTTTCCAGCATTTCGACCAGCGATGGCACCAGCCCGCCGGGGGCCAGCGCCAGGTCAAGCGTCAGCGCCTGACTGGCCATCGCCTCACTGACCTTGCGGCCCAGCAATTCGTCAAGCCATTCGCCAAGCTGGTCGATCGCACCGGGTGCGACAGTCAGCCCGGCCGCCATTGCATGCCCGCCGCCCGCGACCAGCAGCCCGGCCTCCTTTGCGGCAATGATCGCCGCGCCAAGATCAACCCCGGCGATTGATCGGCCAGAGCCTTTGCCGTTGCCATGCTCGTCGGCATCGAGCGCGACCACCAGCGTCGGCTTGCCGGTCTTTTCCTTGATCCGCCCGGCGACGATCCCGATTACGCCAGGGTGCCAGCCAGCGCCCGCCAGTGTCAGCACCGCGCGGTTGTGCTGGGCATCGACCTGGGCCTCAGCCATTTCCTGCACTGCCGCCTCGATCGCGCGGCGTTCTTCGTTGAGCTGCGAGAGCTGGGCAGCAATTGCCTTCGCTTCGTCAGGATCTTGGGTGGTCAGCAGCCGCACGCCCAGCGTCGCCTCACCCACGCGGCCCCCGGCGTTGATCCTGGGGCCCAGCGCAAAGCCCAGATCGCTGCAAGTCGGCGCGCGGCTGAGCCGGCTGGCGTCGATCAGGGCGGCCATGCCAACGCCCTCGCGCTTGGCCATGACCTTGAGGCCTTGGGCCACGAAAGCCCGGTTGAGCCCGTGCAGCGCAGCGACATCGGCAACAGTGCCCAGCGCCACGAGGTCGAGCAGCGCGAACAGATCGGGCTCCTTGCGCTCCGCAAAGAACCCGCGTTCGCGCAGCACCCGCACCGTGGCGATGGCGAGCAGGAAGGCGACGCCGACTGCCGCCAGGTGGCCAAAGCTGGCGGCCAGATCGCTTTCATCGAGCCGGTTGGGATTGACCAGTGCGGCGGCGCGGGGCAGCTCGGGCGAGCACTTGTGGTGATCGACCACCACCACGTCCACGCCCGCCGCATGCGCCATTTCCAGTGCTTCGAAGGCCATCGCCCCGCAATCGACCGTGACGATCAGGCTCGATCCTTCGCGCGCGATCTTGACCAGCGCCTCGCCCGAGGGGCCATAGCCTTCGAGCAGGCGGTCAGGGATGTAATAGCGCGACTCGTGCCCCAGATCGCGCAGCAAGCGGATCAGCAGCGCGGCGCTGGTAGCGCCATCAACGTCGTAGTCGCCGTAGATGGTGACCGTTTCCTGGGTCAGCACCGCCTGGGCCAGCCGCTCGGCCGCGGCACTCATGTCGCGGAACTCAGACGGATCGGGCAGGAAGGCGCGCAAGGTCGGATTGCGGTGGCGCTCCAGATCGTCGGGCGCAACCCCGCGCGAAAGCAGCAGCTGGGTCACGACATCATGATCGAGGCTCGAACCATTGCCCAGATCCATGTTGCCCCCGCGCCAGCGCCAGGCGCGGCCCGAAAGCGAGCGGTCGAGGCCGAGGATCGAAGGCGGGGCAGAACTCATGGCGCGTGGTTAGCCTAGTGAGGGCCCTCAGACAAAAAAACTTCGCCAAATTTGATGTCGACAAATGACAATTACTGCGCGGCGAGGTGTGGTATTGCATCAATTGAGGCTTTCGAGGGGAATTCGGCATGGCTTTCAATCACAGAATCGCAGTCCTTGCAGGCGTTGGCGCAGTCGCGCTTTCGGTCTGGCCGGTCCTGGCCCAGCGTGCGCCCACCAGCGGGCCGGTTGCCCGCTATGACATGCGCGCCGGCACCGTCTCTGGCATGATGGCGATGGGCGGCGGCATGGGCGGCGCGATGGGCGTGGCTTTCGGTGGGGGCGGGGACAAGGTCCAGAAAGAGCTCTACCTGCGGCTTGGCTCCAGCCAGGCCCCGGCCAAGGGTGCGGCCAAGGCCGATCACTTCATGCCGCCGGTGGCCAAGCTGGGCAAATCGGTCGCGCTGGCCACTCCCAAAGAGGAAAAGGCCGGGACCGACGAATTGCCGCAAAAGCCCAAGGGCCGGATCCTGATCTTCTGGGGCTGCGGCGAACGCGCGCCCAAGGGGCAGCCGGTGGTGATCGATCTGGCCAAGATCGCCGCCGGGCAAGCTCCGCCGGGGCTTTGGACCGCCGCGGTACTGCGCGATTGGGGCCCGACCTTGCAGAACAGCAAGACTTTCGGGCGCTGGCCGGCCGAGGACCGCAAATTCGTCAAGACCGACAGCTCGCTGATCGGCGCACACCGGGTGGCGGGCAACTATTCGCCCGAAATCGCCTTCAACCTGACCCAGGACTTCATGGCCGCATTGCGGGCGACCAACACCGCCAATGCCAGCGGCTCGGCCCTGCTCAGCTGGAATGCGGTGCCGGGCGCGACGGGCTATCTGGCCTGGATGTTCGGCGGAAAGATGGGCCCGGACGGCGAGATGGGCGACATGGTGATGTGGACCAGCAGCGCCAGCCGCCAGTTCGGCGGCGGGCTGACCGACTGGCTCAGCCCCGGCCAGGTCGCCGGGCTGGTGCGCGATCGCACCGTGATGGCGCCCGCCACCACCAGCTGCATCATTCCCCAGGAAGTCCGCAAGGCCGGTCCCGATTTCCGGATGGGCATGCTCACCGCCTATGGGCCGGAAGAAAACTTCGCCTATCCGCCGCGTCCGGCCGATCCCAAGGCGGCTTGGAACCTTGTCTGGACCGCGCGGGTGCGGCATCGTTCGATGACCAGCTGGATGGACATGCCCGGAATGGCCGGCATGCCAGGCCAGACTGGTGAGCCGCCGCAGGAGAAGAAGTGCAAACCAAAGGGCATCGGCGGGATCCTTGGCGGAGTGATCAAGGGCGGCTGCTAAGCCGCGCAGCTCCATGCTGCTGATCTTGTGGCACAGCCGCACCGGGGCAAGCCGGGCGATGGCCGAGGCTGCCCTGGCCGGAGCAGAAGGGCGGGCGCGAATCCTGTCTGCGATCGACGCCGGGCCCGAGGATCTGCTCGCGGCCAAGGGTTATCTCTTCGCCTGTCCTGAGAACCTCGCTACCATGAGCGGGCCGATGAAGGACCTGTTCGACCGCTGCTATTACCCCTTGCAGGGCCGGATCGAAGGACGGCCCTATGCCAGCCTGATTGCCGCAGGCAGCGACGGGCAGGGTGCCCAGGCGCAGCTTGACCGGATCGTCACCGGCTGGCGGCTGCGCCGCGTCGCGCCGCCGCTGATCGCCATGCTGGGTGCGCAGACAGCGGAGCAAATTCTGGCGGACAAGGTCGTTCCTGTCCAAGTACTGGAAGACTGCTCAGCCATAGGCGCGGCGCTGGCCGAAGGGATAGAGCAAGGCATCTTCTGAACTCACGCCCTCGCAAATCGTCTCCATTGCCGATCTATTTGGCGCGGCAGGACTCGACTATTTCCGGGAAAGCGTGGAAAAACAGAATCGGGTTGCCAGTAGTCGGAGGGATTGATCATCGTTGCAGCGGACGCCTTTGGTAGCTTGAGCGAGCGCGCGATCCTTGTGCTTGCTTTTGCAGAAGGTTCGCGTCCGGAGCGGGACGCCGTGCTGGCGCTTGGCAATGACGCTGCGAGCGGATCGCGATTTGCATGCAGTCATTTACCCAACCCTTCCGAAGGCTGGATCGAATTGCTGGCTTCCGGGCTGACTTTCGATTGTCACGGCTTGCCTCCCGCCGCGCCGCTTGTGCTGCCAACGCACGCAGCACTTATGGGGCTTGAGGCTCAGCCGAAGGGCGAAGGCATTGCGCTTGGGCCCGGTCCGCATCTGGCCGAAGCAGTAGGTATGCTGCCAGTGATCAAGCAGCTTGCCGGGATCGGCGCAGCGATCGCCGGGCTGCCGGGCGCCGAAGCAGTTGCCTGGAACCCGGCGCGGTGCTGGATGCCGGCAAACTATTTCCGCAAGGTGATAGGCAACTGGCTGGCGGGCGGACCGTTCCCGGCGCTGGGGCTGACTTCGCTCCAGCGGGAGAGTGACGGCTCGATGCAGTCGGTCGGGCTGGCCTTGTTCACCGGGCAGGAACTGGTCTTCGCGCCAGACCGCGCGCTAGGTCCGGCCGATATTGCCCGGGTCGCGGTGCGGCTGATCCACGCTTTGATCGAGGTTGAGCCGCTGACCGCGCCGCACGAGTTTACCGGGCCCGATGGAGAGCCGATTGACGTCGTGCCGATCCGTGACGGACGCCAGCTGAGGGTCTCGGTACGTCGATGAACCACGCAGGGGGCGGTGCTTGGCGGGATTGACCGGAGCGGGTCTTGGCCTGCTTGCTCCACAGCGCCAGGGTCTCTCGTTTCGCGCGGTCAACCGCCGCGACCGTCCGGGCTATGATCCGGGCCTCCAGCGCCATCACATCCTGCCCCGCCAGATCCAGACCCGCAGCTGCTTTGGCCCGATGCTCGCGGCTTTGGGGCGCGATCATGTCGATTTCGACGATTTCCGCCGCAATGGGCTGCTGCTCCCGGCCAACGATGCCGCGGCGGTGCGGATCGGACTGCCGCTGCACCGTGGGCCCCACCGCGACTACAACGCGATGGTGATCGAACGGGTCGGCCAGATCGAAGCGGGCTGGTCGGCCACGCGGCTGCGCGCGCCTGAGGTTGCCTTGATCGAGGCCTACCAGCGGCTTGAACTCCTGCAACGCGCGCTGCGCCGCCGCCTGCTCGATCAGCAGCGCCGTCTCCGCCTCAACCGCAAGGACCCGCTGGGCAGCGGCCTCGACTTTAGCGAGCTTGATGCGATGGCCGATCTGCTGTGGCCGGGGACTGGGCCGGAAGTGGGGTGAGGGTAGGAATCAGGGTTCTCGCGAAGGGCGCAAAGGAGCGAAGATCGCGAAGGGGTCATTCAGCGCCGCAGGCCGATATTCCAATCGCTACGTCTCGCCAAACCAAACCGCAAACAATCATACGGCTTCGCCGAAAGCCTAAATCCTTCGTGTCCTTCGTCCCTTCGCGCTCTTCGCGAGAACCCCTCCACGCCGAAGGTCGCAAATAACCTCAAGCCAAAGCCATCCGCGCCTTGGCCGCCAGCTCGGCGCGCGCCTGGTTGTATTCGGCCTCCAGCTTGTCGACCCGTTCGGCCACCGAATCGATCGCATCGACCGCGCCGATCCCCTGGCCCGAGCCCCAGATGTCCTTCCAGGCCTTGGCTTCGGTATTCCCGCCCGAGCCGAAGTTCATGGTCGAAACATTGCCCTCGGGCAGGTTGTCCGGGTCCATCCCGGCTGCGACGATCGACGGGCGCAGGTAGTTGCCGTGGACCCCGGTGAACAGGTTGG
Organism: Sphingomonadales bacterium; assembly: GCA_018334165.1. Lineage (GTDB taxonomy): Bacteria > Pseudomonadota > Alphaproteobacteria > Sphingomonadales > Sphingomonadaceae > Novosphingobium. The sequence goes on along the minus strand of JAGXTB010000010.1, from coordinate 1,921 downwards.
AATAGACGATATCATCGGCCTTCCCGGCGACAATTGCGTCCTTGTATCCAGCTTGCGCATTGGCTTCCTTGGTCGCGATCCAGGGGCTGCCGATATAGGCGAAGTCCGCCCCCATCGCCTGCGCGGCCAGCACCGAACGCCCGCAAGCGATCGAGCCTGACAAGGCGACCAGCCCGTCAAACCACTGGCGGATTTCCTGCATCATGGCGAAGGGAGAGAGCACGCCGGCGTGCCCGCCAGCCCCGGCGGCGACCGGGATCAGCCCGTCGGCACCTTTTTCGATCGCCTTGCGGGCAAAGCGGTCGTTGATCACATCATGCAGCACGATCCCGCCCCAGCCGTGGACCGCCTGGTTGATGTCCTCGCGCGCGCCGAGTGAAGTGATGGTCATCGGCACCTGCCATTTGGCGCAGACCTCGATGTCCTCTTCCAGCCGGTTGTTCGACTTGTGGACGATCTGGTTGACCGCATAGGGCGCGGCCGGGCGATCAGGGTTGTCGCGGTTGTGCGCGGCCAGTTCTTCGGTGATCCGGTGCAGCCATTCGTCAAGCACGCCCGAGGGCCGCGCGTTGAGCGCCGGGAAGCTGCCGATGATCCCCGCCTTGCACTGCGCGATCACCAGATCGGGGGTTGAGATAATGAACAGGGGCGAACCGATGACGGGCAGACGCAGGCGATCGAACGGGGCGGGAAGGGTCATCGGTGCAGAATCCTCATCTATTGTTTCAAGTCTCTCTATGAGACCTATTTTGCCCTGTCGAGTTTTGCCGTGCCGAGCGCGACGTGGACCGCTTGGACCACTGTCCTGGTCCAAAAAACTCAGGGCGGAATTTTTCGGCTGTCATCGAAAGTGCGCGGACGGCGGTATTGGTCATCCGGCCAGATTAACAGGCCGCAGACGAGTAGGAAAATCCGCGCGACCGGCTATGGTGCAAGGCATGACCGCCACAATCATCGGCCTCGCCCGCGACGGCCAGCACCGCTTCTCCAAGCAGCCCTGCGAGAGCCTGACATTGCTCGCCGGATTGGGGGTTGAAGGCGATGCCCATGCCGGACGGCTGGTTCAGCACCTCTCGCGCATGGCCAAGGACCCCAGTGTCCCGAACTTGCGCCAAGTCCACCTGATCCACGCCGAACTGTTCGAGGAACTGGCGGGCAAGGGCTTCCAGATAAAGCCCGGCCAATTGGGCGAAAACATCACCACCCGCGGGATCGACCTGCTCGGCCTGTCACGCGGTACCCGCCTGCGGCTGGGTCCGGACGCATTGATCGAGATCACCGGCCTCAGAAACCCCTGCAAACAGATCGACGGCCTTGCCAAGGGCCTGATGGCCGCGACGCTGGACAAGGCTGCTGACGGCAGCCTGGTGCGCAAATGCGGGGTGATGGCGGTAGTGGTTAGCGGCGGGGTTTTGCGCGTTGGTGATGGGGTTGTGCCGGATTCAGTGCCGCTAGGTTTTGAGGCGTTGGGGGTGGTTTAACTTCGCATCAACAAGAGACTGGCCTCAAACAAGCAGCCATCAGCGTCAAATTTCACAGTAATTTTCATTCCCGCATGAGCAGGTACGTTTGGTAACTGGGCATTGAATTGTATTAAAGTTTCTTCTTGATCTTCTTCGACTTCCAACAAATGCTCACTTTTTAAGTATTTTATTACATCATCCGGGCCATTTTCAATAATTAGCTCCGCTAACAAATTTATGTTTTGTCTCTGGTTGGTTCTAATCATTGCGACTGCGACGATTTTAGCCATCACCTCCCTTGTGTCTGGTGGTACCTCTGCTGATTCTTGCCCAAAATCAATCTTCGGCCCCAAGACTCCCATGTAGCTAGTCTTGCCGCCAACCTCATGGCGGAAATCTTCGCAAAAAAAGGCAAAGCACTCATGCTTAGGCATTCGCAAGTGCTTCCATCAAAGTGT
>JAGXTB010000009.1 GCA_018334165.1 Sphingomonadales bacterium | reverse complement strand
TCATGCAGCTGGCCGGGTTCATGAGCATGAACCTGGGCAATCACATGCTGAGCCACTACCACATGTTCAAGCACCTGGTTGCCGGCGCCGATGAAGACGCCGATGCGACCAAGGACTTCTACGAGGAATACCGCGCGGTCTGCGATCTTAACGCGGCCTATTACCTCCAGACGGTCGAGCACGTGTTCCAGAAGCATTCGCTGCCCAACGGCACTTTCGTCCACCGCGGCAAAGTGGTGGACCTGGGCAAAATCAAGGACACCGCGCTGCTGGCGATCGAGGGCGAGCGCGACGATATCTCCGGGATCGGCCAGACCAAGGCCGCGCTGACCTTGGCGACCGGGCTCAGCGACGCGAAGAAGCAATACCACCTGGCGCGCGAAGTCGGCCACTACGGCATCTTCAACGGCAGCAAGTGGCGGACCCGGATCGCGCCGATCCTTGAGGAATGGATCGCCCGGCACGACAAGGCGCGGCTTAAGGCGGTTGCCTAGCCCCTAACTGGATAGCCCTGCCACCGCTTGATCCGGCGGATCGCGAAGGCTGACCGCATCGAGGAAACTCCGGGTAGCGCCGCGAGGCAATCGCGGTGAATCCGGTCGTACTGGTCCAGATCGCGCGCCGCCACGCGCAGCAGATAGTCGGCGTGGCCGGCCATCAGGTGGCAGTCGAGGATCTCGTCGAAGTCGGCCACCGCGCGCTCGAACCGGTCCATCGCCTCGCGGCTCTGGCTGGTCAGCGTGATTTCGACAAAGGCCTGCATCTTGAGGCCCAGCTTCTGCGGATCGACTTGCGCGCCGTAGCCGGTGATCACGCCGCTGGACTCAAGCGCCTTGATCCGGCGGTGGCAGGCTGAGGGCGAGACGCTGGCCAGTTCGGCGAGGTCGGCGATCGAGCGTGAGCTATCTTTTTGCAGTGCCTCTAGAATCAGCACATCGTTGCGGTCCACGGTCAATTTTTCCGGCTTGTTGCTCTACTACGGTAAATATCACCGATTGAGGGGGATGAACAGGGTAACTTTGGTGAAACTTCCACGCGCTTCGGGCCTATCCTGCGCACAATAGCTACTACCCAAGGAGAGCCCCGATGCGCGTCGGCACCGTCAAGGAAATCAAGATCCACGAATACCGGGTCGGGCTGACCCCTGAAAGCGTGAGCGAGCTGGTCGCGCATGGCCACGAAGTGTGGGTCGAAACCGGCGCGGGCAATGGCATCGGCGCTTCTGACGCTGACTATGTGGCTGCCGGTGCCGCGATCAAGGCGACTGCCGCCGAAATCTTTGCGGCATGCGAAATGGTGGTGAAGGTCAAGGAGCCGCAGCCGGTCGAACGTGCGCAGCTGCGCAAGGGCCAGGTGCTCTATACCTACCTCCACCTCGCCCCGGACCCCGAGCAGACCGCCGACCTGGTCAAGTCGGGCGTGACCGCGATTGCCTATGAAACCGTGACTGGCGCGGACAATTCGCTGCCGCTCTTGAAGCCGATGAGCCAGGTTGCCGGCCGCATGTCGATCCAGGCCGGGGCGACCGCGCTGGAGAAGGCGCACGGCGGACGCGGCGTGCTGCTGGGCGGCGTGCCCGGCGTGCTCCCCGCCAAGGTCGTGGTGATCGGCGGCGGCGTGGTCGGCTTCAACGCCGCGCAGATGGCGGTGGGCCTGGGCGCCGAAGTGACGATCCTCGACCGCGATCCGGCCACGCTCGAAAGGCTCGACAACCATTTCGCGGGGCGCGCGCGCACGCTCTATTCGGGCAAGGCCAGCCTGGCGCAGGAAGTGGCCAGCGCCGACCTGGTGATCGGCGCGGTGCTGATCCCCGGGGCCGCCGCACCCAAGCTGGTGACCCGCGCGATGCTCTCGACCATGAAGCCCGGCGCGGTGCTGGTTGACGTGGCGATCGACCAGGGCGGCTGCTTTGAAACCAGCAAGGCGACCACCCATGCCGATCCGACCTATGTGGTTGACGGGATCGTCCACTACTGCGTGGCCAACATGCCCGGCGCGGTGGCCCGGACCAGCACCTATGCGCTCAACAACGTCACCCTGCCGCATGCGCTCAAGATCGCCGATCTTGGCTGGAAGGCCGCGCTGAAGGCCAACCCGCACCTGGCCGAAGGGCTCAACGTCCACGAGGGCAAGGTTACCTATGAAGCCGTGGCCCGCGATCTGGGCTATGACTACGTGCCGGTGAGCGAAGTTCTGGGCTGAGGTAGAGCTTCTTCCCCCTTGATGGGGGAAGGATAGTGCAGCTTGCTCCTGAAAGGAGCTAGCGAAACTTGGATGGGGGTGAGCTCGCAGCCGCTCGCAACCTCGCACTTGATGGCACCATCACCCCCACCCAACCTGCGCTAGACGGCTTCGCCGCCAAGCTTCGGTATCCCTCCCCCATCAAGGGGGAGGAAAGGTGGCCTACTCCTCATCCGCAAAGGGCCGGAACGGCGCGGTCACATCCTCGCGGACCCGGGCCAATCGCCCGCTGGCCCGGTCGATCATCGCCCAGGTGGTGTTGGATGCGACCAGCACTTTGCCCGCCGCATCGCGGAACTGGACCCGCCGGTCGAACCGCGCGCCGGTGGGGGCAGTGGGGATGAACGTCTCGGCGCTCACTTCCTCGCCCGGGCCGACATTGCCGCGATAGTCGATCTCGTGCCGGGTCACGACCCAGATGTACTGCGCCTGATGTTCAGGCAAAGCGACCGCCGCCCAGTGCGCGGTGGCGATCTGCTGGATCCAGTCAACCCAGACCGCGTTGTTGACATGGCCCAGCTCGTCGATGTGCTGCGCCTGCGCGGTGAAGGTCATTGTGTGCCGGTTGGTCACAGGCAGTTCCCATGTGCGCATTGGTAGAACAGCATCGCCCACATTCCGAGAGGCAGGATCATTGGCAGGGCAAAGATCAGCAGCCACCATCGCCGAGTTTGCCAGACAGCAAGGGCAAGGCAGCCCATGCCCAGCAGCTGCACTGGATAAAACCCCATGATCAGTGCGAAGTTTCGAGTCACAAGGGTGGCTGCTGTGGCTAACGCGCAAGCCATGGCGACAAGAGCCGGCCAACCTAGATCCCTGATGGTCATGATCCGCCCTCCATCTGCCACAGCACAAAGGCAAACTCCTCGGCCGTCTCGCGCAGGCTCTCGAACCGTCCCGACTTGCCGCCGTGGCCCGCGCCCATGTTGGTCTTCAAGAGCAGCTCGTTCTGGTCGGTCTTGAGTTCGCGCAGCCTGGCGACCCACTTCGCCGGTTCCCAATAGGTCACGCGCGGATCGTTGAGCCCGGCAGTGACCAGCATCGGGGGATAGGCCTGCGCCTTGACCTGATCGTAGGGCGAATAGCTGCGGATCAGATCGAATGCGGCCTTGTCCTCGATCGGGTTGCCCCATTCGGGCCATTCGCCGGGCGTCAGCGGCAGGGTGGGGTCGAGCATGGTATTGAGCACATCGACGAACGGCACGTGGGCGGCGACCGCGCCCCACAGTTCGGGGTTCGAATTGACCACCGCGCCCATCAGCTCGCCGCCCGCCGATCCGCCCGCGATCGCGATCTTGCCGGCCTGGGTGAAGCCCCGCGCGATCAGGCCCCTGGCGACATCGACGAAGTCATGGAACGTGTTGGTCCGCCGCTCCAGCTTGCCAGCCTTGTACCAGGCCCGGCCCAAGTCATCGCCGCCGCGGATATGGGCGATGGCATAGGCAAAGCCGCGGTTCACCAGGCTTAGCCGGGTGGTCGAAAAGCCAGGGTCGACGGCGATGCCATAGGCGCCGTAGCCGTAGAGATAGAGCGGGCCGCCACCCTGGCGATCCTTGCGCTGGACCAGGCTCACCGGGATCAAAGTGCCGTCGCGCGCCGGAATTTCCAGCCGCTCGGTCACATAGTTCGAAGCGTCATAGCCCGAGGGGATCTCCTGCACCTTGAGCGTGGTCATGGCCCCGCTGGCCACTTCATAGTCGATCACCGAGGCCGGGCTGACCATGCTTTCATAGGACAGGCGAAGGGTATCCATCGCCCATTCGGGATTGTCGCCAAGGCCAGCGCTGAAGCTCGCCTCGGGAAACTGGATTGGCTCGATCCGGGCAGGATCATCGTAGTACCGCACCTCGATCCGGTCGAGCCCGCGGACCCGGCCAGTGGTGACGAAGAAATCGCGGAACAGGTCTACCCCGGTCAGGTAATAGTCGTCCGATCCTTCGATCAGCGTGGTCCACGCCCCCGGATCGGCCAGCGGTGCAGCGGCGAGCCGGAAGTTTTCGTGGGTGTCGTTGGTGTGGATATAGAGCGTGCCTTGGCGCTCATCGACATCGTACTCCACCCCGGCCTGCCGCGCGCGGACCAGCAAGGGCGTGGCCAGCGGGTCCTGAGCTGGCACCAGCCGCGCCTCGCTGGTCTCATGATCGCCGCTCGCCAGCACCAGCCACTGATCGTTCGAGGTCAGCCCGGCACTGGCGCGGAAGCCCTCGTCGTGTTCGCGGTAGAGCTCGATATCGGCCGAGTTCGGCTGGCCCAGCCAGTGCAGCATCACCCGGTCGGTGCGCCACTGCTCGTTGGCCGGGGTATAGACCAGACCCGTATCGCCCGCGACCCAGACCAGCGCGCCCAGCGTGCCGGGAATTTCGTCGCCCAGCAGCTTGCCGCTGGCCAGATCCTTGACCCGCGCGGTGTAGCGTTCCGAGCCGTTGTCGTCGGTAGAATAGGCCAGCAAGCGGCCGTCATTGGAAACCGCCAGCGCCTCCAGCCGGAAGTACTCCTTGCCCGCAGCCAGCGCGACCTCGTCAAGGATCAGCTGGTCCGCACCCCCGCTGACGGGCCTGCGCCACCATTTCTTGTACTCGGCCCCTTCCTCGAACTCGATCCAGTAGAGGTAGTCACCATCCTTCTGCGGGACAGACTTGTCCGCCTCCTTGATCCGCGCGCGCATCTCCTTGAACAGCGCGTCGATCCGGCCCTGCTGCGGGGCCATACGATGTTCGAACCAGGCGTTCTCTGCTTCAAGGTGAGCCAAGACCGCCTTGTCAGTCACTTCCGGATAGCCCGGATCGCGCAGCCAGGCATAATCGTCGGACACTTCGATGCCGTGATGCGATTGGATGAATGGCTTTTTCGCTGCGACGGGGGGAGTGGCCAAAGGAATGGAATCTGTCATGGCTTGGCTCTATGGTGCGCACAGAAGGACTGCAAGCCATGCTGATGAATACGCACGAAGCGCGCCTTGAGGCACTGCGCAAGGAACTGAAGACCCGCGGCCTCGATGGCTTCGTCATCCCGATCTCGGACGAGCATATGAGCGAATATGTCGGCGCCTATGCCCAGCGGCTCGGCTGGTTGACCGGCTTTGGCGGATCGGCCGGGACCGCGGCGGTGCTGGGGGACAAGGCGGCGATCTTTATCGATGGGCGCTATACCCTGCAGGTGCGCGAGCAGGTTGACGGGCGGCTGTTCGAATACGTTTCGGTGCCCGCATCGTCGGTTTCGGCCTGGCTGGCCGAGCATGCGCCCGCAGGCGGCAAGATCGGGTTCGATCCCTGGCTGCATGGCAAACCCTGGGTCGATGCGATCAACAGGGCGCTGCGCGATAAGGGCGCGGCGCTGGAGCCGGTGGACGGCAATCCGATCGATACGGTCTGGGCCGACCAGCCAGCGCCTTCGCTCGCCCCGGCGCTGGTTCATGGCAATGAATATACCGGCAAGGCCAGCGAGGCCAAGCGCAGCGAGGTGGCCGAATGGCTGACCACGAAGGGCCTCGACGCGGCAGTGGTTTCGGCGCTGGACGGCGTCGCCTGGCTGCTCAACCTGCGCGGCACCGACGTCAATTGCACGCCGGTGGCGCTGAGCTTCGTTTTGGCGCATGCCGATGGCACCGCCGAACTGTTCATCGCCGAAGAGAAGGTCACCCCTGAACTGCGCGCGCACCTGGGCAACGCAGTCACCGTGCGCCCGCGCGAAGCCTTTGTTCCGCAGCTGAAGGCGCTCGCAGGCAAGAAGGTCGCGGTCGATCCCGAACGTTCGGTCCAGGCGGTCTTTGCCGCGCTCGAGGGCGCGGGCGCAGCAGTGGTCGAACTGACCGACCCGACCGTGCTGGCCAAGGCGGTCAAGAATCCCGTCGAACAGGCCGGGCAGCGCGCGGCGCAAGCCCGCGACGGCGCGGCGATCGCCAAGTTCCTCCACTGGCTGAGCATCGAAGCCCCCAAGGGCGGCCAGGACGAACTGTCTGCCGCCGCAAAGCTGCAGAGCTTCCGCGAGGAAAGCGAGCTGCTGCGCGACCTGAGCTTCGATACGATCTCGGCCGCAGGGCCGCATGCCGCCAGCCCGCACTACAAAGTGGACGAGCACAGCAACATCGGAATCGAACCCAATTCGGTCTATCTGGTCGATTCGGGCGGGCAGTATCTTGACGGTACTACCGACATCACCCGCACCGTCTGGATCGGCCCGGGCGAGCCCACGGCCGAACACAAGGACCGTTTCACCCGCGTGCTCAAGGGCCACATCATGCTGGCGTTGGCGACCTTCCCCAAAGGCACGGTCGGCAGCCAGCTCGACACATTGGCGCGCCATGCGCTGTGGCAGGCAGGCGTCGATTACGCCCACGGCACCGGGCACGGGGTCGGCTCATTCCTGTCGGTCCACGAGGGCCCGCAGCGGATTGCCAAGGCGCAGGGCGGGCAGGCGGGGACCGGGCAGGAGTTGCTCGCGGGCATGATCCTTTCGAACGAGCCGGGCTATTACAAGGCCGGCCACTACGGGATCCGGATCGAGAACCTGGTACTGGTCGAGAAGCGCGAGATTTCTGGCATGGAAGGCGAATGGCTCGGCTTCGAAAACCTCACCTGGGCCCCGATCGACGCCGCCCTGGTCGATACCAGCCTGATGACCCGCGATGAACTCAAGTGGTGGGACGACTATCACGCCCGGGTCGAGGCGCTGCTTGCGCCGCAGCTGGAAGGCGCAGCGCTCGATTGGCTCAAGGCGGCCTGTGCCCCCTTGCCGGCGCATTGATGTTCGCATAATGTTCCACTTCGACTCGAAGGGAGAGAGACAATGATCGGATATGTAACCGTCGGCACCAATGACCTGCCGCGCGCTGCCAAATTCTATGATGCCATCGCTGCCGAAATGGGCACCGGGCGGATGATGGAGTTTGAGACGTTCATCGCCTGGGGCACACCGGGCGGCGGCTGCGGGATTGCCGCGACCAAGCCGCACGATGGTAATCAGGCCTCGGTCGGCAACGGAGTGATGGTGGCGATCGAAGCGCGCGACGCAGCCCAGGTCGACAAGCTCTATGCCATCGCAATGGAAAACGGAGGGACCGACGAAGGTGCTCCCGGACCAAGAGGTGAGGGTTTCTATGCCGGGTACTTCCGCGATCCCGATGGCAACAAGCTCAACGCCTTTGTGATGGGCTGAGCCGATGGGCGGCGCGCAAGTGCCGTCCGCGGTAAACCCTCGATGAACGCGTCGGCGTTCCTGCGACAATTTGATGCAATTCTGCTTGCATCGGGCATAGTCGCGCGACACCTTCGGCCTAGAAGGGCGATGGAAGCCGCGCCGGTCTGCCTGTCCCCTCCCCTCCAGGCCGCGCGGCTTCGCAGTATTTTTGAGAAACGGAGTTCGCACATGAAAAAGATCACTCTTGGCCTGTCGCTGCTGGCGCTGGGCATTGCCGGAACCGCGATTGCCAGCCAGCACGGCGCGGGCATGGACCCGTTTGGCGACAAGGACGTCACCAAGGCTGAATTCATCGCCAAGCATGGCGAAATGTTCGAAAAGATGGATGCCAACAAAGACGGCAAGCTCGACCAGACCGACCGCGCACCGCACCAGGGCGAGATGTTTGCCAAACTCGATACCGACAAGAACGGTTCGATCTCGCGCAGCGAATTCGACGCCGCGCACCAGCAGGGCCGGGGCGGTCCTGGTGGCATGAAGCGCGAACACGGTGAACGTGGCGGCATGATGGCCAAGATGATGCTGGACATGGCCGACACCAACAAGGACGGCGCGGTCAGCCGCGACGAGTTCGCCGCTGGTGCGGCCAAGCATTTCGACAAGATGGACGCCAACAAGGACGGCAAGCTGACCAAGGCCGAACGTCAGGCCGCGCACCAGAAAATGCGCGGGATGATGGGCGGCAAGCGTGGTGGGCCGGGCGGACCTGGCGGTCATGCAGGACACGACATGCCCCCAGCCACGGCGAACTGAGCTGACGGCTGCAAGCGGCCGCGATGGACCAGTCCGCGCCCATCCGACTGCTGCTGGTCGATGACGAGCCGGCACTGCGCGAACCCCTGGCCGAGTACCTCGCGCGCCAGGGGTTTGCCGTTTCCCAGGCTGCCAGCGCCGCCGAGGCGCGCAGCCAGCTGAGAAACGAACTGCCCGAGCTGGTCCTGCTCGACATCATGATGCCGGGTGAGGATGGGCTGTCGCTGTGCCGCCACCTCGCCGATGCCCACCAGATCCCCACCATCCTCTTGACCGCCAAGGGCGAGGCAATGGACCGGATCGTCGGGCTTGAGATCGGTGCCGACGACTATGTGGTCAAACCTTTCGAGCCGCGCGAACTGGTCGCCCGGATCCGCTCGGTGCTGCGCCGCAGCGCCAAGGGCGGACCTGCGCCTGTCGAAGACGAAGCGTTCGAATTCGAAGGCTGGCAGCTCGATCCGCTCAAGCGGCGGCTGACCGATCCCGAAGGGGCGATGGTCTCGATCTCCTCGGCCGAATTCCGCTTGCTGATGGCTTTCCTCGAACATCCGCGCCAGGTGCTTGACCGCGACCGCCTGCTCGACATGGTCCAGGGCCGCGAGGCGCATCTGTTCGACCGCGCGGTCGATAACCAGGTCAGCCGCCTGCGCCGCAAGATCGAGACTGACAGCAAGGCCCCCACCCTGATCCAGACAGTGTGGGGCGGGGGCTATATGCTTGCCGCCGATGTTCGCCGGATAAAGTCACCCTAGCATGAAGCGCTTGCTAGGGGGCATCTGGCCGAGGAGCCTGCAAGGCCAGCTGTTGCTGGCAGTCGCGCTGTCGCTGCTGCTGGCGCAAGGGATCAGCGCGGCGCTGCTTTACCGCGCGCAGCTCGAACGGCGCGAGGCCGCGCTGGTCCATGCCGCCGCGATCCGGCTGTTCGCCGCCAACCGCGAAGGGCGCCTGAACGGGCGTCACCCTCCCGAAGCCATGGAAACCGCGCGGGTGCTGCGGGTCGAGCAGATCGCCCAATCCCCGCTCGCGCCCAGCGACCAGCGGCAGGAGCACGCCGAAGCCGAATTGCAAGAGATCCTCGCCGGGCAGGGCTTTGCCACCAGCAATGTCGTCGTGTTCCGCCGCCCGATGGGCCACGACCCGCGGCTGGCCAAGCGAATGGCCCGGCGCAGCGCGGCGCTGGGCGATCGCGCTCCGCCCACTCCGCGCGAAATGATGGTCGCGGCGATCGAGATGCCCGCAAAAGCCGGCTGGATGGTGGTGCGCATGCCGGTACCGCGTCCTGAACGCGGGTTGCTGATGACCCTGATCGGCCAGACCCTGCTACTCTATGCCCTGCTGTTTGGTGCCATTGCCCTGATCCTGCGGCAGATCACCAAGCCGCTCAAGGCGCTGACCGGGCGGCTCGAACGCTTTGCCCGGACCCGCGATGCGCAAGGCCAGCTTGAGCCCGAGGGGCCAGACGACGTGCGCCGCCTGATCGTGGCGCACAACGCGATGGAAGCGCGGCTTGCCGCGCTGCTTGACGAAAAGGACGTGATGCTGGGGGCGATCGGGCATGACCTCAAGACCCCGCTGGCAGCCCTCAGGGTACGGATCGAAAGCGTCGAGGACGAAGCCGAACGCGCCAAGATGGCGGCCACGATCGAAGATATTACCCGCAGCCTTGACGATATCCTCAGCCTGGCCCGCGTCGGGCGTCCCAGCGATCCGCTGGAAAGCGCCGACCTTGGCGCTCTGGTCGCGCAAGTCGCCGAGGAGTTCGAGGATATGGGCGAGCCCGTGAGCTACGAAGGGTCAAACCGGATGGTGCTGCCACTGCGCGCCACCTGGCTGCGGCGCGCGGTGCGCAACCTGGTGGTCAACGCGCTGCGCTATGGCCAGGTCGCGCGGATTTCGCTGGAGCGTGAGGGCGACCACGCGGTGATCAGGATCGAGGACGACGGTCCCGGCATTCCCGAAGACCAGATCGCCCGGATGCTCGAGCCGTTCACCCGCGGTGAGCCGTCACGCAACAGCGAAACCGGCGGGGCCGGACTGGGGCTGACGCTCGCCCGGGCGATTGCCGACCAGCACGGCGGCAGCCTGCAGCTGGCCAACCGCCGCGATCCGGCCGGCGCGGTAGCTGGCCTGATCGCAACACTGAGTTTGCCGCTTACTTGATCTTCGCCAACTCGGCCGAAAGTTCAGCCCCGCGCGCTTCCTTGAGAATTCCGCACGACCGGACCCGCTCGACGGTGCGTTCAAGTTCGAGCGCGCCGGTCTTGCCCTTGAGCTTGGGCCGCAGCAGCGCGGCGATTTCGTCCGAGCGCTGGACCGAACAGAACCCGGCCAATACCGTCGGCAGCCGTGCCGCCGAGAAGATTCCGCCACCGCCGCTGGTCAGCTGGTCGAAGTTGGCCTTGAGCCATTCGAAACCCAGCTCGCGGGTTTCGCGGGTGAAGATCACGGTGCGGACCACGCCAAGCCGCTCGCTCTTGCGCAGGCGCGGGTCGGTGAAGCTGCGCAGCACCCAATTGGCCACATCCGGGTTGCCCGAACCGGCGATCGCGCCCAGCGCTTCGGGCCGGAACAGCGGGTCCTGCGAGGCCAGCGCCTTGTCGGCCAGGTCCTGCGCCGCGGTCAGGCCGCCTTCGTCGACCACCACCGCAAAGGCCATGCCGTACCAGGCCGGATCGAGCGCGGCCCTGTCGCCTGCGAGATAGGCCCTGGCGGCAGAGCCCAGCTGCTGGCGCAGCGCCGGATCCTTGGCGGTCAGCGCTAGGTTGCCAACGACTTGCTGGCGCTGGTCGGACTTCTCCGGGTCCTCGCTGGCATAGGCCCCGGTGCGCGGGTCAAAGCCCATCGCGGCGAGCCGGGGCAAGTTGATCTGCTTGACCAGGCGGCGGTAACCGGCTTCACCCTCGGCGCTGAGCATCCCGGTGCGGGCCAGCGCATCAATCGTGCCGATCCCGCTCTCGCTGGCATAGCTATCCTTGTTGCGGGCCAGATTGCGCGCCGCTGCCACCAGCTGCGCCGGGCTGGCGCGTCCGGCCAGGAAGCTGGCATAGAGCGAATCGTCGAGCGCCAGCGCCTCACCGCCGGGCAACTTGTCGGCGATTCCGATCAGCGCATCCCAGTCCTTGGCCGGAAGCTCAAAGCGGTAATAGCCGGTGCCCCCGGGATTGGGGATCAGCGCGCCTTTGCCGGCGATCCGCACGGTGTCGCTTTCACTGGTAAGCAGCTGGCACTTCTGCACCCCGCTGCTGCGCCGCACGCACAGCGGCACACCCCAGCGGGTCGCCGGAGCCTGAGTGCCCAGCCGGGCAAAGCGGCTCTGGCGGACCGTATAGCCGCCCTTGCCGTCGCTGGCGAAAGTCACCAGCGGCACCCCTTGCTGGTCAGTAAAACTCTGCATCGCCGGCACGATTCGGGGATCGCCCGAGGCCGTGGCCATGGCCGCAAAGAAATCGGTGCTGGTGGCGCTGCCATAGCGGTGCTTGTCCATATAGACCCGCACGCCCTGCTTGAACTTTTCATCGCCCATATAGCCCGCGATCATCGCGACCACGTGGCCGCCCTTGCCGTAAGTGATCGTATCGAAGGCCTCGTCGATCTGGGCATTGGTGGGGATCGGCTCATGGATCGGCCGTCCTGCCACCAGTGCGTCAGTGTGCATGGCACTGAACCCTTCGGCCAAGGCCCCGGCCTTGATGTTGAGGTCCGGCCGCCATTCGTCGCCGATCCGGTAGCCCATCCAGTTGGCGAAGCTCTCGTTCAGCCAGATGTCGTCCCACCAGGCCGGGGTGACCAGATCGCCGAACCACTGGTGCGCCAGCTCGTGGCTGACGACCATCCCGAAGGTCCGCTTCTGCCCGGTACTGGCCCTGTCATCCATGATCAGGATCGGGTCGGCATAAAGGTCGGCCCCGGCATTCTCCATCGCGCCGGGCAGGATCGGCGAAGTGATCTGATCGAGCTTGGGATAGGGAAAGCCGGTTCCGAAATAGCGTTCCAGATGGGTGACAATCCCCTTGGTGCCGTCGAGCGCGAAAGTCATCTGCCCGGCGTTCTGCTTGGTGGTGACGATCCGGATCGGCAGCGGGGTCTTGCGCTGCGGGGTCGGGGCAACCTGGCCTTCCAGCACCGCAAAGGGCCCGACCATCATCGCCACCAGATAGGTCGGCAGCGGCAGGGTGGGGGCGAAGCGGTGGACCGTCCAGTCACCTTCGTCGGTGCTGGAAGCCTGAGGCGCATTGCTGACCGCGACCTGGCCCTTGCGGGTGCGCAGGGTGACGCTGAACGGCACCTTGAAGCCGGGCTCGTCAAACCCCGGGAATGCGGCGCGGGCGTCGATCGACTGGAACTGGGTCCAGCTATACCAGTCCTCGCCCACTTTGACCCGGAACAGGCCAGCCGGACCTTGGGCGAACTCGGCATCGTAATCGAAGCTGAAGGTCACTGGCCCTGCGGGCAACGGCGCGTCGAAGACCAGCCGGGCGACCCCGGTGGGATCAAGCTCGAACCAGCGCCCGACATAGCTCTTGCCGCCGGCTGTGGCGACCGCCTTGGCCATCTTGAGGTCGCGTCCGTGGAGGTCGACGAACGTGCTGGCTGCCTTCAATGTGGCATCGATTTCGACATGGCCGGAAAACCGCTCCTGCGCCGGGTCGACGGTCAGGTCGAGCCGGTAGGTCAGCGGGTGCACCGCATCGCTCAGCTTGCCCGGCGGGACCGGGGCCAGCGCGGCGGCGGCGCTGGCGGCTGGATCGGCCTGGGGCGCTTCGGCCAGGGCCGGAGCCGAGCAGGCAAGCGAAAGGGCAGATGCGGCAAGCAGCAACGAACGCATGGGATTTCCTTGGCGACCAAATCTAACTGGCCGCCACAGACTCCAAGCCGAAATCAAATGCAACCACCCCTATCGACCAAGGGCAATCTCTGCCCGACCAGCGTCAGCGCAGCAAGTTGCCAACGATTCCGCGCACAAACCGGCCGACTGCCGAACCGCCTAGCTGCGTGCCGATCGCGCCCGCTGCGGCAGAGGCCGCCGAAGCCATCGGCGAGGCCGAGCTGCGCCGTCCGGTGATCTTGCTGGCGATGATCGTCCCCGCTGAGGCGGCGGCTGCCCCGAAGGCGGCTTTGCCGGCCCGCTCCCACAGCGAGGGGCTGCGCCGCGGCTGGGCGCGCTGGGCTTCGACGCCCTGTTCTTCGACCACTTTCGTCGCTGCGACCGCGTCCGCAGCCTTGCGCGCCAGCACTTCGGCGGCGCTGTCGCGGTTGACTGCCATTTCGTACTTGCCCCCATAGGGACTGATCGACTGCACGATCGCGCGTTCCTTGTCGCTGACCGGGCCAAGCCGGCTGCGCGGCGGAGCCACCAGGGTGCGCTGGACCACGCCCGGCGCGCCGTCCGCGTCGAGCATCGAGACCAGCGCCTCGCCCACCTTGAGCTCGGTTATCGCCGCTTCGACATCCAGCTTGGGGTTGATCCGGAAGGTCTCGGCCATAGCCTTGATCGCGCGCTGATCGCGCGGGGTATAAGCGCGCAAGGCGTGCTGCACGCGGTTGCCCAGCTGCCCGGCGATCTTCTCCGGAATGTCGATCGGGTTCTGCGAGATGAAATAGACCCCCACGCCTTTCGAACGGATCAGGCGGACGACCTGCTCGACCTTGTCGAACAGCGCTTCGGGGGCATCGTCGAACAGCAGGTGGGCCTCGTCGAAAAAGAACACCAGCTTGGGTTTTGCCAGATCACCCGCTTCTGGAAGCGCCTCGAACAGCTCGCTCATCAGCCACAGCAGAAAGGTTGAATAGAGTTTGGGATTCTGCATCAGCTGCTCGGCGGCGAGCACGTTGATCAGGCCCTTGCCGGCCTCGTCACAGCGCAGGAAATCGTTGATCTCAAACGCGGGTTCGCCAAAGAAGCGGTCGGTCCCCTGGCTTTCGAAGGCCAGCAACTGGCGCTGGATCGTGCCGACACTGGCCTTGGAAATATTGCCATAGCTGGTGGTCAGCGCGGAAGCGTTCTGCGCGCAGGTCAGCAGCACTTTGTGCAGGTCTTCGAAATCGAGCAGCAGCAGGCCATTGTCGTCGGCCCATTTGAAACAGATCGCCAGTACACCCTCTTGCGTCTCGTTCAGCCCCAGCAGCCGCGAGAGCAGCAGCGGACCCATTTCCGAAACGGTGGTGCGGATCGGATGGCCCTTTTGGCCAAACAGGTCCCAGAACACCGCCGGGTTGTCGCGGTAGTCGTAAGGTTCGATTCCCAGGTCCTTGGCGCGCTGTTTCAGCGCATTGGCATGGGCAAAGCTGTCGCTCCCGGCCATGCAGATGCCCGAGAGGTCGCCTTTGACATCGGCGACGAAGACCGGGACCCCGGCCTGGCTGAACTGTTCGGCCATGACCTGCAGGGTCACGGTCTTGCCGGTGCCGGTGGCGCCGGCGATCATGCCGTGGCGGTTGGCCTTGTCGAGCCGCAGCACTTGCCGCTCGCCGCTGTCCGCCAGACCAATGTAGATCTCGTCCATCGCAATTGGGCTCCGCCTGAATCCGTTTTCTTTGGGTGAGATAGACTGCGCGCGGCACTTTCGCGAGTGGCCTTTTGCATGTCGTGCCAAGCGCCGCTAGAAGCCCTGCGAAATGTCCGATCCCTTCATCCTGTTAGACGACGCGCGCCCTGACGGCGCCAGCCCGGCCCGCCTTTACCAAGCCCCGCGTGAAGTGGTGGTCGCGCGCCGCGTGGACGAGGTGCTGCCCGCGCTGGAGCGGATTGCTGCGCTGCAAGCTGAAGGAGCCGAACTGGCAGGCTATTTCGCCTATGAAGCAGGCCTTGCGCTGGAAGAGCGGCTGGCCCCGCTGGCGGCCTCGCGCACCGGGGCGAGTGGGCCACTGGTGTGGTTCGGGGCTTTTGACGGCTACACCGAAATTCCGGCGGACGAAGTCCCCGCCTGGCTGGCCGCGCGCGGCGGAGGCGGGCTGGCCCAGGTTGGCCCGCTTGATCCGGCCGTGTCGCCGGGCGGTTACTCCAAGGCCTTTGCCGAGCTGCAGGAACGGATTTCGGCGGGCGATATCTATCAGGCCAATCTGACCTTCCCGTTGGCCGGCTCCTACTGCGGCGATCCCTTGGCGCTCTATGCCGCCGCGCGTCCGGCGGCCAATGCCGGATATGGCGGGGTGCTGTTCGATGGCACGCATTGGCTGCTGAGCTTTTCGCCCGAACTGTTCTTTGCCGAACGCGATGGTGCGGCCATTGCCAAGCCGATGAAGGGTACCCGCCCGCGCGGCCGCGATGCGGCAGAAGACGCGGCGCTGAAAGAGGAACTCTCCGCATCGATCAAGGACCGGGCCGAAAACCTGATGATCGTCGATCTGATCCGCAACGATCTGTCGCGCGTGGCCGATGCGGGCAGCGTCAAGGTCGATGCGCCCTTCGCGGTGGAGACGTACCCCACGGTCCACACCATGGTCACCACGGTCCGTGCGCGGTTGCAGGACGGGATGGGCGCGGTGGACATGCTGCGCGCGCTGTTCCCTTGCGGGTCGATCACCGGTGCGCCGAAGATCCGGGCGATGGAGCTGATCGACGCAGTCGAGCGCGATGCCCGCGGGCCCTACTGCGGCGCGATCGGACGGATCGACGCAGGGGGAGAGGCGGCCTTTAATGTCGCGATCCGCACGCTGCGGCTGACCCCCAGCGAGAACCAGCGCGGCCGCGCAGTGCTCGGCGTTGGCGGGGCAATCGTCGCCGACAGCGAAGTGCTGACCGAATGGCGCGAGTGCCTGATCAAGGGCGGCTTCGTGCGGATGAGCGCGGGCGGGGCCGACCTGATCGAGACCATGCGCTTCACCCCCGAAGAGGGCGTGCCGCTGCTCGAACTGCACCTCGAACGGATCAAGGCCAGCGCCGAGGAACTGGGCTTTGCCTTCGATCGCCACGCGGTGCGCAACGCCATCCAGGCGCTGTGCTTCGAAGCCGATGCGCCCGCCAGGCTGCGGCTGCTCGCGTCGCGCGGCGGGGCTTACAGCCTGGAGCTGAGCGCCTTGCCCGAGCCGCTGGCCGAGCCCTTGACCTGCGCGGTGCTGCCACTGCCGGTCGATAGCGGCGACTGGCGGCTGCGCCACAAGAGCACCGACCGGGGGTTCTACGAGGCCGGGCTGAGGGCCGCACAGCAGGCCGGGGCCGGAGAGGCCTTGTTCGTGCGCGACGACGGCCTGATCACCGAAGGCTGCATCACCAGCGTGTTCGTCGAGCGCGACGGTCAGCTGTTGACCCCGCCCGCGCGGCTGGGGCTGCTGCCGGGCGTGCTGCGGCGTTCGTTGATCGAGGCGAGACGCGCGGTCGAGGCCGAACTGACGCTGGACGACCTCAAGGATGGGTTCCTGATCGGCAATGCGCTGCGCGGGCTGATGCAGGCCAGGCTGCTGTGAAACTCAGCCAAGCCCTCACCCGGATCGCCCCCTCCAGCACCGCCGCGATGAGTGATCGCGCCACCGAGCTGCGCGCTGCGGGCAAGGACATCATCTCGCTTTCGGTGGGCGAGCCCGACTTCGCCACCCCCGCCCATGTGATCGAAGCGGCCAAGGCCTCGCTCGATGCGGGCGATACCAAGTACACGCCTGTCGCGGGCACGCTGGCCGTTCGCCAGGCAGCGGCGCTGCACTTCGCGCGGGACCTCGGAATCGAGACTCCGGTATCGCAAGTGATCGTCAGCGCCGGGGGCAAGCAGGCAATCTTCCATGCGCTCTGCGCCACGCTCGATCCGGGCGATGAAGTGCTGATCCCCGCGCCGTGGTGGGTTTCCTATCCCGAAATCGTGCGCTTTGCAGGCGGCACGGTAATGCCGCTCGAAACGACCCCTGCCACGGGCTACCGGATCACGCCCGCCCAGCTTGACGCCGCGATCACCGCGAATACGCGCTGGCTACTGCTCAACAGCCCGGGCAACCCAACCGGCGCGGTCTATCCGGCGAGCGAGCTTGAGGCTCTGGCCGAAGTGCTGCTGAAGCACCCGCAGGTTATGGTGCTGTCCGACGATATCTACGCGCCGCTGCGCTATGTCGAAGGCCGTCATGCCACGATTGCGGCGCTGTGCCCGGCGCTGGCGGACCGGGTGCTGACCGTCTCTGGCCTCAGCAAAAGCCACGCGATGACCGGTTTCCGGGTCGGGCTTGCCGCCGGACCCGCATGGCTGGTTTCGGCGATGGGCAAGCTTCAGTCGCATTCGATGGGCAGCCCTTCCACCACCAGCCAGGCCGCCGCCGTGGCCGCGCTGGAAGGGCCGCAGGACTTTCTGGTCGAATGGTGTCAGGTGATGCGCCAACGCCGCGACAGGGTGGTCAGCGCGATCAACCAGATTGCCGGGCTCTCTGCCCCGACACCCGACGGCGCGTTCTACTGCATGGTCGATGCAGCGCCGCACATGGCGCGCTTCGGCGATGACCAGGCGCTGTGCCTGCACCTGCTGGACCACGGCGTCGCGGTGGTTCCGGCCTCGGCCTTTGGGGGCCGCGATGGCTTCCGCATCAGCTTTGCCGCCAGCGAAGCCACCCTTAGTGAAGCGGTCCGCCGGATCGAGAAAGCCTTGTCATGACCCAGTTGCCGATCCTGTTCGAAGACGGCGAGGCGCTGGTGATCGACAAGCCGGCCGGCCTCGCGATCGATCCCCCGCGCGATGGTGGGCTGAGCCTGGAAAACTACCTCGAAGCGCTCAAGCTGGGGTTCCAGCGCGTGCCGGTGGCGGTCCACCGGCTGGACCGCGATACCTCGGGCTGCCTGCTGCTGGCGCGCAACCCCAAGGCGCTGAAACGCTTCGCCGCCGCCTTCGAGGCGCGCGAGGTGGAGAAGCGCTACCTGGGAATCGTAGCCGGACTGCTCGATGCAGACGAAGGCACGATCGAACTGGCCTTGAGCAAGATTTCCAGCGCCGAAGCGGGCTGGCGGATGATTGCTGCCAAGAAGGGCAAGCCATCGGTTACCCACTGGCGCAAGCTGGCGGTGCAGGGCGGGCTGACCCTGGTCGAATTCCGGCCCGAGACCGGGCGCACCCACCAGATCCGGATCCATGCGCTGGCAGGCCTCGGCGCACCGCTGCTGGGCGATCCGGTCTACGGTGAGGGCAAAGGGGCGAAGCGGACCATGCTTCACGCCGCTGGCCTCACCGTACATCGCGGCGAGAAGCCGCCGATTGTAGCCGTGTCGCCGATGCCGGCCGATTTCCTGGCGCTGGGGTTCAGCGATGGCTGACGAGGCAGAAGCCGCGATCGAGCGGGCCTTGGCTGCGCTCAGCGAAAGCTTCATCGCCGCCAGTGGCCCCGGCGGGCAGAACGTCAACAAGGTCGCAACTGCGGTGCAACTTCGGCTCGACGCCTACGCGCTGCGCCTCTCGCCCCCGGTCTTTGCGCGGTTCAAGCAGCTGGCCGGAACCCGGCTGACCGCCAAGGGCGAACTGGTCTTCACCGCGCGCAAGTTTCGCACCCAGGACGCCAACCGAGCCGATGCGCGGGCCCGGCTGGCCGAGCTGATCCGCGATGCGCATGACTTGCCCGAGAAGCGCGCCAAGAGCCGCCTGAACCGGGTGGGCAAAACGGCGCGGCTGGAAGGCAAGAAGAAGCGCGGCGCGGTCAAGGCCGGGCGCGGCAAGGTCCAGCTCGACTAATCCTGCCGGACCGGCACGGTATAGTTCAGCCCCAGCCGCCCGCCATCGGGATAGATCGTCTGCCCGGTGATATAGCTGCTCTCGCCGCTCGCCAGGAACACCGCCACCGCCGCCACTTCCTCGGGCTCGCCGCAGCGGCCCATGGGCGTGCGACTGAGGATCTTCTCCTCGGCAGCGCGGTCGGTCATGATGCCTTTGAGCAGGTCGGTCATGATTGAGCCGGGGCCGATCGCGTTGACCCGGATGCCTTTGGGCGCAAGTGCCAATGCGGTTACATTGGTCAGCTGTTTCAGTGCACCTTTGGATACAGCGTAAGGGATCTGGTTGGCTATCGCCAGCACCGCGTTGACGCTGCTCATGTTGATCACTGCACTGCCCGGCCCCATCATCCGCGCCGCCGCCTGAGTGCCCCACAAGGCGGCCTTGAGGTTGATCGCGAGGACCCGGTCAAAGTCTTCCTCGGTCAGCTCGTCCAGCTCGGCGGCATGGGTAATTCCGGCATTGTTGACCAGCACATCCAGAGCGCCCCAGCGCTCGGCCACCCGAGCGAAGATCCGCTCAATCTCAGCCTTTTGTGAGACATCGGCGACCAGTCCTTCCTGCCCCAGTTCCGCCGCGGTTTCCGCCAGCCGCGCAGCATCGCGGTCGGTCAGCAGCACCTGCGCCCCCTCGGCCACGAATGCCGCGGCAATCGCCTTGCCAATCCCCTGCGCCGCGCCGGTTACCAGCGCGCGTTTGCCTGCAAGGCGGTCGGTCATGCTATTCGCTCCCGTGACGATGGCGGCGGTGGTGGTGCTGCTTGGCCAGCGCCTGCGCCTCGGCGATCGCCTTTTCGGCAATCGGGCGCATTTCGGCGTAACCGGCCTTGTTGGGGTGTACGCCATCGGGTGCCAGCGCGGGCAGAAACTCACCACTGGGGCCTGCCAGCGCGCCGTGATAGTCGGCATAGACCAGCCCTTCGGCCGCGGCATAGTCCTTGAGCCACAAGTTGAGCGCGGCGACCGTCGGCGCGGGCTTGTGCTGGGGGGCCCAGCTGAACCGGTCGGCTGGCGGGATCGAGCCCAGGATAACCACGATATGGTTGGCCTTGGCCAAGGTCACCATCGCGCGGATCGCGTTCTTGTAGGCCTCTGGCGAGGTCGGCCCGGTATTGCCGGCGATGTCGTTGGTGCCGATCATGAGGTGCACCACCTTGGGGCGCAGCGCGATCACATCCTGCCAGAAGCGCACCAGCAATTGCGGGCTGGTCTGGCCCGATATCCCGCGGCCGACAATGCCACCTTCAAAGAAGCCCGGATCCTGATTGGCCCAGCCTTCGGTGATCGAATCCCCGATCAGCACCACATCGACCGCCTGGCCAGCCAGCGCCCGGTTCGCGGCTTGATAGCGGCACAGCCAGGCCCAGTCGGTGCCGGGCGAATAGACAGTGGCGGCGCGCCCGGCGCAGGGATCATCGAGCATGGCGGTCTCCGGAATGGGCGGGGCAGGGTCTTGACCAGCCCGCGCGGCCGACGCTGCGGTCATGGCAGCCAGCGCCATGGCAATCGGAAGCAGGCGGGTGGTCATCACTGCGCCTTGTTGCGCCTTGCTTCGGCTTCGGCAAGGGCTGTGCGCACTACGGGCTCAAGCGAGCGGTAGGCGGCTGCATTGGGGTGGACGCCATCCTCGCTGAAGCCCGCGCGATAGGCTGTGCCGCCCGGGGCGACCAGCGCCGCATGGAAATCGGCCAGCGCAAGTCCGCGCCGCTGGGCCAGCACGCGTAGCCGCTGGTTGAGCTGCGCGACATAGGGCTGGGGCGCAAACCCGGGGCGGTTGGAAAAGCGTTCGGCCGGCGGCAGAGTGGTCAGGATCACCGCGATCCCGTTGACCTCGGCCAGATCGACCAGCGTCTCGATATTGGCAAGGCTCTGGTCGGGTCCGATCCGGGTATCGGCGGCGATCAGATCGTTGGTTCCGCCCATGATGATCACCGCCTGCGGCTTCAGCGCGATGACATCGCTGCGGAACCGCGCCAGCATTCGCGTGGTACCCTGTCCGCGCACACCCCGGCCCACCCAGGCACTGCCGAACAGGTCGGGCTGGTGCTGGCCCCAGTCCTGAACCAGCGAATCCCCGAACAGCACCAGCCGAGGACGGACCCCGGCAGCGATCAGCCGGGCGTTGTCTTCATGATAGGCACAGACTGCGGCCCAATCGCCGCGCGGCACCATCTGGCTGGTCCCGGCCACCGGCGCGCAAGGCGCATCCAGCATGGTCAGCTCTTTGGGTGGAAACAGCAAGCCGCGGTGGAGCAGGGCGAGCAGCACGAGCGCCAGCAGGCCGATCGCCCAGCGCCGCCAGCCCCAATTCATCTCAGAGGATCCCGGCGGTCGCCCCGGCGCGCTTGAACATGCCGATGATCGTCTGGACCTGTTCGGCACTATGCTCGGCGCAGAGCGAGCAGCGCAGCAGCGTCATGTTGGCTGGCGTCGCGGGCGGGCGGGCCAGGTTTACATAGAGCCCTTCGTGCAGCAGTGCTTCCCACATCGCCGCGCCGCGTTCCAGATCGGGCATGATCACCGCGATGATCGCCGACTGCGGCTCTTCGGTGCCCAGCTGGAAGCCCGCATCGCGCAGGCCCTTGTGGAGGATCTTCGAATTCTCCCACAGGTGCGCGCGCTTGTTTCCCGCGTGCATCAGCTTGCGGATCGAGGTCGCGGCGGTGTGGACCACCGACGGCGGCAGGCTGGCAGTGAACACGTAGGGGCGGCAGACCAGCCGCATGATCTCGAACTTGGGATGGTTGGAAACGCAGAAGCCGCCGACCGTACCGACCGATTTGGAGAATGTGCCGATCACGAAATCGACATCCTCCAGGCAGCCCTGATCCTCGGCCACGCCGCGCCCGTTGGGGCCGATGAAGCCCATCGAGTGCGCCTCGTCCACCAGCACCATCGCGCCGTTTTCCTTGGCCACGCGGATCATCTCTTTCAGCGGAGCGATATCGCCCAGCATCGAATAGACGCCCTCAAGGATCACCAGCTTGCCCGCGCCTTCGGGGATCCGCTTCAGGCGCTTTTCCATCGCTTCGATATCGTTGTGCTTGAACGGCACCACTTCGGCATCGCCCATCTTGCAGCCATCCCAGATCGAGGCGTGGCTGTCGATGTCGAGCACGATGTAATCGCCCTTTCCGGCGATGGTCGAAATGATCCCCAGGTTGGCCTGGTACCCGGTAGAAAAGACCATCGCATGGTCCATCCCGTAGAATTCCTTGAGCGCCTCTTCGACCAGCCGGTGCCCGGCGTAGGTGCCGTTGAGCACGCGGCTCCCCGTGGTGCCGCTGCCGAAATCGTCGAGCGCCTGCTTGCCCGCCTCGATCACATCGGGATCGAAAGTCATCCCCATGTAGTTGTAGGTGCCCAGCAAGATCGTCTCGCGCCCGTTGCACACCGCGACGGTGGGCGAGAGCACCTTTTCCATCACCAGGTTGAACGGATCTTCCTGCCCCGTGGAAAGCAGCGCGCGGCGCATCTCGATCAGCGGATCGAACTTGGAGAAAAGGTCGGTCATACAAACACCCACACTTTGGAACCTGAAAGCCCCTCCCCGGCGGGGAGGGGTTGGGGTGGGGGCTCCACGCCAGCGTCGA
>JAGXTB010000008.1 GCA_018334165.1 Sphingomonadales bacterium | reverse complement strand
GGCTTGTCGGCCCCGCCAGCCTTCATGGCATCGAGCGCCTCGGACAGCAGCCGTGAAAAGCCCAGCCCTCCGAACGGCGGCTCGAACCAGCGTGAGCGGATCAGCCGCGACAGCTTGCTGCGCACCTCGCTGCGGGTTTCGGGCGCGACGGTGGAGGAGATCACGTTGCCGGGTCGTTTGAGCAGCCAATAGACCAGCGGCATCGCCCAGAATTTGGCCATCCGCGACCAGGGGCGGGCATCGGGATCGATCAGCACGTCAACGTCGGCGCATTCCAGCCACAGCTCGGTCAGCGGCTCCAGGCTCTGGCCCGAATGGATTGCCTGGGCCAGGAACACCCCGTTGATCCCGCCCGCGCTGGCCCCGGCGACAATGTCGGTCAGGACTTTGAGGCGCAGGCTGTGATGGTTTTCAATCCGTCCGAGCAGGCGGCGGTAAACCGCCTCGCTGCCGCTCTCCAGCACTTCTTCCCGATGGTGTATCCGGCTGGCCTTGGCGAGCTTCCACAGCTCTTTGGTAACCCCATGCATATAGACCGCCAGGCTCACCCCGCCATAGCAGACCAGCGCGATCCTGAGTTCTTTTTGCCGCATCGTTGGGGGATCATGGCAGATTATGGTAAGCGCCGCCATTGCGCTGGATCAGGGAAAATGCGGAAGGTGCGGCTCCCCTCAAACCGTTCGCCCCGAGCGAAGTCGAGGGGTCGCTCGACAACGCGACCCCTCGACTTCGCTCGGGGCGAACGGAGTTGGGGGTAAGTTGGGCTTGCGTTCCACTTTCGTTCCATTTATCGCTTGGCCATGGCCAAGCCCAAAAGCCGCTATATCTGCGCAGCATGCGGCAGCGTTACCCACCGCTGGCAGGGGCAGTGCGCCGATTGCAGCGAATGGAACACGCTGGCCGAGGAAGCGCCGGAGACGGTGTTTTCGGCCAAGCATGACCTTTCCGGCGGCGGCCGCGCGATCAAGTTCGAAGCGCTCGATGCCCCCGGCGAAAAGCTCGTGCGGCGCAGTACCGGTCTTGCCGAATTCGACCGTGCGCTGGGCGGCGGGCTGGTGCCGGGCAGCGCGGTGCTGATGGGCGGCGATCCGGGGATCGGCAAAAGCACCTTGCTGCTCCAGGCCGCTGCCGCGGTGGCGCTTGCCGGGGCCAATGCGGTTTATATCAGCGGCGAGGAAGCGGCAGCCCAAGTGCGGATGCGGGCCGAGCGGCTGGGGCTGGGCCAGGCCCCGATTCTGCTTGCTGCGGCAACCTCGGTGCGCGATATCCTGACCACGCTGGCGGGGATGCCGCCGCCCAGCCTGCTGGTGATCGATTCGATCCAGACCATGCACAGCGACCAGATTGAAGGCGCTCCCGGCACCGTCAGCCAGGTCCGCGCCTCGGCGTTTGAACTGATCCGCTATGCCAAGGAGAACGGCGTGGCCTTGGTGCTGGTCGGTCACGTCACCAAGGACGGCAGCATCGCGGGGCCCCGCGTGCTGGAGCATATGGTCGATGTGGTGATGAGCTTCGAAGGTGAGCGCAGCCATCAGTACCGGATCCTGCGCTCGATCAAGAACCGCTTTGGCCCGGTGGATGAAATCGGCGTTTTCGCGATGGAAGGGCAGGGGCTGGCCGAGGTCGGCAACCCTTCGATGCTGTTCCTTTCGGGCCGCGATCAGCCGGTGGCGGGCTCTGCGGTGTTCCCGGCGATCGAAGGCACACGGCCGGTGCTGGTCGAGATCCAGGCGCTGATCGTGCGGCTGGCCAGCGGGGCCACCCCGCGCCGTGCGGTGGTGGGCTGGGATAGCGGGCGGCTCGCCATGTTGCTGGCGGTGCTCGAGGCGCGCTGCGGGCTGAGCTTCTCCTCGGCCGAAGTTTATCTCAACGTTGCGGGCGGATACCGCCTGGCCGATCCCGCCGCCGACCTTGCGGTCGCCGCTGCGCTGGTCTCGGCCCTGGCTGACAAACCGCTCCCCGCCGACGCCGTGTGGTTCGGCGAAGTGTCTCTTGCCGGAGAGATCCGCCCGGTTGCCCACGGCGGGATTCGCTTGCGCGAATCCGCCAAGCTGGGCTTTGCCCGGGCCTTCGGACCCAGCGATTTGCCGGTAAAGAAAGACGGAACGAAGTTCACCCCGCTCGCTTTGCTGCCAAATCTCGTTGACCGGATCATGGGCGGCGCATAGTTTCCCGCCCCATGACTGGTTTCGACATCGCAATTTTGGTTCTGGTCGGCATGGGCGCAATCACCGGCTTCATGCGCGGCTTCGTGCAAGAAGTGTTCGCGCTGGCCGCCTGGGTGCTGGCGTTGGTGGCGATCCGCAATCTCCACACTCCGCTCAGCAATGCCTTGGTGCCGCATATTGGTACCGAAAGCGGCGCTTCGGTGCTGGCCTTCGCGCTGCTGCTGCTGGTGCCCTATGCGATCGTCAAGCTGCTGTCTGACCGGCTGGGTTCGGCCAGCCGCAATTCGGTGCTGGGGCCAATCGACCGGTTGATCGGGTTCGGGTTCGGTGCGGTCAAGGGCATGGTCATCGCGGTGATGGCCTTTTCGGTGCTGGTGCTGGGTTACGATACGGTCTGGGGCGCGGGCGGGCGGCCGCAATGGATCACCCAGGCCCGCGCCTATCCCTTCATCAATGCGGCCAGTGAAGCGCTGGTCCAGATGATCGGCGAACGCCGCCGCGCGGCCGCAGAGGCCGAAGGCAAGCAGACGATCAAGGAAGCCGCGATCAAGTCGCTGACCGGACAGTGAGTTCCGCCGCAACGCTGTACACGCCGCAAGTGCTTGCGCTGGCAACCTCGCTGGCACGCTATCCGCTGGGCGAGGACCTGCCGCTGCGCGGGTCCGCGCGATCACCGACATGCGGCAGCACGATCGAGCTGGGCCTGGCGCTGGACAACCAAGGCGCGGTTCAAGGGATCGGGCTGCGCGCCCACGCCTGCGCAATCGGCCAGGCCGCCGCCGCAATCTTCGCCGAGGGTGCCGCGGGCCGCGATGCAATGGCGATCAAGACTGCCGAAGCTGCGATCGGCGGCTGGCTGGCTGGCGGCCCATTGCCTGACTGGCCAAACTTCGAGGCGATAGCCGCCGCGCGCGCCTATCCCGCGCGTCACGGGGCGATCCTGTTGCCGTGGAAGGCCGCGCTGGCGGCGCTTCCCTAAGCGGCGCGGCGAGGCTAGAGCGGGGCCACAAGACATGGGGAGAAATCGTCTATGAGCCAGTCGGCCCAGCAGCATATCGAGCCGAGCGCCAAGGAGATGCGCCTGGTCATCGGTGCCTCTTCGGTCGGCACCGTGTTCGAATGGTACGATTTCTTCATCTACGGCACGCTTGGCGCGATCCTGTCGAAGACTTTCTTCCCGACCGGCAATGCCACGCTGGAAATGCTGCTGTTCTGGCTGGTTTTCGCGGTCGGCTTTGGCTTCCGTCCCTTGGGCGCGGTGCTGTTCGGCTATCTGGGCGACAAGCTGGGGCGCAAGTACACCTTCCTGGTCACCGTGACCCTGATGGGCGTCGCGACCGCGGGGGTTGGCCTGATCCCCTCTGCCGCATCAATCGGCTACTGGGCACCCGCGATCGTGATCCTGCTGCGCATCCTGCAAGGCCTGGCTTTGGGCGGGGAATATGGCGGCGCGGCGATCTATGTCGCCGAGCATTCCGCCTTCGCCAAGCGCGGCTATCACACCAGCTATATCCAGGCGAGTGTGGTCGGCGGTTTTGTGCTGAGCCTGGCCGTGGTGCTGGGCTGCAAGGCGGTGATGAGCACGGAGACCTGGAACGACTGGGGCTGGCGCGTGCCGTTCCTGCTGAGCATTCTGCTGCTCGCGATTTCGCTGTGGATGCGCTTCAAGCTGTCGGAAAGCCCGGTGTTCCAGGCGATGAAGGAAGAGGGCGAACTGGCCGGCAACCCCTTTGTCGAGAGCTTCACTTACCCCGGCAACAAGCGGCGGATCTTCATCGCGCTGTTCGGGATTGCCGCGGGCCTGACGGTGATCTGGTACACCGCGATGTTCTCGGGCCTGTCATTCCTCAAGTCGGCGATGCATATCGAGGATACTGCAGCCGAGCTGATCGTCGGCCTGGCGGCTCTGCTGGGCATGGGCTTCTTCATCTATTTCGGCAGCCTGTCCGACCGGATCGGGCGCAAGAAGCCGATCGTGATCGGCTATGCGTTGACCTTGCTGCTGCTGTTTCCGACCTATTGGTTCATCGGCGCGGTGGCCAAGGATCCGGCGCAGCAGACAGCCATCGAATGGACCCTGCGCGGGCCGGATTGCACTTATCAGCCCTTCGCGGCCAAACAGGAATCCCGCTGCGGCAAGCTGATGGCCGATTTCGCCGGGGCCGGGGTGCCCTATACGCTTGAGACGTCTGACCGGCTTGAACTGGTGGCGGCTGGCAAAGGCGTGATCGCACTCGACGATCTGGCGCTCGACGATGCCAAGGCACGCAAGGCCGAGATTGAAAAGCGCGCTGGGCAGACCGTGTTCAACTTCGCCAAGCACACGCCGTCGCTAGGCCAGGCCGCGCTGATCCTGGCCGGACTGCTGTTGCTGATGGCGCTGTCGGGGGCAACCTATGGTCCGGTCGCGGCGCTGCTGGCGGAGATGTTCCCGCCCAAGGTGCGCTATAGCTCGATGTCGATCCCCTATCACATCGGTACCGGCTATTTCGGCGGGTTCCTGCCGTTCATCGCCAGCTATATCGTGGCGCGCAGCGGCGATCCCTATTCGGGGCTGTGGTACACCTGGGTGGTGGTGCTGATCGCCTTCCTGGTTTCGTGGTGGGGACTTCCTGACGGCAAACCGCGCGATTTTGCTGACGATGCCACCTGAAGCACCGCCACCGCCGTTGCGGCTCACTCTGGATCTGGACGCGTTGGTGGCGAACTGGCGCGCGCTGGATGCACTGTCCGGCACGGCCAGTGCCGGGGCGGCGGTAAAGGCCGATGCCTATGGGCTGGGCGCGCGGCGGGTGGCCATGGCGCTGCGCGGGGCGGGGTGCAGTGATTTCTTCGTGGCGCACTGGTCCGAAGCGGTGGACCTGCTGGATGTTCTCCCCGCCGGCAATATTGCAGTCTTGCACGGCCCACAAAACCCCGCCGATGCTGTCTTTGCCCGCGACAACGGCCTGCGCCCGGTAATCAACTCGCTTCACCAGGCACGGATCTGGCAGGAGGCCGGGGGCGGGGTGTGCGATCTGATGGTCGATACCGGGATCAACCGGCTGGGGCTGCCACTGGCCGACCTCAGCGATCCGGTAATCACCGGGCTGCAAGTCGACGTGCTGCATTCGCACCTGGCTTCGGCGGACGAGGACGTCCCGCAAAACGAAGCGCAGCGCCTGCGCTGGCTGGAGGCGCAGGGCCTGGTCCAGCACCGCCGCGCCAGTCTGGCCAACAGCGCAGGGATCGCGCTGGGCAGTGCCTATCACGGCCAACTGACCCGGCCTGGCATCGCGCTCTATGGCGGGGTGCCTTCAGCTGCGCTGGCGGGGCAGATCAAACAAGTCGCCCAGCCCGAAGCTCAGGTGATCCAGACCCGCGAACTCGAGGCTGGCGACCAGATTGGCTACAACGCGACCTTCACGGCCGCCGAACCAATGCGCGTCGGCGTGGTCAGCCTGGGCTATGCCGATGGCTATTTGCGCTGCTGGTCGGGCAAGGGTGCGATGTTGGCCGATGGGCTGCGCTTGCCGGTGCTGGGCCGTGTCTCGATGGACATGACCGTGATCGATCTGAGCCATGCACCCCAAGTCGGCGAGGGGGATTGGCTGGCGCTGGACTATGACCTGCCCGCCGCATCGGCGCTCACCGGGCTGTCCCAATATGAGCTGCTGACCTCGCTGGGCCGCCGTTTTCCGCGCTGATGCTGCGCGCGTGCTGCGCAGCATAGCGATGTTGCATTGCACCTATTGCAGGTGCTAACGAAATGCCAAGGGGACGTCTCCCCTGCGGGATTACGGACATGAGCGACGCCAAGGGCGAAACGGTCATCATCAAGAAGTACGCCAACCGGCGGCTCTACAACACCAAGAGCTCGAGCTACATCACGCTCGATCACCTCGCGAAAATGACCCGCGAAGGCGTGGACTTCAAGGTTGTCGATGCCAAGACAGGCGCTGACATCACCCATCAAATCCTCACGCA
>JAGXTB010000007.1 GCA_018334165.1 Sphingomonadales bacterium | reverse complement strand
CAGTTGCGGGCATAATTCCGCCAGCCACACTTTCCAGCAAACTCTCGCTTCCATTCGGACCGCCGCTGGATTGGGTGAGACGCTTCGCAAAACGTTGGGTCCGGACGAAGCCGAGGTGATGACACGTATCCTGCTTGAAAAGGCCGTTCAGGATACGGTGATGTCGTTCCAACGCTTAGCGGAACAGCTGTACGAGGAACGGACCGGCGTGTCCGCCCGGCGAAACGCCTTCCAAAATCTAGATGCGGGCTCCCAGCTGTGGACAGACGCTGCTGGGACTTCGTTTGAGCAACTTCTTGATGCGTCGACGGTGGAACGCCTTAAGCTGTTTTACCAGCAACGCCATTTGCTGGCTCACCAACAGGGCATCGTAGACGCAGATTACGTTTCGAGAAGCGGTGATGCGACTTACGCCATTGGGCAGCGGCTAATCATCAAAGAGTCTGCTGTACTGGAGTTTGCTACTTTGATCGAGCAGCTCGGTTTAGCTCTTCTAGATTAACTTGCCGAGCCTACGCGATGAAGGCGTGTCCCACCGTTCAGAGCTGGGCTTTTTACAGCCGTATGGCCTCGCTAAATGTGGGTGAACAAATGTCCGCTTTCAGCGCATCGTTGTTGCTGCTCGTACGACTGCTAAGTCAGTGGCTCTTGCCGGCCATTGCCATCGTTCGAGGTGGCAGCACGCGACCAAAGCCGGTCACACCCATCAGGCATCTTGAACGTCAGCTCATGCCGAAACCTGTCGTTGGCGTGTGTCTGAGCATCTAGGCCGCAGACGCTGACATAGCCGACGTTCATGGGCCGAAAAGCGGTGCCTGATACCTGCCATCCGTTCATGCAGATATGCCCGCTCCCCAATTTGGGCTTGAGGAGCAGGTTTTGGCTTAGATCTCGGTTCGTTCTGATAATGTTAGTGCGTCATCGATGTCGACACCAAGGTACCGAACTGTGTTTTCAATATTGGTATGTCCAAGTAATATTTGGACAGCGTGCAAATTACCGGTGGCCTTATAGATCAGCGATGACTTTGTCCGTCTCATCGAATGCGTGCCAAACTCTCGCTGGTCGAGACCGACGGTTGATACCCATTCATAAACGAGGCGTGCATACTGCCTTGTGCTTAAATGTCCGAGATAATCAATCCGGCTTGGGAAGACGAAGTCGCGGATCGAACCGACACGTCGATCAAGCCACGCACACAGACTTTTTCGCGCCTCGGCCATGATCTCGAACCGCACGGGTTTGCCGGTTTTCTGCTGAATGACAGTTGCTCGGTTCCGCAGCGTTCCGCCGCTGACTAAGTCCCCAATTCGGATCTTCACAAGATCGCAACCTCGCAGCTTGCTGTCGATGGCCAGATCGAAAAGCGCCCGGTCGCGTAGTCGGTTGTGCTCATCGAGATAGAAGCGAATGGCCCAAATGTCCCTTGGCCTTAGAGGGCGTTTCGGTCCCACATTCTTGCCTGCGTTCCAAGGGCGTTGGTCATGAATGGCAGCGTCGAGGTCTGAATTTCCCATCATACTTCTCCAATGGCCCGAATGGCCGAATGGAGACTAGCCCCCAAATATGGCGCTGGTCTCCCACGTTCGGGGCTCGTCAGGGGTGTCACGGAGAGAGGTGCTATGTGAGTGATGATTTAATTGAGTCATGACTCAAATAAGCTGTTGCTCAGACTGACGGCCCGTGCCATATGAGCTGCATGGGAAAGGCTGACAAACTCGAATCTGCTGCAATCGCCCCCGCCAAGGGCCGGGTACGCGGTGTGTCGAAGAACTCGGCAGAGGCCCGGCGCAAGATCCTCGATTCGGCAACGCTGATCTTCGGGCGACAGGGTTTTGCCCGCACCAAGACTGATGAGATCGCCGATCATGCCGGCTATGGCCAGGCCACGGTATTCTTCCATTTCAAGACCAAGGCAGGTCTTCTCGAAGCCTGCCTTGAAGAGGCGCTGGCCCGCGCCAAGGCCAGCCTTGTTCCCGCCGAGGGGTCCGGAACGCTGGACCTGATGCAGCGACTTGACCGGGCCTTCGACAATTCTCCCACCGCCGACCTGTTCGCGCGGATGCTGGCGGAGTTCGGGGAGAATTCGGTCATCCACCCGCTCTACGCAGACTTCCACGAGCATCTGCGCCAGCTGATCGCGGCGGAACTGGCCCGCGAGACCGGCGCAGGCGGCGAAAAGGCGTACCTCGCGGCAACGGCGATCCTTTCGATGATGGTGGGCGTCCATGCGGAGCAGCGGTTGGAAACCAAGCGCATTGAACGCGGCCAGTTCCGCGATCTGCTGTTGTCCGTGACCCGGCTGGTTATGGCTGATCTGGGCCAGTCCGGCGGGGCCGGACCATGAATTAACGGTCTGATTTAAATTGCATTGTCGTCAATCAATCACTCGCCGCTTTGGCGGGAACGGGGAGGCCTTGTCTATGGCACAGGTAAAATTCAAGCTTGCGCAGGCAAGCGGTATGGCAATCGCGGCGGCACTCATGGCGCCGGCAGCAATGGCGCAGGAAGCGCCCGCCGAAGATGGCGGTCTGGAAGAAATTGTCGTCACCGCGCAGCGGCGCGAACAGTCGCTCCAGGACGTGCCGATGGCCATTTCGGCGGTTTCCGGCGATACCCTGCGCGATGCCGGGGCCAATGGGATCGATGGTCTGGCAGCGATGATTCCCTCGCTGGCCACAGTCTCTAACAACCAGCCGCTGGCGCAAAGCTATCGTATCCGCGGGCTTGGCACCGATCCCAACATTCCGACTTTCGAACCCAGTGTCGCGCTGTTCATCGATGGCGTCTACATGCCGCGCACCGGTCTTGGCGTTGACGACCTGGTCGACATCGCCCGCATCGAAGTGCTCAAGGGGCCGCAGTCCACGCTTTATGGCAAAAACGCCACGGCTGGCGTCATCAGCGTCGTCTCGGCCCGTCCCGCCAGCGAATTTGGCGGCAGCGCAGAGGCTTCGATTTCCGTCATACAGGGTGGCCGGGATGCCGTGGCCAAGCGCTTTGCCGGATCGCTGGCCGGCCCGCTGGCAGACGGCGTGCGCGTGCGCCTGACGGGTGTCTATTATGATGCCGATCCTGCCTTCCGCAATCTGACGCCGGGGGCCGAACAGCCGAACGAGATGAAGCGCTATGCCGTCCGCGGCCAGATCGAATTTGATCTGGGCGAGGCTGTGACCGTCAACATCACCGGCGCACGCAGCGAAGTTCTGGACAGCAACGGCACCAATTCCGACTGGTACCGTGGCACTGCCGCCGAACCGAGCTTCCTGCTCGACAACAACGCTGCATTGAACGCCTTGTACGGCGTGTCGGCCTGTCCGGATAACGATCCCTCCAATCGGGTCATCTGCACCACCGACCCCAACCGTTCGAGCAGCACGTCGGACATGGTTTCGGGAACGATCACTGCTGAT
Organism: Sphingomonadales bacterium; assembly: GCA_018334165.1. GTDB lineage: Bacteria > Pseudomonadota > Alphaproteobacteria > Sphingomonadales > Sphingomonadaceae > Novosphingobium. The sequence goes on along the minus strand of JAGXTB010000007.1, from coordinate 17,937 downwards.
CTCGGGATGGCGACGCTAACTTCGATCACCGGCTGGTCGAAGTACAAGAGCAGTCTGCTGGCGACCGATATCGATCAGGTGTCGCTGCCGCTGTTCACTTTCCGCGATACGCAGGCTGGTGAAGCCATTTCGCAGGAGGTGCGCCTCGTTTCTCCCAGTGGCGGGACCGTTGAATGGCTGGTGGGCGGCTATTACCTCGACACCACGTTCGAGCGCGGCGACCGCGGGCGAACGGCGATGTTCGAAGTTCAGGGGGCCGCGCCCCGGTTCTCCATCCCCGGCGCGCCTTCGCCGCTGATCGTCTATGGTCAGAACGGGGACAAGGGTTACCTCGATTCCCGCGCCAGTTCGAAATACTTCGCGCTGTTCGGGCAGGCGACCTATCGCTTCAGTGAGCTTTTCGCCCTGACCGGCGGGCTGCGCTGGCAGACCGAAACCAAGAAAGCGTCGATCCGGAACAGCGCAACCTTTACGCCCAATCCTAATCTTCCGGCTGGTCACCCCTTGGCAGGCGTAAACTTCCTGACCGCCGTTCTTGTTCCGGCAGCGACCTTCCCTGCGGGCGTCCCGATCAATGGCAATCTCCCCGATGTGAAGGATGACGGCGTCACCTGGAACGTCACGGCCAATGTCACGCCCAACGACGACACGTTGATCTATGCCAGCTATGCGCGCGGATCGAAGTCCGGGGGGCATAACATCGGCTTCGGCAACGCCGTGCCTGCCCAGCGCGGGTTCGGGGCGGAAAAGGTCGACAACTGGGAGCTGGGCGGCAAGTTCGATCTCGCTGATCGCAAGGCCCGGATTGCCGTCAGCCTGTTCCGGTCTGACTACACGAACTACCAGAACGCGGGCTTCGTCGGACTGCAATACCTCGTCAATAATGCCGAAAAGGTCCGGGTCACCGGATTTGAAGCCGAAGGCACCTTCCGTCTGGCATCCGGTCTGACGATGAACCTTGGCGCGGCCTATATCGACGCCAAGTTCCGCAAGTATACTGGCGGCGCCTGCTGGTTCGGGCGCGCACCGGATGCCAACCCCACCTCGACCGGTGCCTTCACCAGCTGCGACCTTTCGGGTCAGCAACTGCCGCTTGCCCCTAAATGGCGGATGACCGGCGCACTGCAATATGAACATTCGGTCCGGGCCGGGGAGCTTTACGTCCGCACCGATCTCAACTGGCAGGGCAAGGCCAACACCAACAGCGCCAGCCTTGATCCGCGCAATCTGCAACCGGCCTATGCGCTGATCAACGCGCGGATCGGGGTTCGCTTTGACAACGGGCTGGATGTTTCGGCCTGGGCGACGAACCTGACCAACAAGACGGTGATCGCCCAGTCCGGCGTGCTCAGCTTCTTCGGCACGACATCGGGCTACCAGAACTATCTGGGTGCGCCCCGCCAGTTCGGCATAACCGCCCGGTTGGGGTTCTGATCGATGCGCGGCGGAACGAAGCGGCGGCGGACTGGCAACATGTTCCGGATGGTCCTTCTTTCTGCCGCGCTGATGGCTGCCGGGCAAGCACAGGCCAAGGCTCCCTCCGCCCGCATCGTCACGCTTGGCACCATGGCCGGACCGATGGCGAGCCCGGTGCGAAGCCAGCCGGCCACGCTGTTGCAATGGCCGGGCGGCATGATCCTGGTCGATGCCGGGGATGGCGCGGTGGATCAACTGGCGCGCGCGGGGATCGATTCCGTCCCGCTGAAAAGCGTGGTCATAACGCATATCCATGCCGATCATGTCGGCGGGCTCTTCGCACTGCTCACCCGGCGTTATCAGCTGATGGACCCGCCGATCACGATCTACGGCCCGCCGGGGACCAAGGCGATGGTGGCTGGCCTGATCGCGGCAATGGCGCCGCTCAGGCTCACCAGCCCGGCGCTGCCCGGCGCGCCGCTTCGTGACCCTGCGGTCAGCGTGAAGGTCGTCGAACTTGGTGATGGGGACGAACTGACTATCGAGGGAGTCCGGGTGCGGGCCGCGGCCAACACCCATTATCTTTCGGGCAATCACGCACCCGATCCTGCATCGGCCCAGTCCCTGTCACTTCGTTTCGAGCTGCCGGGGCGCAGTGTTGTCCTGACTGGAGATACCGGGCCCAGCGAGCGGCTGGTCGAGCTGGCGAGGGGCGCGGATGTGCTGGTGTCCTCGATCCTCGATCTGGATGCGGCCGTGGCGACCATCAGGACCAGCCGGCCGAACGCCCCACCGGCCTTTTTCGAAGCGGCACGCGCCCATTTTGCCCAGCATCACCTGAGCCCCGAAGCCGCCGGAAAGCTGGCGCAGGCTGCGGGCGTCAAACGCGTGGTCTTCACCCACATCGGTATCACGCCGGCACGGATGAAAACGGCGAAGGCTGAACTCGCCCGAACATGGCGCGGACCCGCGGTATTCGCCCGCGATCTCGCCGCGTACTGACAGCAAGGAGCCAGAGCGATGGCGATCATCGATTTCTTCGACCGCGGCTGGGACAGGGACGGCAAGGCCATCGCCTATATCCAAGGCGATCGCACCTTCACTTTCGATGAGGTGGGCGACCTATCCTGCCGCATCGCCAACACCCTTCTGTCGCTCGGACTGGCGAAGGAGACCAAGGGCGCGGTCTGGTCGGGCAACGATGTCATGGCCTGGGCCTGCACGCTGGGCCTGTGGCGCGCGAACATGGCCTGGATCCCAGTCAACCCGCGCAACGCGGCAGAGGACAACGGCTTCATCCTGGATGCCTTCGATTGCGAGGTGCTGTTCTTCCAGCAGGCCTACAGCGAAACCATAGCGGCCCTGCGCCCCGCTTTGCCCAAGGTGAGGCACTGGGTCTGCATCGATGCCGACCTGCCGGATGCCCCGTCGCTTGAAAAGTGGAGCGCCGGGCAGCCCGCCACGAAGCCCGCTGTCATTGCCGGGCTCGACGATGTGTTCATCATCATGCCCACCGGCGGCACCACCGGCGCTCCCAAGGGCGTGATGAACACACACCGCGCGGCGCAGACCACTTTCATCCATTTCATGCTGACCTGCACCTACCGCGACGGCACCCCGCCGGTGAACCTCGCCGCCGCGCCGATGACGCACACGGCCGGGCTGCTCTCGCTGCCCTGCACGGCGCAGGGCGGGGCAGTCGTCATTCTGCCGCGGCCTGATCCAATGCTGCTGGTGCAGGCCATTGGTCAGCACCGCGTAACCGAATTCTTCCTGCCGCCAACGGTCATCTATGCCCTGCTGGAAGCGCCGGGGATCGAGAAGGTCGACTTTTCGAGCCTGCGCTATCTACTCTACGGCGCGGCGCCGATGTCGGTCGAAAAGCTGAAGAAGGCGATTGCTCTGTGGGGGCCGGTGCTGACCGAATCCTATGGCCAGAGCGAGGCGATGGGCTCCATCGCCACCCTGCGCGCGGATGAGCACATGGTGGGTGGGCAGCTTGCCAGCGACGGACGGCTCACTTCGGTCGGTCGTCCCAATCCGCTGGTGCGGGTGGAGATCATGGACGATGCCGGCACCATCCTGCCACGCGGCGAAACCGGCGAGATCTGCGTGCGCGGCGATCTGATCATGAAGGGCTATTACAAGGCTCCCGAAAAGACCGCCGAGACCATCATCGACGGCTGGCTGCACACCGGCGACATCGGTCACATCGACGCTGAAGGCTATCTCCACCTGACCGACCGCAAGAAGGACATGATCATCACCGGGGGCTTCAATGTCTACCCGGCGACGGTCGAACAGGTGATCTGGAGCCATCCCGCCGTGCAGGATTGTGCTGTGATCGGCGTCCCCGATCCGAAGTGGGGCGAAGCAGTGAAGGCGGTGATCGAACTCAACCCCGGCCAGACCGTCAGCGCGGAGGAGATCATCGCGCTGTGCAAGGATCAGCTTGGCAGCGTGATGGCGCCAAAGAGCGTCGATTTTGTGCCCTCGCTGCCCCGTAGCCCGGTGGGCAAAGTGCTCAAGAAAGACCTGCGCGCTGCCTGGTGGCAGGGCCACGACAAGAAAATCTGAGAGGACGGCACATGACTGACATCTACATCGCCGGAATATCGATGACCGTCTTCGGCCGCCACTTCGAGCGCAGCCTTGAAGACCTGGCCCGCGAAGCTGTGGACGGCGCGATCAACGACGCGGGCTGCTCCAAGCAGGACGTGGGAACGGCCTTTTACGCCGGCATCACCAATGGTCCCTTGCAGGGTCAGTTTGCCATTCCCGGTCAGGTGGTGCTGGGCAAGCTGGGGATCGAGGGCCTTCCGGTCTACAACATCGACAATGGCTGCGCGGCGGGGTCATCGGCCTTCGCTCTTGCCGTCCAGAGCCTGAAAGCGGGCACAACAGACGTCGCGCTGGCGCTGGGCGCGGAGAAGATGAACGTCGAGGACAAGCTCTCCGTGCTCAAGCTGATGGAAGCCGGGTGGGACGTCAGCCGCGCCGATGAGAATTACGCCCGGCTGGTCAAGCTGGGCGAGGGCGTGGTGCTCCCCGAAGGTTCGGAATCGGACAAGCCGTTCAGCCGGTTCATGTCGATCTATGCCGCGCTGTGCCGCAATCACATGGCTCGCTGGGGCACGACCCAGCGCCAGATTGCGGCGGTCTCTGCCAAGAACCACCAGCATTCGGTGCACAACCCTTGGTCGCAGTTCCGCAAGCCCTTCTCCATCGAAGACGTGCTGGCCGCTCCGCCGATCACCTATCCGCTGACCTTGCCGATGTGCGCACCGGTGACGGATGGCGCGGCGGCAGCGATCATCTGCACTGAAGAAGGCCTGAAGCGCATCGGCGCGGATCGCAGCCGGTGCATCAAGGTTGCCGCCAGCGTGGTACGCTCTGCCACCAGCCGCAGCATTGACCAGCACGAGCTGAACCTCGCCCGTCTTGCCGCCAGCCAGGCCTATGAAATTGCCGGACTTGGCCCCAGCGACATGCATGTTGCCGAAGTCCACGATGCCGCCGCCATGGGCGAGATCATCCAGGTGGAGAACCTTGGCTTCGTCGCAATGGGCGAAGGGGGGCCGGCGGCAGAGCGCGGCGATTTCACCATTGGCGGACGCCTTCCGGTGAACCCGTCGGGGGGGCTGGAGTCCAAGGGGCATCCCCTCGGCGCCACCGGCATCGGCCAGCTTTACGAGCTTGTCACCCAGCTGCGCGGCGAGGCTGGCGCGCGGCAGGTCGAAGGCGCGCGCCATGCCATCCAGGAAAATGGCGGCGGCAATATCGGCGTCGAGGAAGCGGCGGTCGCCGTCCATATCCTCAGCAAGTGATCGGAAACCGGAAATCCATGCGCCTGATAGATCTGACCGTGCTGCTCGATCCCGCCAACCGGGAAAAGCTGCCCCCGGCCCTGCAGCACGCCGCTGGAGTGGTGGCACCGCGGATCGACTACAACAACCCGGCTGAAGCCGCCGGCAAGGACGAGTTCTGCGCCAGCCTTGGCTGCACCCATGCTGACCTGCCCGATGGCGAAGGCTGGGGCAGCGAGCAGCTCAACGATTTCAATTCCCACTGCGGCACCCATGTCGATGCGCCGCTTCATTCGGGATCACAGTGCGAGGGTAAGCCGGCCCGGACGATCGACCAGATCGATCTCAATGAGCTTTACCGCCCGGGCATGGTGCTTGACCTGCGGCCATGGGCGGTGGGCGGCGAATATATCATGCCCGACATGATAGACCGGGCGATTGCGGCGGTCGGGCGGCCGGTCCAGCCGGGCGACGCGGTGCTGCTTCGCACCGGGCAGGAAGCGTTCACGATGGACGACCCGCAGTTCTACAATCAGCCCGGCATGTCGGCGGAATCTACCCTGCACCTCACCGCCATGGGCGCGACGATCCTTGGCACCGATGCGGTGGGCTGGGATCTGCCCTTTCGCCTGATGAATGCCAAGTGGCAGGAACAGGGCGATAAGCGGCTGCTGTGGGATGGGCACAAGGCGATCACCCAGCGCGAAGCCTTTATCGTCCAGCAATTGTGCAATCTTGCCGCGCTGCCGCCCACCGGTTTTCACGTTGGCTTCTTCCCGATCAAGCTGGCCGGTTGCAGCGCCGCCCCTTCGCGGGTCGTGGCTTTCGTGCCTGATTGAACTGGACAGATCGAGTGACCATTCCCCGCATCCTGATCAACCTGGGTCAAGGCCTCCGCTTTACCGAAAGCCCGCGCTGGCGGGGTGACCGGCTGTGGTTCATCGACATTCACGACAATGCGATCAAGTCGGTCAGCCTTGCCGGTGACCTGCGCACCGAACTTTCCCTGCCGTTCAAGCCCAATGGCCTGGGCTTTCTGCCCGACGGTTCGGCCGTGTTCAGTGACGCGCTCAGCCTGAAGATGAAGCGCTGGGACGGAGCCGTCGTGCATGACCTGGCGCAACTTGATGACGTGGCCGTGTTCTGCCTGAGCGATGCCATAGTGGACCGGGCGGGTCGAACATATGTGGGCGACATTGGCTACAATTTCTGGAACCCGGAGGCTTCGCCGGTCGACACCTGTGTCATCGCCCGGATCGACGCAAACGGCGTTGTCGCCAAGGTTGCAGACGGCCTGCGCTTTCCGAACGGAATGGCGATCACGCCCGATGGCAAGACACTGATCGTTGCCGAGACCGAGGGCTTCCGGCTGACTGCCTTTGAACTTGATGCCGATGGCGGCCTTGCCAATCGCCGCGTCTACGCAAACCTGCCCGAGGGTGTGCAGCCCGATGGTATCTGCATGGACGCCGAAGGTGCGGCGTGGGTCGCAAACCCGGCCGGCAGTCCCGCCGTGCTGCGCGTACGCGAAGGCGGTGAGGTGACTGACCGTATCGAGCTCGATACCCATGCCTATGCCGTCATGCTGGGCGGACCCGAGGGGCGCCACCTGTTCATCTGCACTTCGGCCAGCCACGATCCTGCCGAAATTGCAGCCAATCCAAGCGCGCGCCTGCTGGTTGCCGAAGTCGCAGTCCCCGCCGCGCGGCCCTGATCCTTACGCCAAGCTGGAGCTACCGCACATGACATTCCGAGCTCCCACCGCCGAGCAGCGCTTCGTGCTCGATCATGTCGCCGGCATCGTCGAACTTGCTGGGGCGGAGCGTTTTGCCCACGCGGACAGCGATACGGTCGATGCTGTGCTCGACGGCATCGCCCAGTTTGCCGCCGGCGAATATGCCCCGACTAACCGCATTGGGGACACGGTGATGCCGCGCTGGGAGGATGGCAGGGTCACCATGCCGCCGGGCTTCCGCCAGGCCTATAGCGGCTGCGTGGAAGGCGGATGGAATGGTGTGGACGCTCCGATGGAGCACGGCGGCATGGGCCTGCCCTATGCCCTCGCCAGTGCGGTTCTGGAAGCGCTTGGCACGGCCAACATGGGACTGACTCTGATCAACCTGCTGACTGCCGGCGCGGTTCATGCGCTGGAAGCCTATGGTACGGAGGAACAGAAGTCCGTCTGGCTCCCCCGCCTAGTTTCGGGCGAATGGAACGGCACGATGAACCTGACCGAACCGGGCGCGGGCAGCGATGTCGGCGCGCTGCGCACCACCGCCGAACCTGTTGCGGACGGCGATCACGCTGGCCTGTGGAAACTGCGCGGCCAGAAGATCTTCATCACCTTTGGCGAACACGACCTGACCGACAACATCGTCCATCTGGTGCTGGCGCGCACTCCCGATGCGCCCGCGGGGACCAAGGGGATTTCGCTATTCCTCGTGCCCAAGTTCCGGCTCGACGCGCAGGGACTGCCGACAATCCCCAACGGCGTTCGCTGCCTGTCGATCGAGCATAAGCTGGGCATCCATGCATCGCCCACCTGCGTCATGGCCTTCGGCGAGGGCGATGACAGCCTGGGTGAACTCATCGGCGAGGTGGGCGGCGGCATGCGCGCCATGTTCGTTATGATGAACAGCGCGCGGCTTAACGTGGGCAACCAAAGCCATGTGCGGGCCTTTTCTTAGCCGTTTTTGCAAAAGGCCCGCAAAAGGCCCGCAAAAATGTCAGGAACCCCCGGGAACAGCCGGGACGATCCGGAACCATCCGAGGGCCAATTCCCCCGGATTTCTGCGGTTCTTATAGACTTTTTGGGATGTTCTGAAAAGAACAAATGGTGCCCAGAAGAGGACGGCAAAGTAATACTCAAGTATTTGAAATACTTGGTAGATATACATTTCGGAGATTGAAATGCCACTTGCCATGCCCCCAAGTCTGAATCGCAGTAAAGATTTGGGTCTCTGAACGGTGTTTCAGGCACATTCATTTTGTAGCACAAGGCATCTGCTTGTAGCAAGATTTCTGATATAATTTATTCACTCTCGGCGGGTTGCTTAGCTGGCCTTTTGGGTCCTTGCAGCCGCCAAGATCATCAGAAGTCGAGTTCGTCGCTTCGGACGGCATGTGTCGTCTTCGGCAGCCGGGCAAGGTCTGCGCTCATGCCCGCCAAGTCCGTGTCGGGAGCAATGAGCTCGGCCAAACGCCTGGTCATACCCAACACGTGGAGTGCACTCGCGAGGACAGCGAGCCCCACCGTTGGGTCGCCACCCTCAAGGCGCTGCAACGTCTGCACCGAGACAAACATGTGTGCGGCCATGAGCCGTTGCGGCATTTTGCGGCGGCGGCGAGCAACAGAAATGTCCCTCCCCAGCTGTACGATGGCGCGCAGGCTTTGGGGCGGAAGACCGCTAACAACTCTGGATGCCCGTGACATGTAATATACATGCCATATCATATGAAAATTCCCAAATTAACATGATATGGCATTCTTCAGGGTGCTCTGTGCCATGAATCATGCTGATCGCGTGGAAGCAGTTTTGGCCTTGAAGGCGGGCTCTCTTGTCGATCAGCGCAGCCCCATCGCTCGTGCCCAAGCGTCGACCTGACCGAAGGCGTCCTGCTGCCATTCGTCGAGACTGCGGTCCTCCATGATATCGGAATCGGCAACGAAATTGCGCACGCAGGTCGGGCCGAAATCGTCCGCGTTCGTGAATTTTGCTGCGATATGCTGGAACCCCGTTACGCCGCTTTCGTGTTCGAGGAGCGGTTTGCATTCGCTGACCAGAGCCTCAATCCCACCCGGGAAGTTCCGGATCGAGAAATAGACGTCGTAGGCGTCCTTCTGCTTGAAACGACCGTCGAGCGCATAGCCCTTCATTGCGAGCAATGCCGGGATCGATGCCACTGCGATCTGGACCGTGTTCCTGCCGCCGCTCGGCATGTCGCCCTCAATGGCCACCATCTTGTAGAAATGGGTCGCGAGATCAGCCCCGAAGGCGCGCTGGGTTGCGAAGTCTACTGTTATCGGCGGCTTGTTCTTTTCGATCACCGCATCGTAGGGGCGCAGGAAATCGATAATGATATCGATCGGTGCGCCGCCGTCGGCAGGATCAATCGTCCGAACCATGCGGAAGTTCCTGAGCTCTTCGCGGGTGCCATAGCCTTGCTCACGCAAGGCTTCGACCAGACCCGCATATTGTTCATCCTCTGCGAGCGCCTCGGCATTGAGGCTGAGGTCGATATCAAGCGTCCCCACATGCTTCATGTCGCTGTCTTCGAGCAGCAGCCACGGCACAGCGCCGCCGATCACCGCGAACTTGCCGCGATAGCTTCCGAGGGTTTGACCGATTTCCACGAGCACGGAGCGGACAGCCGCACTGATGCGGTCGGAATAATCGTTGGCTGATTGTGGTTCCTGGTTCATCGTGACCACTTGAGCTTTTGGCTGCGCAGGTGTTCGGCGCCCTCGCGCCCGCGCTCACCAAGTTGCAGCAGGTCGAGATAGGTCTGGACCGGGCTGGTAACCTGCAATCCATCCGCCGCCTCGACATGATCTTCGAGCACGCCATCCTCGTCGGGAATGCGGATCACGCAGTTTGCGCCCTTGGCGGATGGCGTGAGATCAAGTGCCTGCTTGAGCGCTTCAGCCCCTTGCTCGTCGGCATAGAAGTAGGTCGTGGACTGGCGCACATAGGGTGCGAGCCAATCCGCCGCTGAAAACCCGGCGAGCACAAACCGGCCATCGTGCGATGCTGCCGAGCGGACGCGGTTTGGCAGGGCATCGCCATGAAGGTGGGTGTAGAGCCTCAGCTCCTCGGTCTTGGGCGGCACATATTCCTCGGCCCAGCTGTCCAGCAGGTCATTCGGATCAATCAGTGCAAGGCCATCGCCTGTCTGCTCGGCCCAGCCCCGTTCGCGCAGAACCTTGCCAACCGTGCTGACCATGCCGACGCTGACTTGCGCTGCCTCGGCGAGACTGTTTACCCGCCAGACCTGGCTAGGGTCGCGCAGCAGGAGCCGCAGTATGCGCGCGGTTTTGGGCTTGGACAGCGAACGCAGCGCACGCCGCTCCGGCTCCGGTCGGTCAGCGACCTGACGGTCAATATAGACTGTGTCGAAGACGATATGTGCGTTGCCGAGGAAATCGGCATAGCCGATTTCCTCTTCCTTGCAGACAGCACGCGCCTGGTCGGAAAGATAGGGAGCCATTATCAGTGGCACCGCGCCTTGGCTCTGATCGCGCAGGAGCCGCTTCAGTTTGATCGCGGCCTCGCGGATTACGCGAGGTTGGCCATTGGCTTTCACCTCTACAACGAGTTGGGCGGGGCGTCCGGCAAAAGCCATGTCGGCGACAACGTCGAACCGATAGTCGCCGATCAACGATACTTCACGCCTCATACTCGCAACCTCGACCTGCGGGATCTCCGCAAGCAGGTCTTCGAGGACGCGTGCTGCCCGTCGCTCTGCGTTCAATGGAGAATACTGGTTCATCGCGATGTTGAATATGCGATTCTGTTGAAAATGGCAAGAGGGATTTCAATGAAATTGGAATTTCAACGGCGCGTTGAAATTCGGGGCTGCAGAGTCCCAGCAAGGACGGCAGCGCCGCTAAGTGGCATTGGAACACGCACTTGCCTCAATCCATTGAATCCACAATATTCGTTGCATGACAGGGAGGCCAGCGCCCTCAGTAGCAGCACAGCCTGACAGCGCCTTGGCGCTCGACGAGGCTTTCGCGCGCTTTTGTGGCTTGAAGCGCACTCAGCCTGTCGCGGACTTGTTGGGAGCCAAGGTCCTCGATTGCATTCTGGTCGCGGCCACCGAGTGCGAAGTGAAACACAAGCGGTATGCCGCACTTGCATTCCCGATCAAAAACCTCGCACAGCGCGGTAATGGATTCGGTGCGCCCAACACACATGGCGCGCATGGCATCGAGAATTGTCTTGGGCGCGGCAAATCCATGCCGGATCGACCCGTCGTCCCGGACGTAGACGAGGAAAAAGGGATCGAGACCGCCCACGGGTTTTTGTTCTTGGGCAAGCTGCTTTCCATTGCGTTTGAGGCAAAAGACCACGCCCGGATCAAATGCCGCACCTTGGCCATCGGGCGGCACAATCGCGCTGATACCGATTGGTGCATCTTCCAGTTCGGCTTGATTTTGGCGCGAGAAGTGAAGGAGGTCAGCTCGGAAGTCTTCGAGCGAGAACTCCGCGAGGGTCACGCCCTCCTGCTCGTCTTCGAGATCGAAAACTTCGTCCTTCAAGCGCAACAACTGCTTGTCGCGCCACTTGAGATCGGCCTCAGCTGCATTCTTGGCATCGGCGAGGATGTTGTCTTCGCCGGTCGCGGAGAGGTCAACTAGCGCCATGCGGGCTTCAACCCGCCCCTTGAGATTGATGTAGTGGTTCAGGTCCGGCGTGGGCCAGAAATTGACCATCCTGATGCTGTCGTGAAGGCTTCCGATACGGTCGATCCGCCCGAAGCGCTGGATCAGTCTGACAGGATTCCAGTGAATGTCGAAGTTGATCAACAGGTCGGCATCCTGAAGGTTCTGGCCTTCCGATATACAATCCGTCGCGATCAGGAGGTCGATCTCTTCATCCTGCGGCAAGCCTTTCATGCCCGCGCGGTTCTTCGCGCGGGGCGCAAAATTCGTCAGGATGTCCTGGTATCGCCCCTTGCCAAGCGTTGCTCTGGTTTCGCCGCTGCCGGTGAGCTGGTCGAGACATACGACGCCTTCACGCCGGACAATGATCCCTATGGCGAGCGCGATTTCGGGGCGATCTATCGGGATGCGGGTGGCCGCTGGACCACCAGCTACCCGGCGCAGGGCAAGGCCGTCGAAAAAGTGTTCTGGAAGATAGACGCCTATGACCGCGCCTTGCGGTTCGGCAGCGAAGACCCGGCCAATCCCGCCGTGACCCGGCGGGTGCTGTCCATCATGCTTGCCAGCGAATATTGAGGGAAGGCTGATCTATGGCGAGGCGCAAGCAGCCGGTTCGCGTTGCCGAACCTGATCCGAACCAGATCACCATGCCCGGCGTGCAGCTAGTCAGACTAGGCGAGCGCTTGCAGTTTCAGGCGGGGTTGCCGATGCAGCCACGACGTGGCCAGAAGTCGCTCGATATCGGTTTCTGGGATCCGATGCGGGATCCGCTCGAATTGTTCTGATCGGTGCCGGAATTTGGCGGCCCGCCCACGGGCGGGCCGCAATCCGCTGATAAAATAGGCCGTGTTCGATTAACGCTCCGCCCAAACAGCATTTGAGATCAATTCACGAGCTTCAGACTCCCGCGCCTTGCTGATTGGATTGGCAAGCCATCCGACGAGATGCCAACGGTTACCAACCCCCAAACAAGTTTCTGCAACTCGTCGTAGGGAACGCCGATATCCTCGGAGATCGATTGCAAAGTTTGTCCCGTGATTCTCAGCGATTCCGTTATCTTCTGCCAGACCTTCGAAGTTTCGTGGGGATAATCATTGGGCTCACTGGTGCGGTAGCCCCTTTGGCTAATCTCGATACAAAGCGATCTGTAAGTCCATTCGCTAATCATGCCTGTATCTTTTAGGCGCCGGGTGAGAGCGCCTGGCGAAACCATCCAGCGTTCCTTGAGCCGCAGCACTGCATCGAGCGATTCGATGTGAAAGCCAATCGCCTTGATCGTGTCGGAAGGCATCAGGAATGCTGAAGCGAACTGATCCGCTTCCTTTTCCGCTGCGGGGCCGGACGGTGCGCCGTGCCGATGCAGGACAAGGTGTCCCAATTCATGAGCGATGTCGAACCTGCGGTGCGCTGACGATTTCAGCCGGTTGCTGAAGATGAACGGGGTGTTGCCGTTCCAAACTGAAAAGGCATCGACCTCCTTGGCATTCTCGAACAATGAGTAGACCCGGACGCCGTTGGCTTCGACCAGGTGGATCATGTTGCTAATCGATAGCTTGCCGATGCCCCATTCATCCCGAACAATGCGAGCGGCGTTGCTCGGCGATTCACCGTGCAGGTTCGGCACGTTCGGCGCGGGCAGCGAAAAACGATAGTCGATCCACTTGTTAATCTCATAGGCGAATGAGCCTGCCGCCAAAGCGGCATGCTTCTGACTGGCGGTCATCCGCTTGAGCGATCGAAAGCTGACTCCTTGCTCGTCCAGTTCTTCCAGCGATTCCCCGTAAAAGAAGGACGCTGGAAATCCGAGGGATTGCGCAAGAAGCTGCTCGGTAGCCTCGCTCGGCGCATATTCGCCGTTCTCGAAAGCATTGAGAGCGCGGGTGGTAATCTTTGCCTTTTGCGCCAATGCTACTTTCGTGAATCCCATTCGGCGGCGCGCAAGCGCCAATTTCTCTCCGTTGAACATAGGCAAACCTATGCGATGCGTTGAACAGGGATATCGAACTCGCCAGTAAAGCCATCACGCGGGCCACGTGTCCCGGCGATCGGACTGTCATCCAGATCAATGACCGGGAGGATATTCCTCTCGCTCCAAGAGGTGATTTTACCCTTGCGAATTTCAGAGGGGGAAGAAAGCTCCGAAAAAATCCGCCGCCCCTCGATATTCAGCAGGAACCAGAAGGCCATATAACCGCCCACACCTCCAGCGACAGCGGCCTCATCGGGCACAGCTTCGGGCCAGAGTTCACCTTGACGCTTGACTGCAATTTCGGTTCTCTGACCTTTCGGCGTCTTCGTCGTGGGAGTGCGGCCGATAAGTTTTCCCGAAGCCTCATCGCCAGTCGCGCAAACGATGTAAATCTTGCGCGCATCGTTGATCGTCATCGAGAAATTACCCGGGTCAGCAAACCGCCAGCCCGCCGGAATGTACTGACTGCGAAGGCCGTGAACGCAGGCAGCCCATGCCGATGTTCCGGGGAAGGTCGGGGGATGGAGCGGCGAGCAACCCACGCGCGCGCGATAACCGGCCCGTGAGACCGACTGCATACCTTCCAGGTCCAGTCCGAGTTCACGGAGGCGCTGCGAGACCTCCCAATCCTTTGTCCGAAGAACTAGCACTTTCGACCTCACTTCTGGTTTTCCTCCCTCATCTGTGGAGTTAAAACCGGAAGTTGTCAAGCCGCCCCGCTACTGGCGCGCGCGGCCCTGCCATGTCCGTCAGGACAGTTCGCCTGGCACGAACAGGAGAAGCACCATGCGGAACATAGCCGAATTCCACATCATCGGTCGCATCGGCAAGATCGACGCCGCCAGGGAGGTCACCCACATCTCGGTCGCCGCCAACTACAACCGCCGCGACGGCGACGAATGGAAGTCCGATCCCCACTGGAACCGCGACACCCTGTCCGGCAAGCTGCGCGACCGGCTGGCGAAAGCCGCGACCGGCGACCTGGTGCGGATCACCGGGCGCGTGCGCCAGGCCAGCTATGAGGCCGAAGGCTCAACCCGCTACGGCGTGGACATGATCGCCGATGGCTTCGCGATCCTCGCCCGCGCCAACGGAAAGCCCGCCGACGATTGACAGCTTCGAGAAGCCGGGCGTGGGCGCGCCCGGCTAGCCCTACCAATTTTCTGGGGCGGTTGCGGCCCCGCCACGGAGATGGTCCAGGTAGTCACTCCACCATTGAGCCATGCGCACGCGCTCGGCCCAATAATTGCCGCGATTGTAGATGCCGCGAATAGCATTGCTGTCGCCGTGAGCCAGCGCGCGTTCGATGGCGTCAGGATGCCATTTGCCACATTCGTTGAGAAACGAGGAAGCGGTCGAGCGGAAACCGTGGGCGGTCATTTCATCCTTGGCGAAGCCCATGCGGCGGAAGGCAGCGTTGATGGTATTTTCGCTCATCGGGCGCAGGCGGGTGTGGAAGGCCGGGAACATGTAGCCCTTGCCGCCGGACACGTCCTTGAGCTCCTTGAAGAGTTCGACCACCTGCCGTGACAGCGGCACCGCGTGGGTGCGCCGCGCCTTCATCTTTCCTGCCGGGATGGTCCAAATCGCCTTGTCGAGATCGATCTCGTCCCAGTCCCCATGACGCATTTCGCCAGGGCGCACGAAGATGTGCGGGGCGATCTTCAAGGCAAGCTTGGTGATCGGGTAGCATTCGAAGCTGTCGATGGCCCGCAGCAGTTCGCCGAGCTTGTCCGGTTCGAGGATGGCGGCATAGTGCCGCGCCTGGGGCGTCAGCAGCGCGCCCTTGAGGATCGCGGTAGGATCAATGGTGCAGCGTCCGGTTGCGGCCCCGTAGCGGAACACGCGGCTTGCGAACGAGCGGCACTTCTTTGCGGTCTCCCGGTTGCCCCGCGCCTCCAGCTTCTTGAGGGGAGCCAGCATCATCTGCGGATCGACATCCGAAATCGGCATACTGCCGATCGCAGGCTTGAGCAGGTCGAGGAACCAGCGCGCCTTGAGCAGAGTGCCTTCGGCCCGACCTTCGCCAACCATCTTTTCCTCGATGTACTCCCGGGCGACCGATTCGAAGGTGTTTGCGGCGCTGATCTTGGCTGTGGCCTTGTCTCGCTTGCGGGTCAGAGACGGGTCTTCGCCGTTGGCGATCCGGAGGCGCAGCTCATCCCGCGCATGGCGAGCCTTTTGCAGGGTGACTTCGGGCCATGCCCCCAGCGCAATGCGCTTTTCCTTTCCGGCGACATAATACTTGAGCCGCCAGAGTTTCGAGCCGTTGGGGAAGACCTCCAGGTAGAGGCCGCGCTCATCGGTCTTCTTGTAGGGGGTAGCAGCAGGCGCAAAGGCCCGGATTTGCGGGGCTATCAGGGGCATTTGGGGGCATGACCTTTCGCAAGAAAGGGGCATGTCGGGGCATATGCCCCGTTCCATGCCCCGAATTGTGGGGGCACGGCCTGAAACAGCGTGAAACACGCGGCATCAAAATCCTCCAGAAACTGGCAGATTTCTGCGGTTTTTTCAAGGATTTTGATGCCACTCCCGCAGGAGTTTTGGTGCCCAGAAGAGGACTCGAACCTCCACGCCCTTGCGAGCGCCAGCACCTGAAGCTGGTGCGTCTACCAATTCCGCCATCTGGGCACGGGTGGCACCGCGCAAAACGCATCGGTGCCGGGTAGGAGCGCGCCACTAGCCGGGCGGCGCGGGGGTGTCAACGCTCTGTGAGCAAAGCCGCGAAGATTGTTAGGCGTTCACGTCACCGTAGTGGCTGGGCGGCTGGATCACTTCCATCCGTTCGGCCAGCAAAGGGCGGAAACTGGGGCGGCTCTTGAACACGGCGTACCAGGCCGCGGCCTGTTCGTGGCCCGACCAGTCAAGCCCGCCAAGGTAGTCCGCGACCGAGATCTGCGCGGCGGCGGCGAGGTCGGCCAGGCTCATCGTTGCGCCGGCCAGCCACTGGCGGTGATCGACCAGGTGGTCGATGTAGTAGAGGTGCTCGTGGGCCAGCTTCATCGCCTCACGCAGTACCCGGCTGTCGGGCAAGACGCGGTAGACCAGCCGCTTCTTCATCCGCTCGTGCAGCAGGGGCGCGGTGACATCGCCGTAGAAATTCTCGTCAAACAGCGCGACCAGGCGGCGGATTTCGGCGCGGTTTGCCGAAGTGCCGTTGATCATCGGCTGCTTTTCAACCGTTTCCTCGAAATATTCGCAAATTGCCCGGCTGTCGATCAGGGTCAGGCCCTTGGCGGGATCGTGCAGCACCGGGGTGCGCCCGGCGGGATTGAGCGCGAGGAATTCGTCTCGCGCTTCCCACGGGTTCTCGCGCCACAATTCATAGGGCACGCCCTTCTCGCTCAACAGCAGGCGGACCTTGCGACTGAAAGGGCACAGGGGGAATTGGTAAAGCTGCCACATGTCATTCCCATGACTCATGCCGAATCGCGCTTCAACCCGCTGTGCGGCGCTGGGGTGACTTAATAAGGTGGATAACCTCAGGGCGGACCGGCAACGAGCCCTTCGCGCAGGCCTGCCCGGGTGATCGTGACGCTGGCCGGAGCCAGCTCTCCCACCAAGGCCGCCAGCAGTGCGGCGGCATGTTCCAGCTGGACCGAACGCGCCGCGCTGATCCCGGGTAGCGTGGCGAGCCATTCAGGCCCCATCCTGCGGGCATAGATCTTGAGCCGCCGCGCCTCGTCGGGAGCGAACGAGGCCGAGGGATCGTGCTTGCCCAGCCGTGCTTCGATCTTGGCCAAAGCCCGCCAGGCCCCGCCGACCAGATAGAGCTCCTGTCCGGCGACCTGCCGGGTCCAGTCGAGCGGAGCGAGCGCCTTCTTGACCGCCTTGCGCAGCCGCCCGCGCCCCTCGGCCCGAATCGCGGCGATGCGCAGCACGCCCAGCGGGAACGAGACGCATTCGTGAACTGCCCCATCGCCAACGCGGGCCAGCTCGAGGCTGCCCCCGCCCAGATCGGCGACTACGCCGCGCGCATCGGGGAAATGAGCCAGCACCCCCCAGGCCGAGCCGCGCGCCTCGTCCTCGCCCGAAAGCAGTTCGGCCGGCAGCCCCAACGCGCGCACCGCGGCGAGAAATTCCGCGCCGTTCTCCGCCTCGCGAACCGCGGCGGTCGCGACTACGCGGAGCTGGCTTGGTTTGATCAGGCCAAGCAACGCGGCGTACCGCTTGAGCGTCGAGAGCGCGAGCGCGCGCGCCTCGCGGTCGATCCGGCCAGAGGCGACCACGCCGCGGCCGAGGCCAGCCAGGACCTTGTCGTTGTAGAGCACTTCGCGGCCGGGTCCGAACACGACCAGGCGGATGGAGTTCGAGCCGATGTCGATGATGACATGATGGGCAGGCGCGGTGGGCATGCCACC
>JAGXTB010000006.1 GCA_018334165.1 Sphingomonadales bacterium | reverse complement strand
CAGCGATGGTACCATAGGGGTGGTCGGGCAGGGGGAGCGGGCCGGTGTTGCTAGCTGATCGCGGAGGCGATCAGCGCACCCCGAAAAGAATCTACGGATGCCTGTCCGCACCAGCAAAAAACGTTCCCTTTGGGGACAGTCCCAATATGATGTGCAAAACTGCGCCGTCACCCGATTGGCAATGGGCCATACCTGCGCCTATCGCATCCCGCATGGCCAAACCGGCAAGTATCAATCCGCGGATCATCGAGGGTCTGTACTGCGAAGCGCTCGTCCTGTCGGACGACGTGCGCGCGGTGTTTGCGCTGTCGGGACGCATGGATGCGGCCGGCGAGGAGGACGAGCCGCGGGTTGCCTTGTCGTGCGAGGCGCTGCGTACCACCACGCGGATGATGCACGCGGTTGCCTGGCTGCTCAATCACCGGGCCTATTTTGCGGGTGAGCTCAGCGAGTTCCAACTGCGCCGCTATGGCAAGCTGGCCGATTTTCCCGAAAGCGATCCGGCGCGGATGGCTTTGCTCGATGCCGATACCCGCGCACTGATCCAGGCGACGGAGCGGTTCCACGCGCGGCTTAAACGGATCGACAACGGCTGGCGGACAAGCGATCCCTCGCAGCCCAGCGCGATCGCCGCGCTGCGCGAACGGCTGGAAGCACGCGGGCAGCACTGATTGCGGCTCGACAGCGGGGCGCGGCGTCCCCATATCCTTGGTGATGGATGCGCCCCCCAAGCCCTGGCCGACCGGCCTTTCCGAACTCTGCGAGCCGCTGGTCCGCCGCGTGCTGGCGCCCAATGCCTCGCACTATACCTATACCGGCACCCAGACTTACCTGGTGGGCAGCCAGAACGATGTCGCGGTGATCGATCCGGGGCCCGCCGGAACAGGTGTGGCTGGCCACGCTGACACCCATGGCGAAGGCCATGTCGATGCGATCCTGGCGGCGGTCGGTTCGGCGCGGATCGCAGCGATCCTATGCACCCACACCCACCGCGACCACTCCCCCGCCGCCGCCGAACTCAAGGCGCTGACCGGTGCGCCGATCATCGGCTGCGCGCCGCTGGCGATGGAGGATGACGGCCCCCGCGCCGACGCCGCCTTCGATCCCGACTATGCGCCTGACCGGGTGCTGACCGATGGCGAGCGCATTTCGGGCCAGGGCTGGACGATCGAGGCGGTCGCCACGCCGGGGCATACCAGCAACCACCTCTGCTATTCACTGGTCGAAAGCGGCGCGCTGTTCACCGGCGATCATGTGATGGCCTGGTCGACCAGCGTGGTCAGCCCGCCCGATGGCGACATGGCCGCCTATATGGCCAGCCTCGACAAGCTCTATGCCCGCGCGGACACGGTCTATTACCCCGCCCACGGCCCGGCAGTGACCAAGCCGCGCCAGCTGGTGCGCGGCATGCTGGGCCACCGGCGTAGCCGCGAGGCGCAGATCTTGCGGCTGCTGGAGCAGGATCCGCAGGTCATTCCCGATATGGTCACGGCGATGTACAAGGGACTCGATCCGCGGTTGATCGGAGCGGCGGGGCGTTCGGTCCTGGCCCACTTGATCGACCTCAGACACCGGGGGCGCGTCACCAGCGAAGGCGACCAATGGATACTCGTCTGATTCAATCCCGTCCGCTGATCACCCTGCCTGCGGTTTCCGCGCTGGCGCTGGCGGTGCTGGGCGGGTGGTACGCGATCAAATCGCTTTCGCCCGACCACGGCGATCCAGTCGCCGCCAGTCTGCTCGCTTTTGAAAAGCAGGACCGGCTGACCGTCTTTTCCGCGCAGCTCGCGCCGGTGGTCAGCGCCGATGATGTGCGCATTTTCGGCATCCTCAAAAGCCGCCAGATCGCGGTGATTCCGGCGCGGGTCGATTACACGATCGACCTGTCCAAGATGGACAAGGCGCGGATGACCTGGGACGAACCGGGCCAGAAGCTCAGCGTCACCCTGCCGCCGCTCGAACTGTCCAAACCCAACCTTGACGAGGCCCATGCGCAGTACCTTCGCGAAGGGGTGTGGATCACCGGCGATGCCCAGGCCAAGCTGACCCGCGACAACACCCTGCTGGCCGAAAGGCTGGCGGGCGATCAGGCGCGCAATCCGGTGCTGCTGAATCTGGCCCGCGATGCCGCCAAAGGCGCAATGCGCCAAAACCTGGCGATCCCCTTGCAGGTTGCAGGATACGGTAATGTTACAGTAGAAGTGACGTTCGACGGAGAGCAAACTCCGCGCTGACAGGTATCAATCATGGGTCGCGCCAAAAGGGGGAGAATTCTCGATGGCGACTCTTGCACCCAATTCCACCGACGCTGCGCTTGCCGGTAGCGAAGAGCGCTTTTTCTTCAGGATGGCCTGCACCATGGCTGCGGTGCTGGTCGCAGGATTCACGGTGAACCTGGCGATGGGCCGTTCCAGCTTTGCCGTGCCGCTGGTCTATCATCTGCACGCGGCAGTCTTCTTCGGCTGGATCGCCTTGTTCGTCACCCAGGTTGGCCTGGTGGCGAGCGGCAATCTGGCGCTGCACCGGCGGCTCGGCTGGCTCTCGGCGGTGTGGGTGCCGCTGATGGTGGTCATGGGCATCGCGATCACCGTGACCTCGATGCGCCGCACCGGCGGACCGTTCTTCTTCGATGCGAACGAGTTCATGATCAGCAACCCGATCGGACTGCTGGCCTTTGCCGGAATGGTTGGCGTCGCGGTCAGGATGCGCAAGCGCACCGACTGGCACCGGCGGCTGATGCTGGGGGCCATGGCCTCGATCATGGGCCCGGGTTTTGGCCGCCTGGTGCCTACCCCGCTGCTGGTGCCCTGGGCCTGGGAGATCACCAATGCCATCGGCATGCTGTTCGTGCTGACCGGGATGTGGCGCGACAGCCGCGTCAAGGGTGCGGTCCATCCGGCCTGGTTCGTCGCGCTGGCGGCGGGGCTGGGCTGGGTCGTGTTGGGCGAGCTGCTGGCCTATCAGCCCTGGGCAGTCGAGCTGACCCGCTCGGTGATGGAAGGATATCCCGGCGCGGCGCGGCCGATGGAGGCTTACGTGCCTTGATTAGTCCGGCCTGACGGGCCATCTGGGGCACTGCTGCAATCAAGGGTGCCCCAATGACCATCCAGACCGAAAACCTCACCGGCATCGACATCCGCGCCGAG
This sequence comes from Sphingomonadales bacterium, assembly GCA_018334165.1. Classification (GTDB taxonomy): domain Bacteria; phylum Pseudomonadota; class Alphaproteobacteria; order Sphingomonadales; family Sphingomonadaceae; genus Novosphingobium. The sequence continues at coordinate 11,946 of JAGXTB010000006.1, read as the reverse complement.
ATCGAGCGGCTGCGCAAGGACCGCAACGCGATTATCCTGGCGCACTATTATCAGAAGCCGGAGATCCAGGACCTGGCCGACTATATCGGCGACAGTCTGGAACTGTCGAAAAAGGCCGCCGCCACCGATGCCGAGGTGATCGCCTTTTGCGGGGTCAAATTCATGGCCGAAACCGCCAAGATCCTGGCGCCCGAAAAGATCGTGGTGCTGCCCGATCTCGACGCCGGGTGCAGCCTTGAGGATTCGTGCCCGCCCGAAAAGTTCGCGCAGTTCAGGAAGGCCAACCCCGATCACATCGCGCTGACCTACATCAACTGCTCAACCGAAGTGAAAGCGCTCAGCGACGTGATCGTCACCAGCTCCAGCGCCGAGACGATCCTGGCCCAGATCCCCAAGGACCAGAAGATCATCTTTGGCCCCGACCGGCATCTGGGCGGCTACCTCTCCCGCAAGTTCGACCGTGAGATGCTGCTCTGGCCGGGCGTCTGCATCGTCCACGAAGCCTTTAGCGAGACCGAGCTGCTCAAGCTCAAGGCCCAACACCCCGGCGCGCCGGTCGCCGCGCACCCCGAATGCCCGCCGCATATCATCGACCATGCGGACTATGTCGGCAGTACCAGCGGGATTCTGAACTTCGCCAAGACCTTCCCCGGCAACACGCTGATCGTCGCCACCGAACCGCACATCATCCACCAGATGGAACTGGCCCTACCGAACAAACACTTCATCGGCGCGCCCGGCGCCGACGGCCAGTGCGCCTGCAACATCTGCCCCTACATGGCGCTCAACACGCTCGAGAAGCTCTACCTCGCGCTGCGCGATCTGAAGCCGCAGATCCAGATTGAAGAGGGGCTGCGGTTGCAGGCCAAGAAGAGCCTGGACCGGATGCTGGAGATGGCCGGCGGCACGGTTGGCAAGGGGGATTTGGGGGGGCGGTGAGGCAAATGTACCCGACTGATTGGTTCACAATCAAGCGACGGGACAATTCTTGCCTCGAACTTCCAGGAATATACCTCTGGGAAATAGCAAATTTCCCCGTCTATGTAGGTCGATTTACCAAGCGATCGAGACTCTTGAATGAGTACCCAAGGAATGTATTTCGCCTTCTTAACGGCATCCCTTACCGCCCCAAGGACCCTTCCGGATTTCGAGCGATACATCGAGCATTGGCGGATGCAGCAAGAGGCGGAACAAGCGTCACCCTAACAATTCTAGAGAATTGCAGCCGCGACGAACTGAACTTGCGGGAGCAGCATTGGATAGGCGTCATGGATCCAAGCACAGGACTTAACGGGAAGCGGCGGCAGCGCTAAGCTAAACAACATCACTGACGCCAAGCAGTATACTTGCCATAGTGCACCATTTGCACTACAATCCGCCTCATGGTCACCCTCCATCGCGGACCTAATTGGAAGATCGCGGTCTATGCCGCCGACCACGGCATTCCGCATTTTCATATCGAGGGGCCAGGCTTTCGCGCTTCGATGGCGATTGCCACTCTGGAGGTGATCATCGGCTCTGTGCCGCGCCGGGTGCTGGTTGAGGCGCTGGGCTGGGCGGCGGAGCGGCAGGCCGAATTGCTGGCCAAATGGCAGGAGTTGAACCCATGAACGCCGATTGGATGCGCACGATCGAACGGGCTGAACTGCGCGAGGGCGGAAAGCTGTTCCTGCTGTGGTCGGACGGGACCGCCGCCGAACTCGAAGCACCCTCGGCCAAGGGGCCAGTCACGCTGGGCGAATGGGGTCACAGCCTGGAATGGGCCGATGGCACCGAGCTTGGCGCGGACTCGCTGTGGCTTGAAACGCTGACCGCGATCGGTCGGGACGATGCCCGTCAGTTCCTTCAATGGCGGCTGGCCAATGGCCTGTCACTGGCGCGCGCGGCGGACGAGCTGGGCCTGTCGCGCCGCACAGTCGCTTACTACTCCAACGGCACTCGCCCGGTTCCGAAAGCGATCCTGCTGGCCTGCAAGGGCTGGGATGCCTCGCACCCCAAGCGCAAGGCCGCCTGACGCTACCCCACCGGCAGCCCAAACATCATCGCCCGCACATACTTCACCGGCGGCGAGCCATAGCTCAGTACCGTGTCGTTATAGCGCCGCAGCGTATAGTCCTTGCCCCAGCGCTGCTTGGCCTCTTCGCGCAGCGCCATATGTTCGGTGTAGCCGGTGAAATAGCTCAGCAGCTGGACCGACGAGAGCGAAGCCCGCACCCACTTCCCTGCCGCTTCACGCTCGGCCTGGAAGGCGCCTTTCTGCATCAGCTCCATCGCAGAATCGCGGGTCATGCCTTCGGTCTGGATGCCAATATCGAGCAGCGTGTTGGTGACACTGCGCAGCCGCATCTTGAGCACGGTCAGACCGAACAGCGGATCGCCGTTCAGATAGCCTTCGTCCTTCATCACCCCTTCGGCATAGACCGCCCAGCCCTCAACGAACGGCCCCGATCCCAGGTAGGCGCGCAGCACATCGTCGGTGCGGTTGGCGTGGTCGAGCTGGAGGTAATGCCCGGGCATCGCCTCGTGGATCGACAGGTCGTGAATCATGTAGTCGTTGTATTCGGTCAGGAAGCTTGTCGCTTGCGCATCGGTCCAGTCATCGGGGATCGGGCTGACCGCGTAGAAGTTCTGCCCGTTCTTTTCGAACACCCCCGGCGGGTCGTTGTAGGCGACCGAATTGCCCTGCTGGAACTTGGGCATGGTGATGATCTTTACCGGGCCTTCGGGCATCCGGATGAAGCCCTTCGCGCGGACGAATTCGGTCGCCTGCGCGGTGGTTTCGCGGGCGCGCTGTTCGAGCTGGTCGCGCGGCGGGCGCTTGGCGTAGCTGAGCTGGAGCGCGGCTTCGATCACCGCCTGTTGCTGCTCGGGCGTCGGCTTGTCAGGCATGGCGAGCGCCTTGTCCGAGCCTTGCGCGGCCAGCACCTTGCGCGACAGCTCATACATCTCTTCCCGGATCGCGGCTTTCGATGCCAGCGCCCGCGCTTTCAGTTCAGGCCGGGTCAGGTCGCTCATCAGCGCGAATTTCATTTTCTGGTCGTAGAGCCTGGTGCCAAGCCGGAAATCGCCCTTGGCTGCGGGGACCAGCACCGTATCGAGCCACTTCTGTTGGTCGGCCACCGCCAGCTTCAGCCCCGCCAGCGCCTTGTCAAACCGCGCCCGGTCCGCGCCCTTCAGCGCGCCTGCCTGCGGGGCCAGCATGCTCTCGGCAATCTCAACAATCCCGGCGTTCTGTTTCGCCACAGTCTGGGCGAAAATCAGCGGCACGCGGCCCGGCACCAGCTGAGTGCGGCTGGCCTTGAGAAACGCCGGCAGCGCCTCCATCCGCGCGGTGGCACTCTTCAGCCGCACATCCCACGGCGCGAAATCGCGCGCGGCCAGCGTGTAGAGCGAGCCAGCCGCAACATCGTTGTAGATCTGCGCGTTCCAGGCCCAGTCCTGCAACGTCTGGTCCTGCCATATCCGGTAGCGCAGCTCGTTCTTGAGCAGCGCCAGGTTGACCTGATTGCCGCGGCTCAGCCGCACCGGGTCGATCCGGCCGAGCTGGGCCAGGAAGGTCTGCCAGGTCCGGCGGCGCTCGGCCCGGCCCGCTGCGCTCATGTCGGGCAGCTGGGCATCGTACTTGTGTTCGCCCATCGCGGTGGCCTCGACCGGCGAGAGCCGCATGGCTTCGGCCAGGAATCGCTTGGAAATCGCCTGGAACTGCAAGTCGGCGGGCATGGCCTTTGCCGACCTGACCGGCGGGGCTGGCCGCTCCGCCGCAGCTGGGAGCAGGGCCAGCGCGGCCAGCGGCAACAGGGCGAGAGCAAAGGGTTTCATGGCAAGTCCTCCCGGATTTTACCGGAAGGCTAGCCGAGCATCAGTCCTGCGTCGAGCGGGCAAGCGCGAGGCCCGCGGCGACCATCGCCATGCCCAGGAAGTCGGCCATGACCAGCGTCTCGCCATAGGCCAGCCAGCCCACCGCGACCGCAATCGCGGGCTGGGTCAACAGCGCCAGGCCGAACACCAGCGAGGTGAAATGGCGCATCGCGTAGATCAGCAGCCCCTGCCCGGCGACCTGCCCCAGCAGCGCCAGCGAAAGCAGCGGCCACCAGGTGCTTGGCCAGACCGGCTCGCCCAGATAGAGCGCGACCGCCAGCATTACCGGCACCCCGGCGACGCTCGACCAGGCGACCAGCGCCCAGCTGCCCATCGTCGCGCGCGGTTTCTGCAGCAGCAGGATGTATCCGGCATAGAGCAGCCCGGCGGCGATGCAGAACAGGTCGCCGATCAGCGTCGTACGGCCGATTTCCAGACTGCGGCCGAGCAGGATCGCCGAACCGCCGATTGCCAAGGCAAAGGCCAGCCACTCGCCGGCGCGCGGCGCGCGGTGCAGCGCATAGAGCCCGACCGCGATGACGACCAGGCTGCCGGCGTTGCCGAACAGCGTGGCATTGGCCATCCGGGTCATCTCGATCCCGATATGCCAGCTGGCAATATCGAGCCCAAAGAAAATCCCCGCCCCGGCAATCGCCAGCCAGGTGGCGCGGCTGTAACCGGTCACCCGCTCACGATTGACCCGCGCCAGCAGGAACAGCAGCGGCAAGGCCAGCAGCAAGCGCCAGAACCCGGCGCTGACTGGCCCGCTATCGGCATGGCGCACGAACCACGGCCCCACCGCCAAAGCCACATTGCCGCCCAGCAGCGCCGCGAAATGCAGCGCCTTGCCCGAGCGTTCGTGCGCCGTTCCCCCCATTGCATTGGTCATGCCCATGCCTTAGCGGAGCAAAACCAATTGCAAAACGAAATCGATGGAGACGCTGCCTTGCACGAAGCCTTGTTCCAGCCGCTGAGCCTTGGCGCGATTGAAGCGAAGAACCGGATCCTGATGGCCCCGCTGACCCGCGGGCGCTCCGATCCCGGCTCCGTGCCCAACGCGATGATGACCGAATACTACCGCCAGCGCAGCGGCGCCGGGCTGATCATCAGCGAAGCGACCGGGATTTCGGTTGAGGGCCTCGGCTGGCCGGCCGCTCCCGGCGCGTGGAACGAAGCGCAGACCGAAGGCTGGAAGGGCGTGACCCGCGCCGTGCATGACGCGGGCGGCAAGATCGTGCTGCAGCTGTGGCACATGGGCCGGATCGTCCACCCAGATTTCCTCGGCGGCGAACCCGGCGTCTCGGCCAGCGCGACCACCGCGCCTGACCATGCCCACACGCCCACGGGCCGCAAGCCGCACGAACAGGCCCGCGCCGCAACCAAAGCGGATATCGCCCGGATCTGTGAAGACTATGCCCGCGCCGCCGCCAGTGCCAAGGCCGCAGGGTTCGATGGGGTCCAGCTCCACGGCGCCAACGGCTATCTGGTCGATCAGTTCCTGCGCAGCTCCACCAACCTGCGTACCGATGAATACGGCGGCAGCCCTGAAAACCGCACCCGCTTCATGCGCGAAGTGCTCGAAGCGATCATCGCGGTGTGGGGCGCGGAGCGGGTCGGCATTCGCCTGTCGCCCAATGGCGAGACGCAAGGCTGCGACGATCCCGATCCGGCCAGCATCTTCGGCGCGGCGGCCAGGGTCTGCGAAGAGCTGAAGCTGGCTTTCGTCGAGCTGCGCCAGCCGGGGCCGGAAGGCACTTTCGGGCGGACCCAGGTGCCCAAGCAGGACGGCCTGATCCGCTCGATCTACACCGGCCCGCTGGTGCTCAATTCGGACTACACCGCGGCAGAGGCCGACGCCGATGTCTCCTCGGGCCGGTGCGAAGCGATCAGCTTTGGCCGCCCCTATATCTCCAACCCGGACCTCGCCGAACGTATCCGCGTGGGCGCGGAATGGGCGCCCAATCTTAACGTTCCGAAAAGCTGGTATCTGCCAGGACCGGAAGGCTATATCGACTACCCGGCGCTGGAGACGGTTTAGGCTTTCTTAGCCCCTACCCAAGGGGGAGGGGTTGGGGTGGGGGTTCAACGCCAGCGTGGTTCCCCCACCCCCGACCCCTCCCCGCCGGGGAGGGGGGAAGGACATTGATCAGGAGGGGTCGCACCTATGCCAGTACGGTCATGGCTGTTCGTTCCGGGCGACAGCGAAAAGAAGCTGTCCAAGGCCGCCGCGACCGGGGCCGATGTGCTGATCCTCGACCTTGAGGATTCGGTCACCCATGACAACAAACAGCGCGCCCGCGAGCTGACCGCCAGCTGGCTTTCGGCGCACCGCGCCCAGGTGACCGATGGCAAGCGCCAGGGCCGCTGGGTGCGGATCAACGCGCTCGACAGCCGGATGTGGCGCGATGACCTGCTTGCAGTGCTGCCCGGCGCGCCCGACGGGATCATGCTGCCCAAAAGCGCTGGCCCCGAATCGGTCCAGCAATTGTCGGCCGAGATCTATGAGCTGGAAGGCCGGGCTGGCCTGGCCGCCAATTCGATCAAGATCCTGCCCCTGGTCAGCGAAACTGCCGGTGCGGCGATCACGATCCCGGCCTATGCCAGCGCCCCGCTGCCGCGCCTGACCGGGCTGACCTGGGGTGCGGAAGACTTGTCCGCCGCAATCGGCGCAACCCGCAAACGCGACGTTACTGGCCGCTGGACCGACACTTTCCGCTTCGCCCGCACCCAGACGCTGCTCGCCGCCCATGCCCGCGGGGCGATGGCGATCGACACGCTCCACGCCGATTTCGCCGACATGAAAGGCCTCAAACGCGCCGCCGAAGAATCGCGCGCCGATGGTTTCAACGGAATGCTGGCGATCCACCCCGCGCAGGTCGAGGTCATCAACCAGGCTTTCACGCCAAGCGAGGAAGAACTGGCCGAAGCCCGCGCGATCGTCGAGGCCTTCCGGGCCAACCCCGGCGCTGGCGCACTGCAGATCGACCGGCGGATGATCGACATGCCGCATTACAAGCTGGCGCTGAGAGTACTGGGGCTGGAGGAGTAGGTCAGGCAGGGAACCCGTTCGGTCCCAAGCACGAACCAACCAACCCCGTCCATGCTGAGCTTGTCGAAGCATTGTCCTTTTCTTCGTGCGTATTGCCCGGCGGCTCGAAGAAAAGGGCAGTCCTTCGACAAGCTCAGGACAGTCGGATTTTGGGGCAAGCGATGCGATTGCTCGGCATACCCCTTAACCCCTGCGCCCCCGCCCCTTGCGGGCGTCGAGCTCGCGCTTCAGCTTGAGCAGTTCCTCCATATCGACCATTTCGCTGCGTGCCATCATCCAGCGGATCATCCCCCATGCCCATCCAAACATGGCCAGCGTGAAGCCCATTACCCCGGCAACGGTCCTGGCCGTAGTTGGATCCTTGCCCATGAACAGAAAAAGCAGCCCGCCAAGCGGAAGGGTCAAGAACATCCAGCCCCCGAACATCCACCACCCGGCAGCCGTCTGCGGCGTAATTTGGATGTTCCAGCCGCTCTTGTAGCAAATGAAGGGCTTTTCCGGCTCGGCCATCTCAATCCTCCTTCACTGGCCGGCCGCGCTTGGCGGGTTCGCTCGCTTCGACCTTGATCCCGCGCTTGGCCAGTGCCTCGCGCAGCAGCACTTCCACCTCGGCGTTGACCGAGCGGAAGTCGCTCGCCGCCGCTCGTTCCAGCGCCTTGAACAGCGCCGGATCGAGACGGAGTGCGAACGACTTCTTGGTGGGCGAGGCCATGGTCCCAGCCTATTGGTAGAGCGTGCCCGTGTTGACCACCGGCTGGGTATCGCGCTCGCCGCAGAGCACCACCATCAGGTTCGAAACCATCGCCGCCCTGCGCTCGTCGTCGAGGTGGACAACGTTCTTCTCGCTGAGCTGCTGCAAGGCCATTTCGACCATCGAGACCGCGCCCAGCACCAGCTTGGAGCGCGCCGCGATCACCGCTTCGGCCTGCTGGCGGCGCAGCATCGCCCCGGCGATTTCGGGGGCATAGGCGAGGTGCGTCAGCCCGCATTCGTCAACCGTGATCCCGGCCAGACCCAGGCGGACATTGAGTTCGGTCCGCAGTTCCGAATTCACTTCGCCGTGATTGGTGCGCAGCGTCACTTCGTGATGCTCGATATCGTCATAGGGATAGCGCGAGCCGATCGCGCGCACCGCGGCCTCGATCTGGACTTCGACGAAGGCCTTGTAGTCATCGACATCGTAGAGCGCCTGCGCGGTATCGGCGACGCGCCAGACCACGTTGGTCGCAATTTCGATCGGGTTGCCGCGCAGATCGTTGATCTTGAGCTTTTCCGAAACGACGTTGTTGGCGCGGACCGAAATCTTGGTCTTGCCCATCCACGGCCAGACCCAGCGCAGGCCAGTGCTGCGATCGGTGCCGCGATAGGACCCGAACAGCGTGATTGCCGCGGCCTGATTGGGCTGGATCATGTAGAAGCCGCTGGACAGCACCACCAGCGCCACCGCGCTGAGCCCGGTCGAGACGACGAAGCCGAGAATTTCGCTGTCTTGGGGATTGGACGCGGCAAAGGCGATGATCCGGTAGATCGTCAGCGCCAGCAGTGCCAGGAAGGCCAGAAAGATCAGGTAGCCACTGGTGCTCCAGGCCTTGGTTTCGCGAATGGAATTCATCGCGGGATGCGAATCGGTCATGGGATACCCCTCTAAATGTGATATCACTTTAATATCGCCTTCCACCGTGCTGTCAAATGTTCTTGAAATTGGAGCGAATCGCTCTTATTAGGGTCCTCGCAGGACCGGGCCCCTCTGGCGCGGTGCAGGTGCCCAATCGGGATCTGTGCCACGTGATGTCGGACTGCATCGGATGACGCCGATGCTTTGGGTCCGGATCTTGATCCCCCCTCCACAAGCACCGGTCCTGGCACGGCGCATCCGATCAACGTTCAACTTCGTTGCAAGGGATGCAGACCATGTCCGACAAAGCCTTTCGCCTCCTCGAACATCACCAGAAGCTCGATTCGCGGCTGCGCATGCTGCAATCATTGCGCTGGCCCGATCCGCTCGAACTGGCCCGGCTCAAGAAATTGAAACTGGCGATCAAGGACCGCCTGGCGCGCGTGGCGCGCCAGCCGAGGCTGGTCCGACGCTAGACTAAACAGCCCCTCCCCTGACCGGCGCTTCCATCTGCGAAGCGCCGGTCCCTTTTGTTTCAGAAGAAAGCGCACCTCTTTATGGAATTCCTGTTCGCCGACTGGCTCGGCACGCCGCTGTGGTTCTGGCTGTCGTTCGTCAGTCTGGTCCTGGCGCTGACCGCATTCGACCTTGGCGTCCTCCACAAGGAGGACCGCGAAATGGGGATTGGCGAGAGCCTGAAGCTCACCGCTTTCTACATCGCTATCGCCATGGCCTTCGGGGCCTGGATCTGGGTGGCCAGGGGCGCCGACCTGGGGATGAAGTACTATACCGGCTTCTTCATCGAAAAGGCGCTGTCGATCGACAATGTCTTTGTGATCAGCCTGATCTTCACTTTCTTCGCGATTCCCCCGCGCTACCAGTACCGCGCGCTGCTGTGGGGCATTCTGGCGGTGATCGTGCTGCGCGGGATCATGATCGCGGCGGGGGCCGCGCTGGTCGAGCAGGCCTATTGGGTGCTCTACATCTTCGCCGCCTTCCTGATCGCGACCGGCATCAAGATGTTCTTTGCCGGCGATGAGAACCCCGACATAGCCAAGAACCCGGTGGTGCGCTGGATTTCCAGCCACATGCGGGTGACCAAGGAGCTGCACGGCGAACGCTTCTTCGTGAAGGTTCCCGACGAAAAGACCGGCAACATGGTGCGCGCCGCGACCCCGCTGTTCCTGGCACTGGTGGTGATCAACCTGGCCGACCTGGTCTTCGCGGTCGATAGCGTTCCGGCGATCTTCGCGATCACCACCGACACCTTCATCGTCTATACCAGCAACATCATGGCAATCCTGGGCCTGCGCGCGCTCTACTTCGCGCTCTCGGCGATGGTCCACCGCTTCTACTACCTCAAATATGCGCTGGCCGCGGTGCTGGTGTTCATCGGCAGCAAGATCTTCGTCGCCGACTTTCTGCTGGACGGTACCAAGTTCCCACCAGTGCTGAGCCTGGGCGTGACCTTCGGTCTGATTTCGGCCGGCGTGGCTTACTCGCTGTGGAAGACCCGCCACGGCGAAGACGCCGCCCCGCACTTGCCGCACGATGAGATCAGGCCCTAAGACAAGCAACCAAGAAGGAGAGTACCAACCATGAAACCGATGCTTGCAATTGCTCCCGCGCTGGCCGCAGCCGCTCTGATGGCTGCGGTCGCCCCAGCCGCCGCCAAGTCCAAGGCGGTCTGCGAAAAACTCACGAGCGCCCAACTCGACGCCAAGTTCGCCAAGTTCAACGGTGCCTGGGCGACCGGCAATCCCGACACCGTGACTGCCCTGTTCGACGATGACGCTGTCTTGCTCGCTACCGTCGCCAACGTGCCGCGCACCGACCATGCCGGGATTCGCGACTATTTCGTCAAGTTCCTCAAGGGCAAGCCGGTCGGCAAGGTCGATACGGCCTCGATCAAGTCAGGCTGCAACTGGGCGCTTCAAGCGGGCACCTGGACTGTGACCCTGACCGATCCGGCGACGGGCGCCAAGAGCGACGTCAAGGCCCGCTACACCTTCCTCTATCAGTTCGAGGGCGGCAAGTGGAGGATCGAGCACCTGCACTCTTCGGTGATGCCGGAGAAATGAGGCATCGGCAGAGGGCGTTGCAGCGCCCCCTGCCAGCCTTCCCGCGATCAACCCCAAGAAGGGCACAACATGACCCCGGATGAAGCCCTTGAGCGGCTGCGCGAAGGCAACCGCAGGTTCGTGGCCGACCAGCCGGCCCAGGCCGATATCTCAACCCAGCGCCGCCTCGAACTGGCCAAGGGTCAGCAACCCTTTGCCGCGCTGGTCGGCTGCGCGGATTCGCGGGTCGGCCCCGAACACCTGTTTGGTGCAGGACTGGGCGAGCTGTTCATCGTCCGCACCGCCGGGAACTACCTTGACGATGCCGGGTTCGGTTCGGTCGCTTTCGCGGTGTCGCAGCTGGGGGTCTCGCTGGTTGTTGTCCTGGGGCACGAACAATGCGGGGCGGTTGCAGCGGCCAGCGCGGTGGTGGGCGTCAATGCCCAGCTTCCGCCTGCGCTGACCCGCATGGTCCAGCCGATCCTGCCCGCGGCGATCGATGCCCACGCCCGCAAGGTGCCTGAAGGCGACGTGCTCGACCTGGCCATCCATCTCAATGTCAAACGGGTGGTCCAGGGCCTGCGCGAGGCATCGGACCCGATCATCGGCGATCCCATGCGGCAAGGCAAAGTCCGGATTGTCGGCGCCTACTATGACCTGTCGACGGGCTCGGTCGATTTCTTCGACACCTGATCAATACTGCCGGATCACGCTGAGGAAGGCATCGCCGTGCGCTTCAAGCTTGCGCGTGCCGACCCCGGTGATCTCGCCCAGATCTTCGAGTGTCTGCGGGCGCCGCGCGGCCATTTCGCGCAAGGTGCTGTCGTGGAACACCACATAGGGCGGCACCCCCGCTTCGGCGGCGCGTGTCCGGCGCAGTTCGCGCAAGGCATCGAACAGCGGATCGCCGGTCGGGTTGACCCCGCCGCCCGCCCGCTCGCGCCGGGCCTTGCGGGTCTTTTCGCGCTTGGGGGCGAGCGCGATCAGCACCGCCGCCTCGCCGGTCAGCACGGCCTTGGCATCGTGGCCCAGCGCCAGCCCGCCATGCTCGGTCGGAACCAGGCTGCCGCGCGCCTGGAGCGCCCGGGCCAGCGGGCGCAGCAAGTGCGCTTCCTCGCCATCGACGATCCCGAACACTGACAATCGGTCATGCCCGCGGGCCATGATCCGCTCGTCGTTCTGCCCGGTCAGGACCTTTTCGACATGGCCGAAGCCATAGGTCTGCCCGGTGCGGTAAACCGCCGAGAGCAGCTTCTGCGCCAGGGTCGTCGCATCGACCACGCCGGGTGCATCGAGGCAATTGTCGCAGTTGCCGCAGTTCTGCGGCGGGTCCTCGCCAAAGTGGCGCAGCAGCAGCGCGCGGC
>JAGXTB010000005.1 GCA_018334165.1 Sphingomonadales bacterium | reverse complement strand
TCCGGCCGGGCGACGAAGTGGTGCTGGTCCAGCCGCTCTACGATGCCTACCTGCCGCTGGTTGAGTGGGCCGGGGGCACGGCGAAATTCATCAGCCTGACCCCGCCCGACTGGGCCTTTCCGCTGGCGGCGCTGAAAGCGGTGATCGGGCCGAAGACCAAGGGGATCGTGCTCAACACCCCCAACAACCCGGTCGGGACCATGCTGGACCGGGCGGTGCTCGAGGCGATCGGCGATATCTGCGCGGCGCACGACCTGTGGGTACTGTGCGACGAGGTCTGGGAAGGCATGGTCTTCGACGGCACGGCGCATGTCTCGCCGCTGGCGGTGCCAAGGCTGGCCGAGCGCGCGATCAAGGTCAGCTCGGCCGGCAAGATCTTCTCGATGACCGGGTGGAAAGTCGGCTGGGCGGTGGCCGCCCCCCCGCTTGCAGCAAAGATCGCCGGCAAGCACCAGTTCCTGACCTTCACCACCGCCACCCCGCTGCAATGGGCCGTGGCCGAGGCTTTCGCCTTGCCGGACGCATGGCACGAGGCCCACCGCGCCCGCTATGCCGCGGCCAAGTCCCGGCTGGTCAGCGGACTGGAAGCGGCCGGTTTCGTTGTCCTTCCGGCCAGCGGCACCTGGTTCGTCACCGTCGATCTTGCCGCCTCGGGGCTGCCGGCCGACGATGTCGCGGTATCCGAACGGCTGGTGCGCGAAGCCGGGGTCGCCTCGATCCCGGTCTCAGCCTTCTATGCCGATCAGCCCGAACGCGGCTACTTGCGGCTGTGCTTCACCAAAGAGGACGCAGTGCTGGACGAGGCACTTGAGCGGCTTGCCCGGTTCCGCGCCAAGGGTTGATCGCTTGCATTTGGCGCGGCGGCAATGAATGATCGCCCCCGGGGCGCAAGAGCATCATAGGTGCGGGGGGAAGCTATGGAAACCGGGACCGGCAAGAGTGCCGCAGGGATACCCAATTCAGTCTGGGTTCTTGCCCTGGTGCTGATCGCATGGGCATTTTGGGCCGGGATCGCGACCGGCGGCTTCAACCTTCCGATTGAGCGGCTGCCATGGTCGATCCTGGTGCCGGGCATGGCATTGTTCTGCTTTGCCCACTCGGTGGTCATGCTGGGCCACCAGCGCGCGGTGCTGCTGCTGGTGCTGTGCACCACGCTGGCCTTTGCCTCCGAATATATCGGGGAAAGCACCGGCACGATCTTTGGTCCCTATTTCTATACCGATGTCCTGGGCACCAAGATCCTGGGGCGGATCCCGGTGCTGATCCCGTTCGCCTGGTACATGATGTTCTACCCCAGTTATGTCGTGACCAACCTCCTGGCCGAAGGGCACCCGGTGGCGCAGGGCAAGGGTACGGCCTGGATTGTGTGGATCAGCGCGCTGAGCGCGCTGGTGATGACCGCCTGGGACCTGACCATGGACCCGATCATGAGCTTCAACCCCTGCGCCACGGGGACCACCACCTGCCTGCCCGCTGAGCTCAGCGAGGCAGTCGTTGGTCACCCGGCCTGGGTCTGGACCACGGGCGGAGCCTATTTCGGCGTGCCCTACAGCAATTATCGCGGCTGGCTGCTGACCGCGTTCGTGGTGTTCCTGCTCTACCGTCTGCTCGAACGGCGGCTGATCCACGCGCCATGGCCGGGCGGTTTGTCCAAGGTGCTGGTGGTGCTGCCGGTGCTGGCCTATGGATCGATGGCTTTCATCGATGCCTGGCTGGGCAATCCCAAGGTCGAGAATGTCCACCTGATCGCGCCTTTCGCGATGGGTATTCCGTTCCTGTTCGCGGCCTTCATCCTCTTCGCGCGCAGCAGCCTGCCGTTCTGGCCCCACAGAGAACCTTAGGGATGGACACTTAGGCGAAAATACGATTCTTAGCCGCTGTGGGGTCGCAACCACAGGGGAAGGAACGGTTGTGGCCAAGACCAGGGTAGCGATTCTCGGCGGCGGGCTTTCGGGGCTGGTGACCGCTTTCAACCTGTCTGCCCCCGAACAGAACGACCAGTATGACATAACCATCTACCAGCTTGGCTGGCGGCTGGGCGGCAAATGCGCCACCGGGCGCAATCCCGATCACCACCAGCGGATCCAGGAGCACGGCCTGCACGTGTTCATGGGGCAATACGACAACGCTTTTTCAATGGTCCAGCGGCTCTATGCCGAAGCCGCCAAGCCGCCGTTCCCCGATTGGCGCGCGGGCTATACCCAGGTTCCGGCGATGAGCCTGATGGAAGAAGTGGACGGCCAGTGGATCCCCTGGGTGATCCAAGCGCCGGTCTTCCCCGGCACCCCCGGGATCGATCCGCCGCCCAGCCTGTTCACCCGCGCTTTCCAGTTCCTCGAATGGATTCTGGGCCAGCTTACCGGCCCGCACGCGGCCCATTTCAAACCCGGTGCGGGGGCGGACAAGCCGTGGTGGCAGCGCCTGATCGACTGGCTGCTCAGCCTGCTGGGCAGCGCGGTAGAGCACGTGGCGCTGCTCTTGCTGCGCGAGGCGATGGCGCTGGTGAACGCGCTCGATCCCGATCCGATCACCCACAGCGCGGCGGACCACAACAAGCTGGCCGATCTGCTGCACCGCATCCGCGTGGCGATTGGCAGCACCATTGGCCATCTGGTCGCGGGCAATACTGTGCTGCGGCGGCTGTGGATCATGATCGACCTGGGCCTTTCCAGCCTGATCGGCGGCTTGCGCGACGGGCTTTTGCTCGACCCCGACAAGCACCTCGATCGGGTTAACCGGCTGGACTACAAGCAATGGCTCGCCGCGCACGGGGCCGACCCGCTGACCTCCAATTCGGCGCTGGTCCGCGCGCTCTATGACCTGATCTTCGCCTACCCCGAAGGCGATTGGCAGGGGCCGGGCAATTGCGAAGCGGGCACGATGTTCCTCAGCCTGATGAACACCGCGACCTATCAGGGCTCGATCATCTGGAAGTTCAACACCGCGACTGGCGATCTGGTGGTCGAGCCGATGTATCAGGTGCTCAAGGCGCGCGGGGTGAAGTTCGAATTCTTCCACCGGGTCGATGAACTGGTCCCCAATGGCGATGGCACCGCGATTGATGCGGTGACGATGGGGCGGCAAGTGGAGCTGGCGGGGGACAGCTACAATCCGCTCTATCCCTTGCAGAGCGGCCAACTGGTTTGGCCCGACCGGCCTTTGTTCGGTCAGCTGAAAGACGGCGCGAAGCTGCAAGCCAGCGGGGCGGACCTTGAATCGAAATGGACCACTTGGCCCGACGCGCTGCCGCCGCTGACGCTCAAGGCCGGGCAGGACTATGACTTGCTGGTCCTGGCAATCCCGCCGGGCGCGCACCGCGATATCTGCGCCCACCTGATCCAGCAGAAACCGGCCTGGCGTCAGTACATCGATGCGATCCAGACGGTCGCAACCCAAAGCCTGCAAACCTGGACCACGTTGGACGAGGCGCAGCTGGGCTGGACCAATCCGGCGATGATCGGCGGCTTTGATGCGACCAATCTCAATTCGTGGGCTGATATCTCCGAAGTGGTCGCCACCGAGGAATGGCCGGCCGAGATGAATGTGGCGGCCGAACAGATCATGTGCGGGCCGCTGGCCTGCCCGCCCTATCCGCCGCCACGCGAGGATGTCGGCTATCCGCTTGCAGCCCAGCTACTGGCAGATGCCAGCAGCGCCGCCTATCTGGCTGCCGATGCCGCGGTGTTCTGGCCCAGGCAATTTGCCAAAGGCGGTCTGACACCGGACGTCCTGGTCAGTTCCTACACCCGCGCCAACATCGATCCGAGCGAGCGTTATACCCTGAGCGTTACAGGTTCGAGCGAGGTGCGGATGCGGACTTGCGATTCGGGCTATGGCAACCTCTACCTCACCGGCGACTGGATCCTCAACGGCCAGAATCTCGGCTCGTTCGAAGCGACGACGGTTTCGGGCATGCTCGCCAGCCGCGCGATTTCGGGCTTTCCGCAGACAATCGCCTGCGTCGATGCGGCGCGTTACAGCGATCCGGGCCCGCGCCCCGGCGTGCTGCCGAAGTTCGTCGAATACCCGGGCGCGGCGACTTTTCCCGGCCCGATCACGCTGAACGATACGCGGATGTGGGCCTTCCTGCTGCAGGGCGACTACGCCAAGATGACAGCCTGGTGCCAGGCGATGTTCGACGAGCCCAGCAGCGGCGCGGTGCAAGTGCTGCCGCTGTCTTCGCTGCTGATGATGAGCGTGGTCGATATCGGGGTGGGCCGGTTCGCCGATGCCCCGCAGATGGGCTGGTCGAAAGAGCGCGAGCTGACTTTCTGGCTGCCCTGTGTCCGCGTCGAGGATCGCGGCGGCAGGAAAGTCGCGACCCATTTCAACATGGCGATGCCTTACCTGGTGCTCGACAACCCGGTGGCGATTGCCTCGGGCCGCGAGATCTTTGGCTATTTCAAGCAGGCTGGGCGGGTGACTTGTCCAGGCGATCCGGGCAACCCATCGAACCTGGCGGTCGATCTGTTCGCGACCAAGACCTTTGGCGCCGATACCGAGGAGGCCTATCACCGCTTGCTGACCATGACCGCTGTGCAGGGCACGGGCGCGATGCTAGACACCGCAGCGCAGGATTTCGCAGGCGGTGCCAAGGCGCTGTGGTCGCGGCTCAAAGCCGACGGCCAGCACTGGCAGCCCAGTCTGGAGCTTGGCGAGGAACTGCTGGTCGATGTGCTCGAACGCCGCATCCCGCAGCTGTTCCTCAAACAGTTCCGCGACGTCGCCGACGGCACCCGCGCCTGTTACCAGGCAATCAACCAGGCGATGGGCCAGGTCACCAGGTTCGATGCCCTGCCGCAGCTGGCGCTGTTCGACATGGTCCTCGAACCGCTCGATTCTTCACCGGTCGCCGCCCAGTTCGGGATCGTGCCCCAGCAGAGGGTGCTGGGGGTGGAAATTGTCTATGACATGACGATCCGGCCCGGGGAGGTGCTCTGGCGGGCTTGAAGCGGGTCTGAAGGAAATTGGAGCGGGTGAGCCGAAGGCGACCGTAGCGCAGCGAAGGTCAACGGAATCGAACCCCCCAGCGAAGCGGCTTGCCGCGAAGCGCAAACAAGGACTCGAGGGTTCCGTGCCGCATGCCCGACGCCTGCCGGGATCATCAAGGCTGTAGGGAGTTGGAGCGGGTGAAGGGAATCGAACCCTCGTATTCAGCTTGGGAAGCTGCTGCTCTACCATTGAGCTACACCCGCTCGGGTGAGCGCGCCCTTGCCATGTGCGCGGCGGGCGGTCAACAGGCTGGGCGAAGGGAGAGCCGGGGTGAGCGAGCAGCCGATTGCGATTGAGAACCGCGGGGCGATCGAGGTGGTCAGCCTCAACCGGCCCGAGCGGCTCAATGCCATGAACGAGGCGCTGATCCAGGCGCTGCTGGACTATTTCAATGCCTTGCGCGAGCGGCTGGACGTGCGCGTGGTGGTGCTGCGCGCTGAGGGCCGGGCGTTTTGCGCCGGGCTCGATCTCGCCGGGTGGGAGCGCGATCCGGATGCCGGGCCGGTCCACGCCGGCTGGCGCACCCAGCGGCTGATCGCGGCGGTGATGCAGGCAATGCGCAAGTGTCCGCAGCCGGTGATCGCAGTCGCGCAAGGCCCGGCTTGCGGCGGTGGCTTCTCGCTGCTGCTCGCCAGTGACGTGCGCTACGCCGCACCGGACCTGCGGATGAACGCCGCCTACATCAAGATCGGCCTTGGCGGCTGTGACATGGGGGCTAGCTATTTCCTGCCGCGACTGGTCGGATCGTCGGTGGCGAGCGAATACCTACTGACCGGCAAGTTCATGACTGCCGACAAGGCCCTGGCCTGCGGGCTGGTGAGCGAAGTCGTGCCGCATGACGAACTGCTGCCCAAGGCGTTGGGTCTGGCCGAAGAGATGCTGCAAACCGCGCCGCTAGGCCTGCGCCTGACCAAGGACGCGCTCAATCTCAACATCGACGCGGCGAGCATGGAGCATGCCTTTGGGCTGGAGGACCGCCAGCAGATCATGCTCAGCCAGACGGCGGATTCGGTTGAGGCGCGGGTGGCCTTCTTTGAGAAGCGCCCTCCTGAGTGGCAGGACCGTTAGAGCCGAACCCGCGCGCTCTGCCCGTCGTCGATCCGGATCGTCGCGCCGGTCACGCATTCGCTGGCCGGGGCGACAAGGTAGAGCAGGGTCGAATCCATCTGTTCGGGCACCGGCACGCGCCTGCGCGGCAAGTGCGGAGCGGGATCGCCGCCCATCCGCGCGAACATCCCGTCGGTCATTTCGGAGACGAACATCCCCGGCGCGATCGCGTTGACGTTGATGTTGTAGTGCGCCCACTCGACGCTGAGCGCCTCGGTCATCCGGGCAATCGCGGTCTTGGTCACCGCATAGAGCGCCGCCCCGCCGCCATCATAGCGGAAGTGCGCGACCGAGCTGATGTTGACGATCCGCCCGGGTTTGCCCGCCGCGATCAGCCGCCGCGCGACTTCGCAGGCCAGGATCCAGGGCCCGCGCAAGTTGACGCCAAGCACCTGGTCGATCAGCTCGATGCTCATCTTGTGGGCGCGCTGGGCATCAGGCATCCCGGCGTTGTTGACCAGAATGTCGACCGTGCCGAACGCTGCCTCACCCGCAGCGACGGCGGCGATCACGCTGTCGGCATCGGTGGCATCCATCTGCACCGCCAAAGCCTTGCCGCCCGCCGCCGTGATCTTGGCGGCCAAAGCCTCCAATCGGTCGAGCCGCCGCGCGGCCAGCACCACCGCTGCGCCTTGGCTGGCCAGCACTTCGGCAAAGCGTGCGCCCAGGCCTGAGGAGGCGCCGGTGACGAGCGCCACGCGGCCGGTCAAGTCGCACGAGTTGTAGGGCAGGGGGTAGTCGCTCATTTCGTTTCTCCTCCAGCCGCCTCAACGCAATCGCGCAGGCGGTCTTTGCCGAACCACATTTCATTGCCGAGGAAAAAGGTCGGCACGCCAAAGGCCCCGCGCGCCACGGCGCTTTCGGTGCTGGCGATCAAAGCGGCCTTGATTTCGGGGTCTTGCACCGCAGCGCCTAGCGCCGCTGCATTCAGCCCGCCATTGGCGACAACCTCGGCCCAGACCGCCGGATCGTCGAGCTTGAGCCCGTCCTGCCACAGCGCGGTGTACATCGCCTCGCGATAGGCCGGGCCGCAACCCAGCCGCTCGGCCGCCACCGCGCCGCGCATGGCGAGCAGGGTGCCCACCGGAAAATGCGGATTGAACTGGAACCCGGTGATTCCATGGCGCGCCATGAAGCGGTCCATCTCCAGCCGGTCGTAAGCCACCTTCTGGGCGACGTGGCCATAGCTCATCAGCGGCGGCTGGTTGCCGGTGGCCTTGAACAAGCCGCCCAGCAGCACCGGAACATAGCGGAACTTGACCTTGCCCGCCGCCTCGATCGCCGGGATCGCGCGGTGGACGAACCACGAGTTCGGCCCGCCGAAGTCAAACAGGAATTCGATCTCGGTCGGCATCACCATTTCTCCCCATAGGGCCGGATCACCTGCTCGAAGGTCCAGGCACTCTTGGGCTGGTTGTAGAGCGCCCAATAGGCCTCGGCCACGGCTTCGGGCGGCATCAGCAGGTCTGGCTGGGCCGCCAGTGCCTCGGCCCCGATCCGTTCGGTCACGCGCTGGCGGACCCATTCAGTATCGACCCCGGCGTCGATCACCAGGTGCGCCACATGCAACCCCTGCGGCCACAGCTCACGCGCGGCGCTTTCGGCCATCAGCCGCAGTCCGGCCTTGGCTGCGGCGAAGGCGGCATAGCCGGGATTGCCGCGCAGGCCTGCGGTTGCACCGGTGACGAAGATCTTGCCTTCTCCGCGTGGGCCCATGATCCGCGCGCCTTCGCGCAGGGCCGCGAACCCGGCAAAGCAGGCCATTTCCCAGACCTTGCGGAACACCCGGTCGGTGGTTTCGGCCAGCGGGAACTGGACGTTGGCGCCAACGTTGAAGACGACCAGCGCCAGCGGGGCGATCGCTTCCGCTTCATCGAGGAACGCGGCCAGGTCTTCGCTCTGCCGCGCATCAAGGCTGCGCCCGGTGACCGCGCCGCCCAGCAGCGGAGCAAGCTTGTCGCCGTTCCTGCGTCCGGCGTGGACTGCGAAGCCCTCGGCGGCGAACTTGCGCACGATGGCCGCGCCGATGAAGTCGCCCGCGCCGATGACCGCGACCGACTTCACTTGCGTTCCAGCGGGATCACCGCGACGGTAAAGCGTGAAATGCAGACCAATTTGCCGGCCTCGTCCTCGATCCGGATCGTCCAGACCTGGGTGGTGCGGCCCAAGGCTTCGGGGCGGGCGGTGGCATAGACCCAGCCGCTATAGGCCGGGCGGATGTGGTTGGCATTGATTTCCATGCCCACGCCAACGAATTGGCTGCGATCGACACAGTAGCTCGCCGCGACCGAACCGATCGTTTCCGCGAGCGCCACCGAAGCCCCGCCGTGGAGCCGCTGGAAGGGTTGCTGGGTGCGGTGATCGACCGGCATCCGCGCCCGGATCCAGTCATCGCCGCAATCGACGAATTCAATGCCGAGATGCCCGGGCAAGGCATTTTCGCCCAGCGCGGTCATCGGTTCAAGCGGCGGGCGCGTGCCGCCCCACCAGATAGATGCGTTGCTCATTGAAACGCAGTCTGGCGCAGGCGGTGCGCAGTGTAAACTGCCTAAAGCCCCAGTTTGCTCAGTCCTGGATGATTGTCAGGGCGGCGGCCCTGCGGCCAGCGCAGCAGGCGTTCGCTTTCGGCGATGGCCAGGTCGATGATGCTGGCGTGGCGCTCGGCCATGTGGCCGCTTTCGGAGAACTCCCAGTTCTCATTGCCATAGCTGCGCCACCACTGCCCGGCATCGTCGTGCCATTCACAGGCAAACCGGACTGCGATCCGGTTGCCGGTGAAGGCCCACAGCTCCTTGATCAGCCGGTATTCGTGCTCCTTGCCCCATTTGCGGGTCAGGAATGCCTCGATTACGGCGCGGCCGACCGGGAACTCATTGCGGTTCCGCCAGCGACTGTCCTCGGTATAGGCCACGCGACTTTGGCGGGATCGCGGCCATTCCAGCGTCCTCGGCGGCGCGGACCTTGATTGCGGCCTCTTCGGCAGTGAAAGGCGGTAGGGGCGGTCTGGTGTCCATCGGGTCCTCAGGCAAAAGGCATGGCGAATTCGACGCGGATCCCGCCGGGGATTGCCGCGATCAGGTGATGGACGGCCGAGCCGGAGCGCATCGGTCCGGGACCGAACTCTATGCTGACACCAGGCCAGTCGGCAATCCGGCGGTGAACCTCATCGAGGGCGGCGGCATCGCGCACCCCCAGCGCCAGATGGTGCAGCCCGACATTGCGGCGGCGATCGAACGGTGTGGCTGTGGCCGGGTCCTCGACCTGCCACAGGGTCAGCAGTGTCTTTCCATCGCTGACGAAGCGCGCCGGATAGGTCGGGATTTCGCCGACCACCTTGTAGCCCAGCGCATCGCGGAAGAAGTCGGTCGCGGCATCAAGGTCAGGGACGGACAGCCCCACATGGTGGGCGCCGGTGGTGAGGGGTTGGGTCATGGTCATTCCTTTGGGCTGTTGGCCTTGCGCAGCTGTTCGTTTTCAGCGCGCAGGCGGGTGAGTTCGTCGGCCATCGGCTTCAGCGCGCTGGCCAGTTCCGCTTCGGTGAAGCGCGGGGTGATGTGCTGGGGGCAGTTCCAGTCGTAACCGACCACATCGATCAGATAGGCGCGCTCAGGCAGCGCCTTGTAGCCTTCAGGCATCAGGCGGCTGAGCAGTTCGGGCTCTTCGGCGGCAGTGGCGATCCGGGCATGGCCCAGCACCTTGAGCCGGCGCCGGTTCGGGTAGTCCATCAGGAACAGCGAGACCCGGGGATCGGCCACCAGGTTGCTGGTCGAGACATGCTGACGATTGCCGCGATAGTCGGCAAAGCCCAAGCGGTTGCCTTCCAGCACCTTCAGGAACCCCGCCGGGCCGCCGCGATGCTGGACATAGGGCCAGCCTTCGGGGGTGACGCTGGCGAGGTAAAAGCTGTCGCGCAAGGCGATGAACCCTGCTTCTTTTTCGGTGATCAGGTCAGGGCTGCCATCGGCGCCTTCCTCCATCCGGGCATAGGCTTCGCGGCTGCCATCAAGGGCCTGCATCGCGCGGGCCTGATCGGTGAACAGCGTGTGGACATAGTTGCGGGCCATGGCGGCGCTCCGGAGCTTGCTTGGTGGCGGACTGCGTGAGGCCCAGTTAATCCTTTTCGCATTGTGTGATAATTAGCCATTGTTGAGGCATTCTATTCCGGATAACGGAATAATATGGATCGCCTGGCCTCCTACGAAATGTTCGTGGCGATTGCCCGCGAAGGCAGCCTCAGCGCGGCTGCGCGGCGGCTTGGGTTGTCGGCCCAGGCCGTGACCCGGAGGCTGGCTGCGCTGGAAGGGCGCCTGGGCGTCCGGTTGTTCCACCGCACCACCCGGGCCGTCTCGCTCACTGCGGAAGGCGCGGAACACCTGCCCCGGATCGAGCGCCTGCTGCGCGATCTCGCCGAAAGCGAACGCGAACTGCTCGGCAGCCTGGCCGAACCGCATGGCGAGCTGGCGATCACCGCTCCGGTGATGTTCGGCCAGCTCCACGTCATGCCGGTGGTATCGGAATTGCTGGCCCAGTACCCGGCGCTCGACATCCGCCTGCTGCTGCTCGATCGCAATGTCCGCCTGATCGAAGAGGGCATTGATGTCGCGCTGCGGATCGGCGACTTGCCGGATTCGGCGCTGCGGGCGGTCAAGATCGGCTCGGTCCGCGAAGTGATCGTCGCCAGCCCCGGCTACCTTGCGCGCAAGGGGCATCCGGCCTCAACCGCCGATCTGGCCGGACATGACCTGATCGCCTCAACCGGCCCACGCGGCGCGGCAGAGTGGCGTTTTGGCAGCGGCGATGGCGCGGTGCGGGCGCGCCGCCGGCTCAAGGTCAACACCGTGTCGGCGGCGCTGGCCGCGGCCGAGGCTGGGGTGGGTCTCGCCAATTTCCTGAGCTATCAGGCGGCCGAGGCGCTGGCGGCAGGTCGGTTGATCGAGGTGCTGCCCCCCGGGCAAGCGCGCGCCATCCCGATCCACCTGCTGTTCGAGGCCGGTCGGGCCAATTCGGCGGCGACCCGGCTGTTTATCGATGCGATGCGCGCACGCGGCGCGCGGGGGTTCTAGAGACCGTCCCAGGCCGCTTGCAGCTGCGCCGCCTCGCCAGTGCCAAAGACATAGCGATCGGGGCGGACCAGCACGGCATCCACGCCCAGCTTGTCTAGCCAGGAGGCAATCGGTTTGGCGAAGGGTGCGAGCTTTGGACTTGTCAGGTCAGCCCGGGCGATCAGCCAGTGGCTCCGGCCCAGCACATCGTCGAGCTTCGTCCCGTCGGCAGCCAGGCTTTGCGGGAAATAGCTGCCCGCACCGGAACTGCCGGCCAGGATCGTACCGGCCGAGATCGGCGGATAGGACGGCGGTCCGTCCGGAAGCTTGCCCAGCATCCTGGCCAGCTTGAACTTGCAGTCGCGGACAAAGGCGCCCCACTTGCTGGTGATGCAGACGGTCTTGCCCATCATGATCGCCATGTCGATCGTCGCGCGCAGGTTGGGCGCGCGTTCGGTCTGATAGCTATCGAGCAGAGCGTCGTCCGCCTTGCCTTCGATCACTGCGGAAAGCTTCCAGGCCAGGTTGTGGACGTCGCGCAGCCCTGAGCACATGCCCTGGCCCGCGAACGGCGGGGTTTGGTGCGCAGCGTCGCCGGCCAGCAGCACCGATCCCAAGCGCCACTCAGCCGCGATCCGCGCGCGGAAGGTGTAAACCGCCTTCCGCTCGATTCGCACCGCGCCCTTGACGCTCCAGGGTTCGAGCAGTTGTTCGATGAAGGCGTCTTCGCTGACCTGCTCGGCCGTCTCGCCGGGCAGAATCATGAACTCCCAGCGGTGCCGCCCTTCGCCCATCAGCACGCACGTGGTCGGGCGATCGGGGTTGCAGATCTGCAGGTTCGCGGTCGGAAGCTTCGAATAGTCATCGACCAGAACGTCGACCACCAACCAGGGCTCTTCGAAGTTGAGATCGTCGAAATGGATCGCGCAAGCCTCGCGCACCGGGCTGCGCGCGCCATCGGCACCGACCAGATAGCGGGCGCGCAAGGTCTTTTCGCCTTCAGGGGTGGCGAGCGTGGCGGTCACACCTTCGCCATCCTGGGTGAAGCCGGTCATTTCCCAGCGGCTGCGGAGCTTGGCCCCCGGCAAGCCCGCCAGCACCTTGCGCAGTTCCGCCTCGACGCTGGGCTGGTGGATCATGTTGGCCGCCGGCCAGCCACCGGGGCCGGTCTGGTCGCCGCCCTCGAAGCGCAGCAGCAGCTCTCCCTTGGCATTGAGGAAGTCATAGCGGCTGGCGCGGCGGCTGGTGGCCATCACCGCATCGGCAACGCCGGCCTCTTGCAGCACTCGCATGCCTTCATGATCGATATGCGCGGCGCGCGGCAGCGGATAGATGCCCGCCTCTTTCTCCGCGACAATGACCGAGACCCCGCGTTTGGCGAGGAGCACCGCCAGCGTCACCCCGGCGGGTCCGCCGCCGATGATCAGCACATCGCAATCATAGGCCATAGTCAGCCCTCCGCCACCATCGTGCCTTCGATATGGCCCAGCCCGTCCACCTCGCAGCGCACCACGTCGCCGGGCTGGAGGAACTTGCGCGGATCCATGGCTGCGCCGATCCCGCCGGGGGTGCCGGTGAACAGGCAGTCGCCCGGCTCCAGCGTCATGCCGACCGAGAGCTGCTCGACCTGTTGCCAGATGTTAAAGACCAGATTCGAAGTGTTCGAATCCTGCCGTTTCTCGCCATTGACAAAGCAGCGCAGGCCCAGGTTGTGCGGGTCGCCCGGTTCGTCGGCGGTGACGATCCACGGGCCCATCGGGGCGTGGGTGTCAAAGCTCTTGCCCAGTGACCACTGCGGCGTGGCGTGCTGCCACATCCGCTCGGTCACGTCGTTGCCCACGCAGTAGCCGAAGATAGCGGCGGGAGCGTCGGCTTCGGCGATGTGCTTGCCGCCCTTGCCGACAATCGCGACCAGCTCGACCTCATAGTCGGCGGTCATTGTGCCCTTGGCAATTTCGATCGGATCATAGGGGCCGTTAACGCTGGTCTGGGCCTTGGTGAACCAGACCTGCCGTTCGGGCGTGCCCATTTTCGATTCGGCGATATGGTCGGCATAGTTGAGCCCGATGGCAAAGATCTTGCCCGGGCGCTGGACCGGGCTCTCAAGCTTGACCGAGCTGAGCGGAACGCCGCCGCCCGCCGCGGCCCTGGCTTCAAGGCCTGCCTTCAGCTCGTCCCAGCCCTTGATCAGATCGATCATCGTGCCGGGCACGCCAGTATCGATCACGGAAGCGCCCACAACGATACCGGTGCGGGTCTGGCCCTCGTGGGTGTAAGTACAAAGCTTCATGCGGCGGACTCCTTGGGGGCACTCTTGAACAGGCGTTTGATGCGCAGCATCATGGCGGTGACGAAAGCGACCAGGCCCGGCGGCGGCGGGAACTTGCCCGCGAACATCGGGTGGGGGCTGCCCCATTGGACCGCCAGCAGCGCGCTCATCGGCTGTTTCTGGGGCGGGTCGGCAGCGGTGAACAGGTCGCCGTCGGTCCAGTGTTCCAGCTCGTTGCCGAACGGGTCCTTCCAGTAATCAAACACCTGGCTGCCCATGATGTGGCGGCCGACGCCCCAGGCCGCTTCGCGCTTTCTGGCATGCAAGTGCTGGTGGCCCAGCATCAGGTCATCGAGATTGGCGACTTCGAAGGCGGCGTGCAGGATGCCAAGCTCGCCCGGCAGCTGGGCCAGGAACAGCGTGTGGTGATCGGCCGGCTTGTCGCCCCGGTCACAGCGCATGAAGGCGCCCAGCGGCACATCCTTGGCGGCTTCGACCTCGTCCGAGGTGAGGAACCCGAAGCGGTCCTTGTACCACTTCTCGGACTTGCGGAAATCGCGAACCTTGAGCACGGCGTGGCCGATCCGCTTGATATGTGCCGGGGCAGGATCGAGCCTGACCATCTGGCGAAAGCGCGGTTTGGCAGCGGCGGTGTTGACCGGCTGGTCGGCGGGAAGGAGGGCTGGTTCGCCCTTGGCCTGGCCCGCGACCACTTCGACCGTGTAGCCATCGGGATCGGTCAGGCGCACCACCTTGCCGCCGCCCGGCTCGTCCAGGTCCTGGGTCGCCACACCTTCATGCACGGCGAGCGTTTCGAGATCGGCCAGCGTGTCGCACCGGAACCCGACCGCGAGGAACTTTGCTGGGCCCGGTTCGGTCACATGGACAAACGGGCGGCCATCGCTGCCTTTGCCGTAGAGGCGGCCGCCCGCTTCAAAGGTCGCCATACCGAAGTCGTGGAGGAAGGCCTTCATCGCCGCCAGATCGGGCGCGGCATAGCGGACATGGGCGATGTCTTCGACGCGGATCACGCTCATGGCATGGCTCCCCTAACTGGCCTTGTTGCTGCGAATCACAGTTGACTAGATGGTCAAATATGTGTAGTTGACCATATAGTCAAGTGGAGATCGAGCCTGTGACCGCCGCCGCCATCAACCCTCGCGCCCAGCGCACCCGCCAGGCGCTGATCGAGGCCGGGTTCGAACTGCTGGCCGAACGCCCGATCGATGCCATCGCGATCGACGAGGTCGTGGCCAGGGCCGGGGTGGCCAAGGGCAGCTTCTTCAACCACTTCACCGACAAGCCGGGTTTCGGCAACGCCATCGCCGAAGCGGTGCGGCGTGAGCTGGAAAGCCGCGTCGATGCGGCCAATGCCGGCGTGACTGATCCGGTGCTGCGGATCGCGGGCGGCATGCGCGAAGGGGTCCGGTTTGCGCTGGCTGAGCGCAAGCATGCCATCGTCATGCTGCGCGGACTGGATGTCTCGACCGCGATCGACCACGAGCTTAACCGTGGGCTGCGCGCCGATATCGAGGCACTGGTCAGCGCCGGACTGGTCCGCTCTGAAGCCGCCACCAGCGGGGTGCGGTTCTGGCTGGGGCTGTGCCAGGTCGCCATGCTCAACGTGATCGAACGCCGCCACAGCCGGGCTGAGGCGGCCTCTCGTTTGCGCGAAATGCTGGTGCTGGGATTGACCGGGCTGGGCGTGGCAGAGGACCGGGCGCGGACCTGTGCCGAAGTGACCGCAGCCAGCCTCTAACGCGGCGCTAGCGGCGGCAGCCGGACCGGCAGGAACAACAGCGCACCGATGCCCAACAGGATCAGCGACAGGCCTTGCACTGGGGCATAGCTGCCAAAGCTGTCGAAGCTGGCACCGAAAGCCAGGATCCCGCCGACCGTGCCGATCCAGCCAATCCCGATCAACACGCCAAACACTGCGCCGTAACGCTCGATCCCAAAGCGCCGCGCGGCAAAGTAGGCGAAGAT
The DNA here is from genome assembly GCA_018334165.1 of Sphingomonadales bacterium. Taxonomy (GTDB): domain Bacteria; phylum Pseudomonadota; class Alphaproteobacteria; order Sphingomonadales; family Sphingomonadaceae; genus Novosphingobium. The sequence goes on along the minus strand of JAGXTB010000005.1, from coordinate 4,442 downwards.
GTCGATATCGGCGCCGTGCAGCAGGCCGATCATGCCGACCGCCACCAGCGCCGGAATCAGCATTCCGTCGGCGGCAAACAGAATCGCAAAACCGGTGGTTGGAACAATGATCATCAGGCTTGAGATCCGCCGCGGCTCGAAGTGATCGAGCAGCCAGCCGCCGCCCAGCTTTCCGGCAAATTGACCCATGGCATAGATCGAAACCGCCAGCGCCGCGGTTCCCGCGCTTAGTCCCTCATCCTGGACCATCGGCGACATCTGGCTGACCGCACCCGAAGTGGCGACGTTGATCAGCACATTGCTGGCCGCCAGCAACCAGAAATCGCGGGCGCCCAGGAACGACCAGTCCGCCTTGCGGCTTTGCCCCGGCACCCGCTCGACCCGCGCCACCGCCGCCTCGCGCGGCATCAGCAGCATCACTGCGGGCAGCCCGATGCACAGACCGATGGTCGCCAGCGAAATGAAGCCGGCGCGCCAGCCGTAGTTGACGATAACCTCGTGCAGCACCGGCGGCACCAGAACTGCGGTGATCGAAACGCCAATGCCGACCAGCCCCAAGGCACGCCCGCGATAGCGGACGAAATGGGCATTGATCGGGCGGGTCAGGGTGATTCCCGATGCGCCCGCGCCGAACAGCGCCGAGATCGCCACGGTCAAGCCCAGCATCCAGGGATCATTGACCAGCGTGCCTTGCACGATCCCGGTCAACCCCAACACCAGCGCGCAAAGCAGATAGACCGTGCGGAAGCCCCACAAGTCGGTCAGTCGGCCAATCACCGGCGCGCCCAGCGCGGCGGTTACCACCAGCGCCTGGATCATGCTGGTCTCGCTGCGGCTCAAGTTCATTTCCGCTGCCATCGGCAGCAGGAACATCGAGAAGACATAGAACACCAGCGCAATCCCGGTGCCATTGGCGATCGCGCAGGCCAGCACGATCCGCCAACCGATCCGCCATTCGCTGTCCTGGGCTTCGGTCATGCCTGGGGAGCTTTGTCGGCCTTTGGCAGCGAGACCATCAGCAGCAGGATCGAGGATATGGCCAGGCAGCCGATCGCCACCATCTGGCCGGGCGCATAGCTGCCGAACCAGTCATGGCTCTTGCCCATGCCGACCAGCCCGCCGACATTGCCGATCCAGCCAAGCCCGACCATCATCCCGTAAATTGCGCTGTAATGCGCCAGTTCAAACCGGCGTCCGACGAAATAGGCGAAGATGTCGATCTCGGCGCCTTGCTGGATACCGATGATCAGCACCGCCAGCATGATCGCCCAGGTCATTCCCGCCGTGGTCAGCAAGATGACGAAGCCCAGCGCGGGCAGCAAGGTCAGCAGGAAGGCAGCGAGCCGCGGATCGATCTTGTCCAGCAACCAACCTCCGCCCAATCGGCCGATAAAGGTCCCGGCCGAAAAGAACGACAGGGCCAGCGCGCCGGTGGCAGCGTTCAGCCCGCCGTCCATCACCATTGGCACCAGTTGACTGCCGGCCCCAGCGGTGGCCAGGCTCATCATGATCAGCGCCATGGTCAGCAGCCAGAAATCGCGGGTCCTCAGGAAGCGCCAGTTGCCGGGCTCGTCTTTTTTCGCGCCCACTCCGCTACCCGCCCGGCCGCCATCGGGAACCAGCCACAGTACCATCGGAATGCCGACGCAGACCGATACCAGTGCCATCCCGGCGAATGCCGCGCGCCAGCCCCAGTTCTCCAGCACCCAGTTGATCAGCGGCGGCGCCATGATCGCCAGCACCGAGATCCCCACCGCCATGAGCCCCAGCGCGGTTCCGCGCCGCTCCTTGAAATGGGCATTGATCGGACGGCTGAGCACAACCGAGCCGGTTCCCGCCCCGACCAGCCCGACAAAAGCGATGGTCAGGCCCATATGCACCAGGTTCGAGGCAAACAGCGCGGCGGCCATATGTGCAGCGGCGACACTTAGCGCTGCGGCAACATAGACTCGCCGCACCCCGAACATGTCGGTCAGCCAGCCGATCAGCGGAGACCCGAATGCGGCAGTGATGATCAGCGCCTGAACTACGCCCAGATCGCCCCGGCTGACCTGCAAGTCGCGGGTCAGCGGAACCACGAAGATCGAGAAGCTGAGATAGAGCAGCGCCACGCCGGTGGCGATGCCGATCGAGCAGCCGACGATGATCTTCCAGCCATCGCGAAATTCGCCCGGCAAGGCGGGCAGGGTGAGTGCCATGGGGTTAGCCGGCCAACGGTTTGATGTAGCTGCCCATGTCGAAATAGTCGCGCCAGACCTTGATCTTGCCGTGCTCCATCTCGAACACCCCGCAGCACGGCAGGTCGATCCGCTTGCCGTCCCTGGTCACCGTGCGATCGACCCGCTCGGCGACCACGACTTCACCGGGATCGATCAGGTGCAGCACTTCCCAGCTGGTCTCGGCCCAGCCGGAAATGAACCCGGTGATGAACGGGCGCAGCGCCTCGTGGCCGCTGACCGGAGCGATCGGCATGTTGTGATAGGTCCCGTCCGGCGCGAAATAGCCCAGCAGCTCCTCGACATCGAGCCTTGACCAGGCCGCGATGAACTGGCGCACCGTTTCGGCATTGGCGCTCACCAATCAGTCCTCCACCCCGAAGCTGATCTCGGCATGTTCGCGCAGGCGTTCGACCAGCGCTTCGCCCAGCAGTGCGCCGGGGGTGGCAACCCCGCCAGCGGCCTGGCAATCGAGCAGCGCGATCCCGGTTTCGGCGATCATCCGGCTGGTCGAGCCATAGCCCGGATCGTAGCGGCCCTTCACGCCGTAACGGATCGTCTGCCCATCCGGCCATTCGCCCAGGAACAGCACATCGTAAAAGCCGTTGTCGCGCTCTTCCTTGCTCGGGCCTTCGCCCGGCTTGGGCGGTTTGGCTCCGAACGGGTTCTTGAGCATTTCGCCCACCGCATGGGCAGCCTTTTCGCCCAGCTCGCCTGCGCTGGTCAGCAGCATCTCGTCATACTTGAAGTCCGCGCCATAGGGATGGCCGAGCAGGAAATTGGTGCGGTGGACGTTCTTGGTGTTGATCGTCGCCATGATGAACGGCGCAGCCCATTTGCCGATCCGCTCGTCATATTCGGGCATCAGCCCCATCGGCTGCGATGGCCCTTCGAAGCCGGGAGTCAGCCCGAACGGGCTTTGCAGCACCTTGATCAGCGAGGGATCCCTGGCCACCGCCTTCATCGTTTCGGTCAGGCTGGCTGCCGTTCCGCCCGAGAAAGTGCCCTGCATGCCCCTGACCCGGCCCTTGACCCTGGGGGCCGGGCTGCCGTGACGTTTCACCGCTTCCTTCTGGAGCATCAGCACGCCCAGATCGAACGGGATCGAATCGAAGCCCGATGAGAACGCGATCCGCGCGCCCGATGCCTTGGCGGCTTCGTGATACTTGTCGACCATCTGGCGCATCCAGGCCGGCTCGCCGCAGAGGTCGGCATAGTCGGTACCCGCATCGACGCAGGCCTTGAGCAGCGGCTCGCCATAGAGCTGGTAGGGGCCGACCGTGGTGACGATCACGCGCGCGCTTTCGGCCAGGGCCTGCATGCTTGCCGGATCGTCGGAATTGGCCACCACCAGCGGGGTATCGGCCGGCGCCCCGATCAAGTCGCGGACCTCGGCCAGCTTCTCCGCGCTGCGCCCGGCCATCGCCCACTTGGGGCCTTTGCCCTGGTAGTGGTGGGCGAGGTATTCGGCGACGAGGCGTCCGGTGTATCCGGTCGCGCCATAGACGACGATATCATAGGGGCGGTCGGCCTTGGCGGTCATGTTCTCTCTCCAGATGCCCGAATCCGGGCCGGACAGAGACTGCACATTCCAGTGGCAAAGTCGAACCTATTCTGACCGATTTGTCAGAACCGATATTGTCGGCTGGCGAGGTCGAACATGATCTCCTCACTCCCCCCGCCGATCGCCATGACGCGGACCTCGCGGTAGATCCGTTCAACCCGGCTGCCGCGCACGAAACTCGCTCCGCCCAGGATCTGGCAGGCTTCGCGGGCGCAGAACTCCATGCACTGCGTCGCCTGGACCTTGAGCAAGGCGAAGTCACCCGGGAAAGCCTGACCGTTCAGCACTTGCCAGGCGCAGTGATCGATCCAGGCTTGGGTCGCATGGATCCGGCGCAGCATGTCGGCCAACTTGTGGCGGATCACCTGGTTGGTCACCAGCGGCTTGCCAAAGGTCTCACGGCTCCGCGCCCAGTCAAGCGCGTCCTCATAGCAAATTCGGGCATAGGCCGCGGCGAGCTGGCTCATCCCCAGCCGCTCGGAGTTGAAATTGCGCATGATCCCGGCGAACCCGCCGTTCTCTAGCCCGATCAGGTTCTCGGCCGGAACCTCGACATCGTCGAAATGGATCGTCGCCGTGTCGCTGGCATGCCAGCCCATCTTGGCAATCGCGGTGCGCGAGACGCCGGGCCGGTCGGTCTCGACCAGCAGCAGCGAAACCCC
>JAGXTB010000004.1 GCA_018334165.1 Sphingomonadales bacterium | reverse complement strand
CCGGGTCTGGCAGCCCTGATCGCGGCGGGGCAGGCACCTGTCGCAGCGCCGAGCGCCGCGCCGAGCGCCGGCGCGACCGAGGCAGCACCGCCTCCGCCGCCTCCGCCGCCGGTTGAAACCCGCACTTTCACGGTCCAGTTTGCTTCGCCCGATGCCGGCGCAGTCGATGCCGCGCTGGGTGCGGTGCGCTCGGCCCCGGGGGTCAAGGGCGCTTCCACCACCAGCTTGGCAGTGGGCGGCACGTCGATCATGCGGGTCACGTACGAAGGCGATCTCGACACTCTGGCCGCAGCACTGCGCGCGCGCGGCTGGCGGGTGACGGTTGGCAGCAACGCCCTTTCGATCAAGCGCTGATGTCGCAGATTGCGCTCCCCCTGGTGGCGGGGGCCTCAGGCCCTTCGCGTATCGTGCTTGGCAATGCCAACGCTGCCGCCTTCGAAGCGATGGCGCTGGCAGCAACCTGGCCGTTCCGCAGCGCCGTGCTTGCCGGGCCGCCGCGCGCGGGCAAGTCGCTGATCGCGCGTTGGTTCGAAGGAACCGGACTGGGCGAAGCGATCGACGATGCTGACCGCGTGGATGAGACCGAACTGTTCCACCGCTGGAACCGCGCACAGGAAAGCGGCACCCCGCTGCTGCTGGTAACGGGCCTCCACGAAGCGGGCTGGACCATCACCTTGCCCGACCTCGCTTCGCGGCTGGGGGCGGCCTTGCAGCTTGAAATCGGCGCGCCCGACGAAGCGATGCTTGGCGAGCTGCTAGAAATTCATGCCGAGATTCGGGGGCTCGCACTTGGTCCCGGTGCCGCTTCCTATCTTGTGCCGCGGATCGAACGCTCCCATATGGGAATTGAGTTGCTGATCGAAACTATCGACCGGCTCAGCCTTGAGCGCAAAGTGCCGCCCACGCAGGGGATCTGGCGCGAGGCGCTGGAGGAGCTTTACGGACCCAACGAGCCGCGCTTGCTTTAGCGCCGTCCGCATGGGACAAGGGGAATGCGATGTTGCAGGAACTGACCCGCTATCTGGATTCGATCGTCGCGCGCGATCCCAGCCCGCGCTCGCGCTGGGAAGTGCTGCTCTATCCGGGCGTTTGGGCGCTGGGCCTGCACCGCGCGGCGCACTGGCTGTTTGAGGCTGAGCTGTTCTTCATGGCCCGCCTGGTCAACCACATCAGCCGCTTCCTGACCGCGATCGACATCCACCCGGGTGCCAAGATCGGGCGCAATTTCTTCATCGACCACGGCTTTGTGGTGATCGGCGAGACGGCCGAGATCGGTGACAATGTCACCATGTACCAAGGCTCCACCCTGGGCGGAACCAATCCCACCAATGGCGTCGGCGGCAAGCGTCACCCGACCATCGGCGATGATGTGATCGTCAGCCTGGGCGCGGCGATCCTGGGCCCGCTGGTGGTGGGCAAGGGCGCGCGGATCGGGGCCAATGCGGTGGTCACCAAAGACGTGCCCGAAGGCGCGACGATGGTCGGCATTCCGGCCAAGTCGACTCTGGTCGAGGTCAAGCCTGAGACCCAGAACTTCGTGCCCTATGGCACGCCATGCAACGAATGCTTCGATCCGGCCACGCAGAAGCTGGAGATCCTCCAGTGCGAAATGGAGATGATGCGGATGCGCCTGGCCTCGCTGCTTGAAGAACGCGATGCCGCTGCGGCCAAGCAAAGCTCGGCACGCAAGCGCGCGGGCGCGAAGCGCGATTGAGCGCCACCGTCACCCCGTTCCCCAATCTAGCGGCCCGCGCCGCGCAGGTCGGGTTCGAACGTGACGAACTGACCCGCATCCTCGATCTCTACGGCCGGATGGTTGCGGCCGGAATGTGGCGCGACTATGCGATGGATTTCGGCAAGGACGCTGCCGCATTCAGCGCCTTTCGCCGCGCCGCCGAACGCCCCGAAGCCCGCATCGAAAAGCGCCCGGCCTTGCGCGGCAAGCAAGGCATGTGGACCTTGTTCGGCGAGGGCGGGCAAGTGCTCAAACGCGGGCACGAATTGCCCGGCGTACTGTTCCCGCTGGAACGGCGGCTGCTGAAAGTCGTCGCGGGCTAGGAAAATACCTCACCCACGGTGACCTGCTGGAGCTGCATCCGGCCGACTCCTCGGATAATTTCATGCAGTAGGATCGCCGAGCACAGTCGCAGCACTTCGCCCAGATCGAACAAGGCCAGCGCGCTCAATTGCGAGTCAGAGCTCGCTGCGGCCTCCAGCAAGCGTGCGCCGATGTTGCTGAACAGCCCGCCGACGATGAAACAGCCCCACCAGCCATCGACCATCCGGGTCGAAGCGCTGCCGCCACCCGCTGGGCCGCGGCTGGAGCTCCACAATTCGCGCATGGCGCGGAACGGCTGGACCAGGTTGGCAAAGGGCACAAAGAACCAGAACACCGCCGATTGCCCCGAGAATTCGAACGGACCGGAGGTAAACAACCGCAAGTTTTCATGCGCGCGATGAATCCAGAACGAGATCGCCACCGCCGAGACGAGGAACATTCCGAGGGTCAAGTAATCGATGGTCTGGCCTAACCCCAGCAGTGCTTCGTCCGGTGGTTCGCCCAGCATGAAGCGGGCCTGGAAGCCGAAACCGAGCAACTGGAACGCCATCCAGGTATAGATCGCCAGCTTGGCGATCCGGGCGCGACTTTCCAGCATGCGGACGCCAACGGACAAGTCTTCAACGTACATCGGCGTTCCCTCTATGCAAAAGTATCGCCCACCGTGGTTACGGTTTCCTGCGCGCGGGTGATCCGGCTGATGATCCGGATCAAGAGCCAGGCCGAAAGGGCCAGCAGGCTGCTGGAAAAAGCCATGCCAAGCATGTTGGTGCCGGGCGGGGTCAGGAACATGAACGGCGTGATCCGATCGACCACGACGATCCCGGTCAGCAGGCTGATCAGCACGATGCCGACAACATAGCAGGTCCACCACGAATTGACTGCATCGACGCTCTGCTGGCCGAACCAGGCTTCCTCGCCGTGGCTGCGGTTCCAAAGTTCGCGCATTGCGCCCTTGGGCATGAAGAGGTTGGCGATCGGCACCCACAGGCCCAGTGCGGCCCAGGCCGGGCTGGTTCTTAGGTCGTCCAGCCCATCGGCATGCAAGTTGGCGTGGGCGCGCCAGACCCAGAAGGTCAGTGCTATTGCCGCGGGCAGAAAGGCCAGCACGATATAGAATGAGAAGACCGGCAGGGTCAGCAGGTAGGAGGTGTAGCCGGTCTGGATTTCCACCACCGCAAGGTAGGCAGTGCCGATCGCGACCAGCAGGGTGACGAGCAGGAACAGCGCCAGCAGCACTTGCGCCACTACGGCCCGAACCTTGAGCGAGGCAACCCCGCGTTCAACCCGCATTCCGACCATGGAAATCCCCCCGAAAGCAGTGCCTTCGGGGGGAAGTTAACCGCAAATGCGGGCAGCGCAAGGGTCAGGCTATGGCCGTAGCTCCTTTCGGCAAGCGGGTCTGCAAGTTGCCCGGCAGGCGTTGGACCAGAGCCGTGCGGATCGGGGTCCAGAAGGCCGAAAGCGCGAGCAGCGCCGAGCCGATCACCAGTGCAGTCAAGGCGACGTTGAGTTCAACCGCGCCGTAACTGCGAAACAGTTGACCCAGCGCAACCAAAACATAAGCCAGCGCCGAAACCAGCAGCGCGCGGCGATCGACCGCCAGCGCAACGATCCCGAACAACACGTAGATCGAGAGCACTCCCAGCGCCGAGATCGAACTGATTTCGTCTCCGCCAGTAACCCCCATCCAGTAGAACAACGGGTGGGCAATCAGCGGTGCGGCCAGCAAGTGCAACCAGAACGCGATGTCGGCGTTCTGGGTCTTGCGTTCGGGATCGGTCAAATCCCATTTCATCGCATAGGCAAACACCGCCAGGCCGCAAACCAATGCCGCCGGGGCAAGGATCGGGTTGCTGCCAAGGTTCTGATTGGTCGCGGCTGCAACCCCGGCCAGCAGCAGCAAGACCACCGCGCCGATCCCGGCAGCGATGGTGATCGCCACTCTGAATCGCAGCCAATGGAGTGCGATACCCACCGCCGCAGCCAGTCCCGCGGCCGCTGCCATGATCGCTTCTTGCCAGGGATAGCGCACAGCCTGTGTCCAGGTTTCGACTTCTCCGCCAAAAGTGAAGGAATGCTGGACTTCGTGTGTGGGCAGCAGCAGCCCGGCCAGGTTGCTGGCAGCAGTGCCAAGCCCGACTGCGAACGACAGCAGCAGCACTATCGACGGCAAGGCCATCCGGCGTTTGCGGGTAAAGGCTTCGGCCATCAACCAGCTGGACCCGGCCACCAGCAAGCCGCCCAGCCAATCTACCTGCTGAACTCCAACCGATGCCGCAGCGAATATGACCAACGCGCAGGCAATGGTGACGAAGATATCGTTGAAGCCGGTGACCAGACGAAACTGTTCTTCGTCAGCGACCGGGGAGAGGCGCAACGAAGCGGCGTGCGATCGCAAGGCTTCGGCCGCATCGGGACTGATGACCCCGGCGCTGACCGCCGATTGCAGGTCTGATTCTGAATACATCGGGCATTCTCCCCTGTGGAATGCACGAGAATGCCCGATGTGTATTAGTGTGTCAACACAGTATGGCTTTTAGCCCAGCCCGCCGATCTTGGCCAAGGCGGCCATAACCACCTGGCTCTGCTCGCCGCCCGACTGGGGGACGATTTCGCCGGTGCGGTCGATGATTGCGTCCCAGTTGGCGGCAATGCCTTCGGGGGTGCGTTCATCGGCGGGGAGGGCCACGCCCGGGGTCAGCGTGATGTAGGCCGCGTGATAGGCGCCCGCGCCCGCGCCGCAGATCATGTTGGTTGGCGCATCTTCGCTGACCAGGTACAGCGCCATTGGCGCAACGTTCTCAGGCTTGAGCGCGTTGAACAGCATTTCGGGCATGCCCAGGTCTTCGGTCATCCGGGTGCCGGCGACCGGGGCCAGGGTGTTGACCCGCACGTTGTACTTCGCGCCTTCCAGCGCCAGCGTCTTGGTAAAGCCCGCCAGGCCCAGCTTGGCCGCGCCATAATTGGCCTGGCCGAAGTTGCCGAACAGGCCGGTCGAGCTGGCGGTGTTGAGGATCCGGCCATAGGTCTGCTCGCGCATCAGGTCCCACACCGCCTTGGTGCAGTTGGCGCTACCGTTAAGGTGGACATCGACGACCAGCTTCCAGTCGGCCATTTCCATCTTGGCGAAGCTCTTGTCGCGCAGGATTCCGGCGTTGTTGATCAGCACATGGACGCCGCCCCAGGCCTCTTTGGCCTTGGCTACCATTTCGACCATCTGCTCGTATTCAGTGACCGAGCCGCCGTTCGACATGGCTTCGCCGCCGGCCGCCTTGATTTCCTCGACTACCTTGAGCGCGGCGTCGCTATGGCCGGTGCCGTCGCGGCTGCCGCCCAGGTCATTGACCACAACCTTGGCCCCGCGCGCAGCGAGTTCGAGCGCATAGGCCCGGCCCAGGCCGCCGCCGGCACCAGTGACGATCGCGACGCGATCCTTGAACGAAATGGTCATGAGCGATTCTCCGCTGAAAAGGGGTTATCCCGCTGGGGAAGCGGGCGCGGCATGGCATGCGGCGCAAGGGCTGGCAATATGCCGCAGTGCAGCACTTGCTTTCCCTAGCGTCAATCCGGAGCGCAACGCAGCCGCAGCACCGAATTCCGGTGCGACTCGGACGGATCAAAGGGTGCGAAGGGTGGGTGCCAGTTCGTCGAAATGATCGATCACCGCGTCCGCGCCCAGTTCGTGCAGCGGGGCATCGACAAAGCCGAAACTGACCGCCACGCAGGGCATGGCGGCGGCCCGGGCAGCGCGGGTATCGAACGTGGTGTCGCCCACAAAAGCCGCGCGCCCGCCGCCGCATTGCTTGACCATTGCCTGGAGCGCCGCCGGATCAGGCTTGAGCGGGTAAGTGCCGCCGCCGATGATCGAGGCGAAGCGGGGTGACAGGCCCAGCTCGTCGAACAGCTTCACCGCCAGATGATGCGGCTTGTTGGTGACCACCGCCAGTTTGACCCCGGCCACCTGCAGTTCGTCCATCATCTCCGCCCCGCCGGGAAACAGCGCGGTGTGGTGGGCGATGTTCTCGCCATAGTAGCCGACCAGAACTTGCCGCAGCGCCTCAAACTCGATCCCCTCGTCCCCGCCAGTCAGCGCCAGTGCGCGGCGCAGCATCAGGCCGGAACCGCCACCGATCAGGTTGCGGACCTCGGCATAGGGCACCTCGGGCCTGCCAATCGTGCCCAGCGCATGGTTGAGGGCAACGCCCAGATCGCGCGAAGTGTCGAGCAGCGTGCCGTCGAGGTCGAAACCGACGATATCGAAGGGAATTGTCATCCCTTCGGCCCATACTGGCAAAACCCCCGCCAACAACCCCGTTCGTCCTGAGCTTGTCGAAGGACTGTCCTAATTGCGTCAGCGCATGGTGGCACAAAGAAAAAGGCAGTGCTTCGACAAGCTCAGCATAGTCGGGGGTGGTGGCGGGGCGATGGTCCCATAACGATTGTGGAATCGGCAAGCTTTTGGTGGCATGGGGCTTAACCATGAGTTCCAAACACGCCCTAGCTATTGTCACCCTCGCCGCCGGCAAGGGCACCCGCATGAAAAGCGCCTTGCACAAGGTGCTGCACCCGATCGCCGGCCGGCCGATGATCGAACACTTGCTGGCCAGTGCCGCTGAGCTTGCGCCGGAACGCTCGGTGGTTGTCGCGGGGCACGGCCGTGAGCAGCTGGAGGCGCAGCTTGGCGACCGTGCGGCAATCGCGGTGCAGGACCCGCAGCTGGGCACCGGGCATGCGGTGCAGCAGGCGGAAAGTGCGCTGGCGGG
>JAGXTB010000003.1 GCA_018334165.1 Sphingomonadales bacterium | reverse complement strand
CCACCCCAACCCCTCCCCAGCGGGGAGGGGCTTAATGAAAGCACCGCCGCTCAGCGAACGGATCCGCGCCAGCATCGAGGCCCGGATCCTCTCGGGCGAATGGCCGCCGGGTCACCCTGTTCCGGGCGAGGCCGAGCTCGCTGCGCAGTATGGCTGCGCGCGAATGACCGCCAACAAGGCGCTGTCGGCGCTGGCCCACGCCGGGCTGGTCGAACGGCGCCGCCGCGCCGGAACCTTTGTGGCGCGTCCGCGCAGCCAGTCGATGGTGCTCGAAATCGCCGACCTCGCCGCCGAAGTCACCGCGCGCGGCGATGCCTATGCCTGGCGGCTGACCAGCCGCACGCAGGCCCGCTCGGACGCGCTCGGCAGTCTTGGCGACGTGCTCGAGATCGAAGGCGTGCACCTCGCAAACGGCGTGCCGCTGGCCTTCGAGCGCCGCCTGGTCAAACTGGCCGAAGTCCCCGCCATCGCCGCGGCCGACCTCGCGCAAGTGGCCCCCGGCACCTGGCTGCTCGCCCACGCCCCCTGGACCGAAGCCGAAAACCGCATCAGCGCCCAGGCCGCCCCGTCAGAAGTCGCCAAGGCGCTCGGCCTGCCCAAGGCCAGCCCCTGCCTCACCGTCGAACGCCGCACCTGGCGCGGCGACGCGCCAGTGACGCTGGTGCGGCAGTATTACGTGGCAGGCGCGTGGGAATTTGTGGCGCGGTTTGGGGCCAAGGGGTGATCGAGGGATCACAGGTTGACGCGTTGCCAGATCGTGCTGTCATTGCTGTCGTTGAATCAAGAAACGTGCCGGTTCAGCTACAGAAATCTGCTCGGATTGAGAGGCCGGTCCTGAAATCTGACTTCATAGTGCAGATGAGGACCGGTTGATTGTCCGGTCGATCCAACCTGGCCAACGCGTTGCCCCGAGCGAATTTCCTGCCCTGCCTGAACGTCAAGGCTGGACATGTGCCCGTAAACGGTCGTGTAACCACCGCCGTGATCCACCACCACACACCATCCCAATCCGCCGCACCATCCCGAGACCGCGACCATTCCCGCTGCTGTTGCAGAGACCGTCGTTCCGGTGGAAGCGGTCAGGTCGATCCCGGAATGAAAGCGGGTGCCGCCAAGGATCGGATGTGAACGCAGCCCAAAGCCGCCTGACATGCTGACGGCCCTGACCGGAAATCCTGTGGGAACCGAGACCGCTCCACTCCACCGGAAATTTCTTGCAGGCGATAGTCCCGTTCCCTTGCCAAGCGCGATCCTGATGGGGTTTCCTTCCAGATCAAGCGCACGTCCGAACCTGATCGGGCTGGCTGAAAAGGGCGCCGATGCGTCTTCCGCCTCGCTGCCTGCCGAAATGGATAGTCCCGTAGATCCAAGCTGATTGGCCAACCCGGCTCCAGCCATGATTTCCGCGGGCTTGGCGGGCAGCTTGGCCGGCACTCCACGTTCTGGTGCTTGAGCAACAGCCGGGGCCGCCGCAATCAGCGATACAGCCACAGCGAAACCGCGGCACCGCAGGCTGGACCACGCCAGGATCATGGTGCGACCCAGGCCGCAACGACAGCGCCGGTGGCGATGGCCAGACCGAACGGAATTTTGGCAAAGTCGCTGTCGGGATCGGCCTGCACACCCCGGCCCGAAAGGCGCGACATGGCGATCCAGAAGCTGGCCAGGAGCAATCCTGCCAGCGACACTCCTGCCAGCAGATAGGCCCAGGAATCGATCCCGAACCAGGCCGAAACTGCGGCATAGTATTTGACATCTCCGCCGCCGATCACGCCGAGTGCGTAGAGGCCCAGCCCCCCGGTCAGGGCGGCCAGCACATGAAGCAGATTGCCGATAACGCTGGCTGGCCCTGCTTCGATCGCAGCAACCACCAGTCCAAGCATCGCGACCGACATGGTCATGGCATTGGGCAAGCGCCGGAACCGCAGATCACTCCACGCCGCATAGACCCCGCTGCCGATCAGCAGGGGCAAGGCAAGCCCCGTTCCGCTCACAATTTTCCCTTCTCCTGCGCTTCCTTGCTTTCTTGCGCTTTGGGTCTTGCCGGGATCTGGTTCGCAGCAACCGGCAGGATGACGGTCTTGGGCTTGCCCCTTGCCTCGACAGGACTGGCTGCCGCCGGGTCAGCGGAGGCAGCGGAACCCGCATTTGCAGGCAGCGCTTGCTGGCTCGCTGCCATTTCAACTGGCTGCTTCGTGCGACTTCCGGTTTGGGGCAAGCGAGCCTTGCGGCAGGAATCGTCTGTGGCGGCCTGCGCTTTGGTCCGGCAGGGTCTGGATTGACCATCGCTCGCCAGGTCAGTCCGGCCAGCCGGGCCTGGTACAGTCACCAGCGTAAACTGCCCGTTGCTATCCCGTTGGAGCTTGCCAGCGCTCTGCACGCGGCTTGCCGCCAGCGCAGATTGGAGCGGTGGCTGCGGTGCGGCCTCCGCTTGGGCTGCCCTGGCCCGGCGTTGCTTTTCCAATACCGCAGCGAATTCCGGCGATTCGAGAAGTAGCGCGTAGTTGCGCGCGAAGACCGAATTGCCAGGGGCTCCCATCACTGCCTTCTTGAAGAAGCGATAGGCCAAATCGGGGCGATCAAGGCGAGCATATGCAACGCCGAGGCCATTGTAGGCGGGCGCCGGCTCTTCGCCTGTCGCAATGGCCAGGTTGAAAGCCTCGATAGCCAGGCCGTTGTTCCCGCCCCGCAGAAACTCTGTGCCGCGCTGCGTATAGAGCGCGTTGTTCTGTTGCTGGGCCTTGGCGTCGGATTTGCCGTTCTTGGCGAACAGCAGCTGATTGAAAGTCTGGCAGCCAGAGAGCAATGACATCGCCCCTATCGCCATGACCACATTGGTTAGAGTCTTGGACATTTCACCCTCCCATCGCCGGAACCAGATTCCGAAGCACACGAATTATCGCGGGCAGCATCAGCACGCCGATCATCGTCGGAAGCATGCAGGTGACCAGCGGAATGGACAGCAGCACCGGCAGGCGGTGCGCCTTCTCTTCGGCGCGCATCCGCCGCCGTTCGCGCATCTCGGACGCATAGATCCTCAAGGTGTTGCCGATCGAGGAGCCAAGTCGGTCCGATTGGATCAGCAAGGTCGCGAAAGAGCGGATTTCATCGATCCCGGCATCGTCCGCCATCCGCCGCAGCGCCTCTTCGCGGGTTGCCCCGGCGCGCAAGCGCAAATTTGCCGAGACCAACAGCTGGGCGACCAGCGGATGCGATACCGCCATCTCGTGCGCGACACGGTCAAGCGCGCCTTCAAGGCCAAGTCCGGCCTCGACACAGATCAGCATCAAGTCGAGGCAATCGGGGAAACCGTTGGTTATCGCCTCGCGCCGCCGGTCGGCCCTGGCTCGAACGAACAGGGCCGGCAGATAGACCCCCGCCACCGCGCAGATTGAGCACACCACATAAAGCCGGATGATCGAAATCTGGCTGCCGAGGGCCAGTGAAATCACCACAAACAGCGTGGGCAGGGCAAGGACCAGGATCAACCGGATCAAGTTGAACAGGCGCGGCGCAAGCGGGGATTCGAAGCCCGCTGCGCGCAGCCGTTCGCGCAGCGCGTCGGCTTTGGTGTCGCCAAGATTGAGTCCGGCACGCTCGATCCGTTCGACAATCGTCGCCCAGGCACCATTGTTGCGCCGCTGCAAATCGGGCTGGCTGGCGATGACTGTCGCTGAGCCTGACAGCGCCTTGATCCGCCCGCGGACAGCAATCCTGCGGTCCAGATAAGACAGGACGATGATCGAGCCGACCACTACGAAGGCAAACAGGAAGATCAGCACCAGATAGCGTGCGAATGGAGAGGAGACGATCGCGTCCATGCCCGTCAGACCTTCAGATCGATCATGCGGCGGATCGTCAAGACACCGATCGCATAGAGAATGAGCAGGCCGGTAAAGCCATAAACGAAGATCGGATCGGCAGCGACCGCCAGGTAGAAACCGGGATTGATCAGAAACAGCAGGCTGACCGTAAAGACCGGCAGGACGGTTAGCATCCAGCCGCTCATCCGCCCTTCGCTGCTCAGCGCCCGGACCTTCATGAACATGCTCATCCGGTCACGGATGACGGTGGACAGATTGGCCAGAACTTCCGCAAGGTTGCCGCCGGTTTCGCTCTGGAGCGAAATCGAGACAACAAACATGCGCATGTCCTGCAGATCCCAGCGATCGGCCATGTCCATCAAGGAATCCGTCAGCGTCGCGCCATATGTGACCTCATCGGCGACCATCCCGAACTCGGAACCGATCGGATCTTCCATTTCGGTCGTCAGCAGATCGATCGCCGAGGCAACCGGATGACCGGCCCTGAGCGCGCGCGTAAAGACATCGAGCGCAATCGGGAACTGCTCTTCCATTCGGCGCCGCCGCTTCTCCTTGCGGCGATAGACGAACATGAAGGGCAGGGCGACAGTTACCGCCAGACTGACGATTGTCGCCAGTTCGATCATGCCTGCGTTAAGGCGCTGATCGATCGACCAGGCGAACAGCAGGATTGCGCTGACCAGCCCAAGAAAGGACAATGCCGAAGCGGTCAGCAAGGTCCTCGGCGCAAACGGTATGTCTGCAATTCTAACCATGCGCTGAAAGCGAAAATAGAGCCGCTGCGAAAGACCCGGATTGGCACCCAGCCGGTTGGGCACGCCTTTGCGCAGGATTTCGCCCGCGCCTTCGGTGGTGAGGCCTGACTTGAGCAGTGTCAGGCGGTGATTGACCGCCTTGGTCTGGGCCCGGCGATTGAGCTGGCTGCGAAGCAATGCTTGCGAGGCCAGGAACACGCTGGCGAAGACCACCAGCAAGACCAAAAGACGGGTAATGATCGCAGTCATGTGTCGGACAAGTCCACACCCGGCGAAAACAACGCCGGGTCGAGATTGACTCCGTGCGACGCCAGCTGTGCCGCGAATTTGGGCCGGATGCCCGTCGCTTCGAAACGGCCCAGAACGTTCCCGGCTTCGTCCCGCCCGGTCATGTGGTAGCGGTAGATTTCCTGCATGGTCACCACTTCGCCCTCCATGCCGGTCAGTTCGGACAGGCTGACAAGTTTGCGTTTGCCGTCGGCCAGGCGGGCGATCTGGATCACCACATTGATTGCCGAAGCAATTTGCGCGCGGGTCGATCGCGCGGGAATGTCGATTCCGCTCATTCCGATCATCTGTTCGATGCGCGAAAGGGCATCGCGCGGCGTATTGGCATGGACCGTGGTCATCGAACCGTCATGGCCGGTATTCATGGCCTGAAGCATATCGAATGCTTCTCCTGCCCGGCATTCGCCCAGGATGATCCGGTCGGGCCGCATGCGCAGCGCGTTCTTGACCAGATCGCGCTGGGTCACTTCGCCGCGCCCCTCGATATTGGCCGGGCGGGTTTCAAGCCTGGCGACATGCTCTTGCTGAAGCTGGAGTTCGGCCGAATCCTCGATGGTGACGATGCGCTCGTGCGGGTCGATGAACGACGACAAGGCATTGAGCAATGTGGTCTTGCCCGAGCCGGTGCCGCCCGAAATGATCACGTTGAGCCTGGCTGCAACCAAAGCCTGGAGCACCACCACAACCTTGGAGGGAATCGAGCTGTACTGGACCATTGTCTGCAAGCTGATCGGGATCTTGGAGAACTTGCGGATCGAAAGTAGCGAACCGTCGATTGCCAGCGGTGCGACGATTGCATTGACGCGCGAGCCATCGGCCAGGCGCGCGTCAACGAAGGGCGAGGATTCGTCGATCCTGCGGCCCACTGCCGACACGATCTTCTGAATGATCCTCAGCAGGTGCCGCTCGTCCTGAAAACGCGTCCCGACCCGCTCGAGCAGTCCGCGCCGCTCGACGAACACTGTGTCGTGTCCATTGACCAGGATGTCAGTGATTGTCTGGTCCTTGAGCAAGGGCTCAAGCGGGCCGAGGCCGAGCAGTTCGTCCAGAACATCGTCGATCAGGGTTTGGCGTTCGACCCGGTTCAGCGCAGTCCCACCAAGACTGAGCAGATCGGTGATGACCTGCCCAACCTCGGTTGCGATCTTGTCGCGCGGCAAAGTGTCAAGGACCGCAAGATTGATCCGTTCGAGCAATTGGCGATGAATGTGGACCTTGAGGTCCAGCATGCTTTCCGTGCGGGCCTCATCCCGGCTTTCGGGAACGGCTGGAGCTTCTGCTTGAACAGGCGCAGATGGTTCATCGACGGCTTTGATCTGCGCGGCTCGTTTGACGTTCCACACGGTCAATTCTCCTGAAACGACAGGCGACCCAGCAGGTCGGCAGCAATGGCATTCACATCGGCATTGAACTTGCTCTTGCGGCTGACTTGCTGGACCAGCAGGCCCTGGGTCTGGGCCGACGCGAGGTATTGGTCATCACGTGCAACGGTCCCGAGCACCTGACTGTGCAAGGTCTGATCCACGTCGGAAAGGTCGATTGATCCGAACAGCCGGCGCTCAACCCGGTTGACCACAATCCCCACCTTCTTGGGGTCAATCCCGACTTCGGAAAACAGCTGCAGCAGCCGCTTGGCCTGCCGCAGACTGTTGACGCCCAGCTCGACAACAATGATGATCAGTTCGGACATCGAGACGGCCGACACCGACCAGTTGGTCCAGCAGGCCGGCAAATCCAGCACCAACCCGGCATGCTGTTGGCGCATCATGGTCAGAACCCTGAGCACCTGATCGGTCTCGACGCTCTCGAGCGGCTCGATCCGGTCGGGCGCGGCGTAGACCGCCACTTCCGCGTGCGCGGTACGCTCGAGCGAACGCAGCAGATCGCTGTCGAGCCGCTCGTTCGCCTGGAGAAGTTCCAGAACCGAACCGGCACCGGCAATGCCCAGATAGTCGGCGACCATTCCGGACTGCAAATCAAGATCGACAAGCGCCACGCGCCGCTTGCCCGCGAGTTGTTCCGCCAGGTTCACGGCAAGATGAGTTGCGATCGAAGTCGAACCGCTGCACCCGGTCGAACCCAGCACCGAGATGACCGGGGCCAGACCAGCTTGCTGGTTCACCTGCCGGCGCCCAAGCTCGATGGTCCGGGCGGCAACATCCAGAACCTCTTCGATCCGGAAGGGCAGCGAGACGATGTCGGCCACGCCTTCGTGCACCAGCGTCCGCATCAAGGGCACCGAGGCATCGGCAATCGCGGCAATTCTCGGGAGATCTGGAAAAACGCGGCCCAGTTCGGTCAGCCGTCCGATCGAGGCAGGCGAAGCCTGATCGACTTCGACCACGATCACCTTGGCGTCAGCCAGCAGGTTGAGCGGGATGGGATCTTCGCTCTGGCAAGCAAGCAAGGTGGGGCCCGCCCCGTCAGCCGAGAAATCAGCTTGCGGAATCGTGGCAAGAACCTCTGGCGACGCGACAATCAGCAAACCTTCGCACGCCTTCATGCCTGTCCCTCTGTTAGCAAATCTGTTGAATTCTTCAGTTCCCATTTTTCCCGACCTAGTTTGAGGATGTCCCGCTGCCATCCTCCATTGGCAGCGTGTAGGCGAAGCCTGGCATGTCCACCGTCCCGCCGAACACGAAGGCGGTAAACGGCGCGAACTCCAGATTGCGCAGGCTGACCGTGGTGAGCGGCGCTACGTCGGGTCCGTTGGGGTCGCCAGAAAACCCCAAACCCGACCAGCTGTAAGTCACCACCACGTTTTCCGGCCCGATGTCCGGATTTATCTGGGCCATGCGTGCGGCCAACCGGTTGAACGCCGCGCTGCTGGCCGTAAGCGGGAAGTTGCAGGTCCCGCCGCTCTTGCAGCGGCACCCGGAGCTGTCGCACTCGACCCCCGGGAACGTCGCGGCATTGACGGTTGTCCCCTGCGGAACGCCTGAACCCGTCGCAAAGCTGTAAGTGATCAAGCCACTGGGGATCATGTCGGTCGTCACCGCCCAGCGGGCCCCGACCTGGGTGGCCTTCTCCGCCATGCTGAGAGCCCAGGCATATCGGCCGATATCGATCGAACCGAACAGCAGGATCAGCAGCAGCGGCAGCACCAGAGCGAACTCCGCCGCCGAAGCGCCCCGGCTATCGCCGAGCAGATGGCGAAGCCGCTTCATAGCCCGATCACCGGACTTTGTGCAGCGGCACCGATCCGGATCGTCGAGCTGGTGAAACCCAGCGCGCCCATCAGCGGCTGATAGTTGAACACCGTGCTGACCCGGATCACCGGGGCGTTTCTGCCCGTCGCCTCATAGATTCCGCCAACTTCCGGAACGCAAGTGACACTTACTGTGATGTCACTATCGGTCCAACCGGTTACGGCCGTGGTGCCGCCGCTGAGCTGCCCGGTCCGGGCCAGGTTCTTGATGGTTGGGATGCTGCCAGTGAAGGTTGCCGCCGGGCAGGCATAAAAGATGCGATCGAGCCGCGCGGCATACCTTGATGCATCGCGCACGCCCTTGATCACCCGGTGCTCGCAAATCGCGTAGTAGGCGCCTTCGAAAGTCGCGAACAGCAGCGCCAGCGCAACCGGCAGGATCAGCACCATCTCGGCCGCAGCCGCTCCGCTGCTGTCCTTCAGGATATGGCGCAGCCCCGGCATGGTCATAGCACCAGATACGGCACGTCGCGGCGGATCAGCTGTGCCGCGTTGGAGCCGCCGCCCAGCTTGGTGGCACCAACCACTTCGACATAAACGTCGCTGGCTTCGGTGATCAGCGTGCTGCCCTGCTGGCGCCGCAGCGAGGGTTCGACCAGGAAGACATCGATCCAGTTTACCGGACGGATCGGGTTTGACAGGTTTTGCGTGGCGCAGTTGACAACCGCAACCGAAATCACCCGGCGATCGGCGCCAACCCCGCCCACCGGAATGCCGGGAGTAACGCAGTATGGTTGTGACTGCACCTTGAACCCGCCACTCAAGTTTTGGGTCTGAAGCCGGGTCGACGAATTGGCTGCCTCATAGCGGTAAACCTGGTAACGGGTCGGCGTGGCTGTCCCGAATGTGGCCGCTATGTCGAAGCTGGGGTTATAGTTCAGGTTGTTGGTCCTGAAATAGGCATTACGGTCCCAGGTGCCGTTCCCGATCCGCCCATCGGTACAGCTTCCGGTCGGGCTGACCGCATGGCAGATGTCACGCGGATAGCCCATCGGCGAGGTTGCGGCGATCTGGGCATTGGTAAGTGCCGCAACCGAAGGTGGAAGGTACGGCTGGGGTGCAACTTGCCAGCCGCTGCCGTTGCCGTTGGTGAAAGCGCAGTTGTTGTTGCCCTTGAGGACCACATCCTTGCGGGCATTGTCCGACGGCGGACACAGGCTGCCATTCGCGCTGCAGGTCTGGTTGATGCCCCCGCCATAGATATCGAACCGCGTGTTGAGCGCATCGAGCACGGTGATCTGTTCGCCGGTCTTGGTCTCGATCGAATCGACGCTGACGCAGTCACCGGGAATATCAACTCGGCCCAGAACGTCCCTGACGGCATTGGCACCGTTGCCGGCATTGGTTTGCAGATAACCGAAATTGCCGCTGCCATAGGTCGATCCGCCATCGTTGGCGGTGAGGCGGACGCCCTTGCCGATGTAGTTCGCAACCGTGAAGAGCGGATCGGAACCCTCATTGGGATTGCACATGAAGACCGGGGGCACCTTGCACACCGACGATCCCAGCCCGGCCATCGCGCCCGCGCCGACGGAACCATAGATCAGCCCCGCGATCGGCGTGAAGGCATAGTTCACGCTGCGCGAATCCACCCGCACTTCGATAAAGCGGGCGTTGGAATCGTTGGTCGCTGCAGAAGTCCTGTCCTTGTTCTGCCAGAACCTGACACTGCCCGAAGCATCGCAGCCCGGTTCGGATGGCAGGGTGATTGAATGCCCGGAATTGGCGACGACAGTCGTGTTGGTCACCAGCGAAATCGCCCGCGCGGCTGCCCGCGAACAGGCACCGCTTAGTCCGTTGAGCTGCGTGGCCCCGGCCAGCGCCGCCTGATCCGCGCCGTTCTGCAATTCACTGTCCATCGCCATCAGCCGGCCATAGTCGAACCCGACTCCGGCGATGACGATCAGTCCGGTCAGCGCCAGCGCATAGGTTGCTGCTACTGCGCCCCGCTCGTTTCGTACCAGGTCATTTAACGCCGCGCCGCCCATGTCATACCTCTGCCACCCGCTCAGTTGCCGTCACTGCCAGCCGAAGCGGCACCGCTGCCGCCCTGGCGGCCGAGGTTGCCGATGATCTGGCGGTCGGGCAGCTTGGTCTTGCCGGTGCGATAGCGCTCGATCGCCTGGGCGATCACATCGCCATCGGTCGCGGCGAAAGGTGTGTCGTATTCGGGGTTGGGATTGATCACCTGCGCCGCCAGGGTCTGGCGATAGGCCTCACCAAAATTGTCCTTCCCCGCCAGGGCGGTCTGACCGGTGCTGGCGCAGCCGGTCAGGCCCAGCGCCAGTCCGGTCAGCACGATCAAGCGGTTGCGATCAGAAGCCATAGCCGTCGTCCTTTTTCGGTGGGGTTTTGCTTTCCGCATCTCCGGCCGGCGGTTTGGCACCGGACGGGGCAATCGGAGGCAGTGGCTGCGGTTGATAGGGCTGGCCAAGCAGGAACGTCTCGACATCGTTGGGGTCCTTGACCCGGTCGGTCGGCAAACGAACCTGGCTGGGCTTGATCGGCGCGACCAGCCGCGGCGTGACGATGATCAGCAGTTCGGTTTCGCCCTTCTGGTAACGGGTCGAACGGAACAGGGTGCCGAGGATCGGGATCGAGCCGAGCACCGGCAATTGCGAAATGTTGACCTTGGTGTCCTGCTGCAGCAGCCCGGCAATCGCAAAGCTCTCACCATCGCGCAGTTCCAGCGTGGTGCTGACCCGGCGCGTGCGCAGCCCCGGAACCGTGATGCCGTTCAGCGTTAGCGAGGCTGAAGGATCGATCTCGCTCACTTCGGGAGCAACGATCATGTTGATCGTGTTGTCGGTCAGAACGGTCGGGGTGAAGGCCAGGCTAACCCCGAAGGTCTTGAACTCGACCGTGAAGGTCGCGCTGCCATTGGCGCCGGATCTCCCACTTTGGGCGACCGGGATCGGAAATTCACCACCAGCCAGAAACGAGGCCTTTTCGCCCGACAGCGCGATCAGCGTCGGCTTGGCCAGAGTCCGCGCCATGCCTTTCGATTCCAGAGCGTTGAGTACCCCCTGGAGGCTGAGGCTGCCAAGCGTGAGGGTCTGGGTAAAGACCCCGGCCTGGCCGGTAATCTGGTCGAGCTTGAGCACGCCGAGACCGCTGGTCGGATCCGGCACCAGGCTTGCCCCATTGCCGGTGACCGAACCGAACGAGCCATTGCGGGATGAACCGAATGCGCTGACCCCGAATTCCTTGCCCGAGCTCTTGTCAACTTCCGCGAAAGTGACTTCCAGCATGACCTGCTGGCTGGAGCCGACGCTGATCAGGTTGACCACGCGGTCGTTCGAACTGTCGATGCCGCTTTTGGCGTCGCTGCTCTTGCGGATGCCCTTGTCGTCGTAGTCACCGACATAGGTCCGCGCCAGCTGCACCGCCCGATCGGCGGCGGCCGGGCTGGAAACCATGCCCGTCAGCACGATCGAATCGTTGGAGATGTGGGCCTGGATATCTTCGCCCGGGACCAGGATCTTGAGCTGGCTCTGCAAGGTTTCGATATCGGGTCCGACGGCCACGTCCATCACCGCGATGACCCGGCCGCGAGCGTCATACAGCGTCAGGCTGGTCGTGCCGATCCGCTTGCCCAGCACATAGATCGAGCGATCGGTCAGCGGCAGGATATCGGCGATCTGGTCATTGCCGATCATCGCCTTGGCGATCGCCCGATCGGCATTGACGACCTGGCTCTTGTTGACCGGAACCGTCAGCGTTCCGGCATGCAACACCTGGCCCGAGGTGGCAGGGCCGGTCTGCGCCGGCGCCGCCAGCGGCAGGGCCGCAGCCACGCAGGCAAGCGCAACGCACGTGGTCAGGAACCTAGAAGCCATGCAGAATACCTTCTTCGCTGGACCTGGTGCCGCGCACGACAGTCATCGACGGGCCGGTTGGCATTGGCCGGGATTGCGGCGCGCCGCCCGGCATCGGCGGGCGATAGGCCGCCATCGCCGGGGCCGGGCGTGCAGTCACCACACTGTTGCGGCGATCGGGAATGAAGTAGCGGCTGGCCGAGATATCGCGCCCGATCACGGTTCCGCGCGAACCGGTGGTGGTATCGGCGACATTGCGCAGCGCCAGCGTCAGGACGCCAAGCTGTCCGGCCAGGGCCAGCTTCTGTGCGCCATAGGTATCGACCTGAAGCGTCGCGGTCTTGCCGACCGCGGGATCGGTCTTGTTCTCATCGGATACCTGGTCGATCCCCAGCACCGGCACTGATTCAAGTACGACATCGGTCATCTTGTCGGTATCCTGAGCGCCTTCGCCCGGAATTTTGCGGGTGACCAGCACATCGACAACATCGCCTGGCCGGATGAACCCGCCAGCTCCGGTAATTTCGCTGATCGGGACCGAAAAGGCCAGTTGACCCACCGGCAGGTTGGCCGACAGTGTGGCCCGGCCGTTTGCTCCAGAAACCTTGGATGCCAGGATCGGTTCGCCCGAAATGATCGGGCGCAGCGCGACGCGCGCTTTGGTGGCTTCCTCGATCGAAGTGAAAGCGCCGCTTGGCACCGAATTGGCCGGCCAGTTGACCAGCCGGACATTCTGGCTGGATACCGGCGTGCCAAACGCCAGATCCTGACTGGCCACCACCACCCGGACCATCCGGTTCGCTTCGGCGATCTGTTCCTGGCGTTTTTCAACGCCGCTGAACACGCCGTTGACGAACAGCACCGCAATCAGCCCGATCAGGACTGCGCCGGCAACGATCAGCAAATTTCTTGACTGCATATGCCCCCCACATCGGCCGCCTGGCTTGGCGGCAATTCGACTGGGTGCCAGATTGGACCGGCACCCAGTCGCAATGTGCCTTAGAGCACTTGGTCGATGATGGTGGTGGCGCGGCCCATCGCGTCCGAGATCGCCCCGCCCAGCAAACCTGCAGCAACGGCGATACCGCCACCGACCACGGCCAGGATCAGAGCATATTCGGCGGCAGCAGCGCCCTTTTCGTCACGGCGCAGAGCCTTGATCAACTTCAACATGGTAACTTCCCCTAATCACTCGCCCAGAGAGATTCCGGGCTACGTTTGATTGAAGTCGTCCGTGCCAAGGCAAGGGCGACTATCTCCGCGGGGCAAATTGAATTCGGCGCGACCCACTTGGTTTTGATGCAATCGCACCGAACCAGTTTGCGCTCGATATCCACGGGACGCCTTTAGAGTGTCACACTAACGGCCTTGGTCAACGTGATTCTCATCACGCCGGGCAATTTCGATTTTTGGGCATAATTTGCAATATGTTGGGTCCGCAAATAGGTTAATTCGTCAGGTTAACGTAGGGCCTCATGGTTGTAAAAACGCGACAGGGTAGGCCGCGAATCGGATGGCCGTGCTGCGTTGCGGTAATGGCTTGTTAACCAAGAGGCTTCACGCTCGAGTTGGGTTCATGGGTCAAGCGGAGCAGGCGATGCTGTATCATTTCGAGAGTGTGGCGGGACTGGCCCGCACGGGGAGTGACCGGCTGCACCGTGAAAGCTTGCGCATTGGCCGCTTTATCGAACGCCACATAGCCGCGATGATTGCCGGGTGGGCAGCGCTGGCTCTGCTGGGTGGCGGCATCAAGTTGACGCTGTTGCTGACCAGGCATCCCGGGCTCGCCAGTTTCGAACGGCTCGCTCCGCTGGTGCTGGGTTACCTGGCTGCCGCCGTTACGCCGATGGTTGCCTACCTGCTGATCCAGAAATGCTATCCATCCGGAAGAGTTCACGCCCAGCCCCGCATCCGGCTCGCCCGGATCGGACGGTGGGTGCCGCTTGATCCTGTGCAGGCTCGCAGCGACAAGAACTTCGGAATGAGCGGCCTGGTCGTTTCCGTGGTCGCGGGCCTGCTGCTCTGCCTGGCGATGCGCTTTGTCGAATATTTTCTGGCCGTGCCTGCGATCCCGGCGGGTGCCCCGGTCTGGGCAACGACATTCTTCTGGCTGATGACTTTCGATCTGGTCTTTCTGACCTTTCTCTATTCAGCCGCGGTCGCGATGGCCTTGAATGCCGCTCCGCACTTTCCCCGATTGCTTGTCTATGCCTGGCTCTGCGATCTGCTGATGCAGTTGGCAATAGCGCGCAGCCTGGTTGCCACCGGCCCCTTGCCTGCGGAAATTGTCGCTCCCTTGCAGATGTTTCTTGTGGCCAACATCAAGAAGGTTCTGATCAGCGCAGCGATCTGGCTGCCCTATCTGCTGCTGTCAGACCGTGTGAACATCACCTTCCGCAGCCGCGTCAGGGCTCCCAAGGCAGGCCTCGCGCACTTCGCCTGAGAAGCGTTGCGCGACCAGGATTTCGACGCTTCCAGATCAGGGAGCAAACAGGTTTTTGCCGAGCCGGAATGACGCGAACCAGACTGAAGCCACGCGGCTTTCCTACATCCCCCCAACCTGTCAGACTCCCCGCACGGCCCGGCTTCGCGCCTGGCCTCGTGCTCTTTGATATCGTCGCTCGCCAGGATCCGGCCTGTTTCATTTAATGCCTCGCGCGCACGTGTTGTGGATGTGTTTCCTCAACCAGCTCGAGATTTTTGTTTGTTTTCAGCGAGGCTGTTGAACGCTTGCTCGCCTTGTGCGCGGCAAGGTGCGCCAGCTAGCGCGCTGGTGGAACCTATCATCGCTTGGGAGAAGTGGAATGGTGCTGCTGGGGAGGATTGAACTCCCGTTGGCAGGACCAATGGCTTTGGAAAATAACGATCTTTTTATAGCCGCTGTAGGGGCCGTAATAGCTGATTGTAACACACAATGCGAGTGTCAAATACGGTGTCTTAATGGCGGCCTTCAGGCCTTCGAAGGTTTCCTTGCTGGTCTCAGCTTTCGCTTCTCGACAAACCCCTTTGGGATCGCTGGTTTCGGTTCTTCCTTCTCATCCGGTGGAAGGACCAAATCTCCGTGCTCGTCTATGTCATCGAGATCGAATGTCCCAATCTCGTTCGCGCGGATGACCTGTGCACGGTACTTTTCCTCAGACACATCCCCCTTAAGGCAGGCGCGTTTTGTGAGGCGGTATGGGTTCAGGAAGATCACGAAAGACAGCTCCCTCAAGGGGCCAGACTTTATGTCGATGAAGCTTAGCGATGCGAGACGCTTAGGTGATCCGCCAATTGGTGATGCGGTACGTGCGTTGCCCGCTGTAGCTCAGGAACGACAACTACCCGCTGTTAGAGCGCGGTATCGACATCTGCCATGAACCGGTTCGGGCCGCTGTTCGCAGGCGATAACTGCTGGCAGCGGGTGAGCCGGATGTGGGGCTTCGGCAGTGGCGCTGGAACCTCGACGAGATGAACGTCAAAATGCGTGATGGCGCTCATGCTTGCTGCGATAGTGCTGCAGTTGGGTCACGCGCAGCCCATTCATGCCGGAGCGGTCGACTGACCGCTGCCAGGCGACAAGCTCTTCGAGAGACAGAGAGTATCGTTCGCACGCCTCGTCGATTGAAATCAGTCCGCCATCCACGGCGGCGACAACTTCAGCTTTGCGCCGGATGACCCACCGGGTCGTGCTGGGTTCAGGCAGGCCCTTGATAGTCAGCTTTTCGCCCAGTGGGCCAACAACCCAGCGCTCTTTGACAATTTGATTGTCTACCATTGGTTCCTGCCAGAATGACACGTGAGGCTACGGGATCGTTTCACAATCCGTTCGACAGGGAATAGCTATTCCGCATTAAGCCTGGATGTGGCGGCCCCTCAGAAAAATTTGCTAGATCAGGAACCCGGATCGAAGAGGCGTCATTCATCTATTTCAGGGCAGGGTAGCGGTCAGGTTCAGGCAGTCGCGTCTGCGCTGACATCCATGCCGAAGCTCTGGCCCGTTCGGGTCACCCGACCTGACTGCTCGATACATTGCTGATTTGGGATGACGTGCCGCACCACCGACCGGGTCGAGGATACCGGTGGGCGACACACGAATGCAGTATATCGAATAGAAAATTCTGTATATAGTACGATCTACGTACGTAAAATCTGCCTTGCACGTCTATTACAACAATGATTAACAATAACTAAAGATCGATATGCCCAAATTATAGTTCAATCTGCATAACTTTTCATATGCATGCGTTATATATTTGACGATATTTTCATCAAACCAATATGACTATAAAGACTTGGAGATGAAACGTGAGAAGTATTAGATCTATCATCGACAATATAGATGCGGCATCTTCCATTGAGTATTGCTTGATACTGGGCCTCGTGTCTGTGGCCGGCCTAACCGTACTCGCGGGGGTCAGCGATCAAATTTCGTCAACGTTTGACACGGTGTCACAGATATTCAGATCAAGCAGTCCTGCAAATTGACAATCAGGCAAGACCCAAATCGCCCTTACGGGAAAGGCGCTCATACAATGCAGAAGCAGCATGGTCTTCGACGCGAAGCTCGCGATCTGATACTCATGCCTGGGCAAATGCTTACCCAGCTTTCGCTCAAGGCCTATGTCGCAGTAACCGACCTTTCTCCGCATGGTTGTCGGGTTATCGCGAGGGCTGAGCATCTCTACTTTAGCGAAATCGTTCACATTTGTATGGATAACCTGGAGCCTTGGAGTGCTCGCCTGCGGTGGCGAGATTTTCAGATCGCAGGACTCGAGTTCGATCGCCCCCTCTATCCGCCAGTCGTCGACCATCTAGTCAGTAACTGGCAGCGTGCACCGGCGCTGGCGAGCAGTGGGATCTTCGGTGAAGCAGAGGCAGATGATGGTGCAGTGCCATCGGGCAGCGAATCACAGGGAGTTGGCACTCTAAAGCCGATGCGACAGACATCCTACATCGCCGTATCGAGAGGGCATTCTCCCGTGAATGATCGATCGTGAGCTGATGCTTGGGGCATGAGGGTGTCTAAGCTCCAAATTGGCATCAATCCTCCGCAATGCACCCAATTCGGAGCAAAGTAGCTTGCATTCTGGTACCGACTTGAATGGCAATCCAGCGATAAATGCGTAGATGGAAGTGCGTATGAAACACGCCACCGTATCGCTAATCGACTCCGATTTCTCGCGCCGGGCCCAGGTTGTCTATGGACTTGGCAAGCTTGGCTTGCACGTCGAACCATTCGAGGATTTCGAAGAATTCGCTGCGCGCGTGGAGGGACGCGAGGTGCTGCTTATCCATGATGATGGGCGCACTCTCGAGGAAACCATTCGCTGGGCGCGGCAGTCGATCAGGGCGGTTGGAGTCATCGCCTATTCGGAAAATCCAGCGTTGCAGTCGATCGTCGCCGCGATGAAGTGCGGTGCCTATGACTATATCGAGTGGCCATTTGAACCTCATGCAGTCAAAGCAACTATTGCGCGCTGTATTGAGCAGAAGCAGGTCGAATGGGATAAAATCGAACGCAAGCTCGCTGCCGACAGCATGATCCGGACGCTCACGCCGCGCGAGCGACAGGTCCTTGGTCACATGACTCAAGGGCAATCGAGCCGAATGATCGGAAACTGTCTTGGGATCAGCTCCCGCACGGTCGAAATCCACCGCGCCAATATTCTCCACAAGATCAGTGCAACAAACTCCCTCGATGCTGTCCGTATCGCGCACGAGGCAGGAGTTCCGGCGGAGTGGTCAACCGCCGCGTGAAAGGCTGGGGCGGAGCAAATCTCCAAGCGATTTTGTGGCGATCGGTTTGCGAACGAACATCCAGTGATCTTCCAGATCTTCACCATCTGGAACATAGCCGCTCATCAAGATGATCTTGATACCGGGCTGCATCGATTGAGCCTCGCGGGCGAGGATTGCTCCGCTCTTTTCCGGCATGATGATGTCGGTCAACAGCACATCATACGACCCGACCGTCAGCTCCGCTATGGCATCTACGGCGCAATTGCAGGGTTTGACGATATATCCTTCGAGTTCCAGGAGCTCGGCCAAGGCCTCTAGCGCATAAGGTTCGTCGTCAACCAACAGCAGTCTGCCTTTAGCTTCCTCATTAACTCGAACTGGACGGGTATCGCCATCCTTGACTGTTGGGCCATCCGCAAGCGCAAGCGCCGGCACAGCGGGCAAATAGAGATAGATTCGCGTTCCATCGCCTTTGCTTGATTCGATGCAGGCATCTCCGTCAGCTTCCCTGGCAAACTCGAGCACCGAAGCGAGGCCAAGGCCATTCCCGTTTGGTTTGGTCGAAAAGAGCGGTTCAAATGCACGCGAAAGGATGTCTTCGTCCATGCCGCTGCCGGTATCAGCTACTTCAATCGCGACGAAATCAGCCGGCTTGCCCTTGATGCCTTTGCCAGTCTGCAGCGCAATGCGCTTGATCTTGGTTGTGATTGAAATCCTTCCATTTTCCGCAATTGCGTCTCGTGCGTTGATCAACAGGTTGATCAGGCAATGAAGTGCGGCCACCGGGCTTGCGAGTACTTGAACGTGACCCGCGTCAAGCGATGTCGTGACAGCAATGCGGCTGCCAACGATTGTCGAGAAGAACGACATATTCTCGTGAATGAGGCTGTCGATGCTGATCGGGATGCGTGTGTCGTCGCGTTGTTGCGACAAGGTCATGAATGACCTGGTGAGGGCAGATCCCCGGGCTGAAGTTTCCTTGATGATCTCGATCAAACGAAGCGACCGAGGCGACCTACTCTCATCACGAGCCAGCCGGTCACAATTTAGCTTTATGATCGATAGGAAATTATTGAAGTCATGCGCGATATATCCAGCAACGCGGCTAATGCGGTTGAACAGATCCACACTCTTTTGTCGCTCGTTGACAAGCTCGACTGCGACCAGCCGCTGCTCTTCCAGAAGGGCATGCTGCAGGCTGAACATCAGGAGCCCGTAAACAGCTGGATCATCCGGGGCAAAATCAGAGATCTGAAGACCGCTACTGGCATTCAGGTACTGCTCCGGCGAAGGCCGAAGCGCCAGGAAGAATCCCGTCCCCGACCGCAGAACCTCACCCCGGAGCTTTAGATCGGCAGCCCGATCCCAGAGCGTGACTTGAGAGAGTTGGGCGAAACATTCGGGCGATGAATCTGTTTGCTGGCCACCTTGCAGTTCCAGGTGCTCAAACAGACTGGTCCCGATTGCGACGCTGGGAAGCCAGCGCTCCATCGCCGGCCCGATTGCGGTGATTGCCAAGGACGCGTCAACGGCAACAAATGATGGAAACAATCGGGCAAGCTGGTCGATTTCAGCATCAAGCTTCATCGGCGTCGTTCACTTGAAAAGAATAGCAAAAGTGCTGGCATCACCATACCAGCCAAGATGCTGCACATCAGCTTCAACGCCAAATCGCTCAGCCAGACCCTGAAAAAGGCCGGTTACGAACGGTTCGAGGCCGGTACGCGTGGAGCGGTATTCGACAACCACCTTCTCTGCGGTGTCTTCAGCAACCCTGAAGCTCGGCATGATGGCTTGCGGCATCACCGCTTGGACGCCCACATGCATTCTGTCGAGATTTGAAATGAAACCTCTCAAATCCTGACCTGTAAAATCTAGAATGAACTTGAATGATCCGCGTTCGGCAAAAACAATCCAGTATCTCCCAAATCTGACGAGTAGATCATTGATCGGCATATCATAGGCATCACTAGCTGCCGCAAGCATTCTTAGCGTGATTTCATCGTCATAGGTTTCCGCACTGATCATCTCAGCGGGACCTATCCCAGAGCGATGCTCAAGTTCATTCCAGGCGCTTTCGCCTCGTTCCTCAATCACCATGCCTCGGATGGCTCGATGGATCATCCCGTACATTTTCGGCTATCTTCCCTTCGCAGTATGCGTGGCGGTGGATTGGCAGCGCCTACTTTTCGGTCAGCAGTTCATCTATGCGTGTAATCTGTTCTTCTATTCGGGCGAGTTTATGCTCGAGATATTCAGATTCTGAAGGGTCCAGCAACGGCACCAAGCGCCCGCGAAGGTTCGTGCAGACGAGTCGCAAAATGTTCAATGGCTGGCGAATTTCATGGGCCAGCGGCAGTCGTTCAGCATTCTCATCCATTACGACACCTCTGTCTCCGAAAGTCCGCCTGGGCAAGATTTCCCATTCATTTTCCGTATCATTCCATGCTCGGAGAAGCCAAATCTAGCAGTGTCTACTTAGTTTGCATGCAGTATCGCTGCCATTTCTGCAGCAATTTGCGTGTATAGGCTCTTCGGATACGCTATCGCAGGTGGCGCGGAGCTCCGCACAATCGAACGCCTGACGCATTCGGCGGAATGCAGGAGACTGATAGGTTGGCAATCGAAATGGAGGGAGAGGGCCCGACACGACAAGCCCGCGCGGCCCAGTGTCAGGTTTTGGTCGTCGATGATGATGCAGTCTGCTTGGAGGAATACAAAGAGCTGATCGAGGCTTTGGGGTATACTTGTCAGGTGGCCACAGATGCAGCGATGGCGCTGCGCGCGATCGCTCAGGACAACCGGATCGGAATCGTGGTGACGGATCTGGAGATGCCGACGATGGATGGGCTGACTTTCCTGGAAGAGCTCTCCCAGCGGTTCATGCCGCACCGTCCATTGGTAGCGTTGGTCATCACCGGACAGGCCTCCTTGGAAAGCGCCATTAGCGCGATGCGTTCAAATGCCATTGATTTTCTGAGCAAGCCCATAGACCTGGGCGGTCTATCCTCATCCTTGAGACGTGCATCCACACACTGGATGCGGATTGCCGCCGACCGCAGGATCCTAAGTCTCAGGGCGCAGGAAGATTCTACCAATGCAAACCCGTCGATCGATGAGGAAAGCAAGGTTCGCAGTGCGCCAACAGTAAGAGATCTTCAGGCCTTGGCCGCGCAAATGATGAAGAATCGGGAGAGCCGATTCAAGTTCTTCGATGCACGAACCTTGGCAGGGCCCGCTTGGGACATCTTGCTTGACCTTGCGGCAGCAGGCCTCAAAGGCGAAGCTGTTCCGACGTCCAGTGCGTGTGCATCTGCGCAAGTCCCTCTTTCTACCGCGCTGCGTCACGTCAATCAGCTGGTGGAGGCCGGATTGGTCATCCGCCGGCTTGATGTAAATGACAAGCGCCGCACCCTTTTGGAACTTGAACCCGACGCGCTCGATTTGATGACGCGTTATCTCGCTTCAAGCTGGGAATCGATCGATCGAGCCCGCGGATAAGGCCGTCGATCTGGAATTGGTGCCAATATGGCTATAGTTCTTCTCGCGATGGCACTGATAAGGAGTGCAAATCGCGAGCACTTCAGCTAGCCATGAGATCCCGATGATGAATAGGTCTGGTGGGTCGCAAGTCACCAGGTATGGCCGGTCTGAAATTTTTCAGACCGGCCATACTTTTTCGTAAATTAAAAATGTTTAGTTTGGCATAGACTGCGCGTTCTATGCAATACTACGTTGAGATTGACGTGCACCAGCGGATGAATTTCAGGATCCAAGCGAAGTGGTGAGTATCAGACTTGGCAAATGCAGCCCAGAGCAGCCTGCCTGTTGATGTCTTTAGTTCTGCTGATCGGGCCCGACGATGGGCTGTTCCCCAAGATGAAATCCATTCTCATCCTCCCAGCCATGAGGCGCGTGGGCGGCCAGAATGAAGAGCAACGCAAACGGGATCAGGAGCGACAGATATATCATTGTTTAGTCACATTTGGCTATTCGTTGGCGACCCAGCGACTCTGGCAAAAGCCGAACAGTCACTGCACACCCTCCCTGCCATTGCTGAAGGCGACATATAAGGCGGGATCGGGGCCAAATTGGCAGCAACGCTCAGGATTCGCTGCCAGGCCGAGTGCAACGACGAGTGGCTGGTGCAGTGATTGAGCAGGGGATGCGATGCTTCGCTCCCACGCCCACAGCCCATTCCGCTTCCTCAGAACGTCGGCCGAGGTGCTTCGCCGCGTAGCAATGATTTGCGTACGGTTACTGCTCTCGCTGAGGAACTTTGGGGGCCTGTTGTTCAGCAGTCAGGATCAACCGGCGCGTCAAGCATGGCAGTGCTGGTTTCCCGGCGTTTACGCCAAAGCGTCCGAAGCTCCGCCCGCGCCTCTCGTCTTGCTGCGCTCTCGGCTTCCAATGCGGCCCGCGCCGCCGCTTCCTCTTGCTCCCGCGCGGAAAGAGGCAAGGGGGCCGCTGCAAGCGCAGCCCTTGCTTAGTCAATCAGGCGGTAAGTTTCCGCCACATGGGGCCGC
Source organism: Sphingomonadales bacterium (assembly GCA_018334165.1). GTDB lineage: Bacteria > Pseudomonadota > Alphaproteobacteria > Sphingomonadales > Sphingomonadaceae > Novosphingobium. The sequence continues at coordinate 8,407 of JAGXTB010000003.1, read as the reverse complement.
AGCAGCCGCTTAGCTTGCTCCCGGTCCTTGGTTCCGAGGCTAAACTTCCATTCCGTTCGCGGCTTGCCTGAGGATGTCGTAAATTGTCCGATTAGGTCTTTCGGAACTGGTCGCCTGAAATAGTAGGTCGAGCCGGTCTTATCGAGATGCGTGCACATTGCTGTCTCCGTTACAGATGTAACAGTCAGCCGTCAAAAACCCTCGTTTTTCCGTGTGTTTCGCCGTTTTCTGCGGCGGGGAATGGTGCTGCTGGGGAGGATTGAACTCCCGACCTCAGCCTTACCAAGGATGCGCTCTACCACTGAGCTACAGCAGCACACCATTCCATAAGGGCCCCATGGCACTCGGCCGGGGGGCAGGGGCGCGCTATTGGCCGTGGCCCCTTGCTTTGTCAAGCGGATGCCTGATAGCGCGGATGAATTGCCAATGCGTGAAGACAAGCCCGCCCCGACCCGCGAAGAGCGACTGGCCGCCAAGCTGCGCGAGAACCTGCGTCGCCGCAAGGCACAGGCGCGGGGGAAAGGGGTGGAGGCTGGGCCTGGTGAGGAGCCTGAGGCTGAGTAATTGCGGGCTTGGGCTTTGATGGGTTCACCCAAAGGACCTAAGATGTCGTGATGGCGGCGAAGCCGCTCTCAATCCAAGAGGCTCCGCCTGGCGCGGCCTGATGATCCCAAAAGGAAGCCTGCGGCTTCGCGCAAGATCTTCGGTGCTTCGGTGCTTCGGGTGAACCAAAAACCCCAAGCCATCCGGCCAAAGCGAACACCCTTCCCAAAGCGCAGCATAGCCGCTAGGGCGCGGTGCTCCTGAAAAGCTTGGAGTTTGGCCCTTGCCTCGCCTTATTCTCGTCCGCCACGGCCAGAGCCAGTGGAACCTGGAAAACCGCTTCACCGGCTGGTGGGATGTGGGCCTCACCGAAAAGGGCGTGGCCGAGGCCAAGGCCGCGGGTGAACTGCTCAAGGCCAAGGGCATGCTGCCAACGCTGGCCTTCACCAGCTTTCAGAGCCGCGCGATTCTGACGCTGCACTATGCGCTGGAAAGCGCCGGGCGGCTGTGGATCCCCGAGATCAAGGACTGGCGGCTGAACGAGCGGCACTATGGCGGGCTGACCGGGCTCGACAAGGCCGAGACTGCCGCCAGGCACGGCGACGACCAGGTCAGGATCTGGCGCCGCAGCTTCGACATTCCGCCGCCCGTGCTGGAGGATGGCAGCGAGTTCGATCTCAAGGCCGACCCGCGTTACGCCGGGATCGCGATCCCTTCGACCGAAAGCCTCAAGGACACCATCGCCCGGGTGCTGCCCTATTATGAGAGCGCAATCGTTCCGGCGCTGAAGGCTGGGGAAACGGTGCTGATCTCGGCCCACGGCAACTCACTGCGCGCGCTGGTCAAGCACTTGTCGGGGATTTCGGATGAGGAGATCACCGGGCTGGAAATCCCGACCGGCCAGCCGATCGTTTACGAGCTCGATGAAGCGCTGAAAGCGACCGAGCGTTATTACCTGGCGGAGCGTTGATATGACGGCACAGGTCGCAATCGTGATGGGCAGCCAGTCTGACTGGCCGACGATGAGCAAGGCTGCCGAAGCGCTCGACAAGCTGGGGGTGGCCTATGACGCGCAGATCGTTTCGGCCCATCGCACCCCGGCGCGGCTGGTCAAATTTGCCGAGGGCGCGGCCGAGGCTGGGTTTCAGGTGATCATCGCCGGGGCGGGCGGCGCGGCGCATTTGCCGGGGATGGTCGCCAGCATGACCCACCTGCCGGTGCTGGGCGTGCCGGTGCAGTCCAAGGCGCTTTCGGGGCAGGACAGCTTGCTCTCGATCGTGCAGATGCCTGCCGGCGTCCCGGTCGGCACCTTGGCGATCGGCGAGGCCGGGGCGACCAATGCCGGGCTGCTGGCGGCCTCGATCCTGGCGTTGCAGGATCCGGAGCTGGCGGAACGGATCAAGGCCTACCGCGCGGCGCAGACCGCCGGTGTTGCCGAGCGGCCGAGCTGAGGCGGGCATGATCCCACCGGGCGAGACCATCGGCATCCTGGGCGGCGGACAGCTGGGGCGGATGCTGGCCGTAGCCGCCGCAAGGCTGGGCTATCGCTGCCATGTCTTTGCCCCCGAGGCTGACTCCATCGCCGCCGAAGTCTGCGCCGCACACACCCGCGCGCCGTGGACCGATACGCAGGCGCTCGCCGCTTTCGCTGCCGACTGCGCGGTGGTGACTTATGAGTGGGAGAATGTGCCCCTAGGCTCGCTGAAAGCGCTGGGCGGGGTGCCGCTCTACCCCGGCGCCCATGCGCTCGAAGTGGCGCAGGACCGGCTGAGCGAGAAGCAGTTTGTCACTGAGCTGGGCGGCCGCACTGCGCCCTACATGGCGGTCGATACGGCTGAGGACCTCGACGAAGCGCTGACCGTGATCGGATCGCCCGGGATCCTCAAGACGCGGCGCGAGGGCTATGACGGCAAGGGCCAGTACCGGATCATGTATGACCACGAGGCCGAGGGCATTGCGCTGGCGGGCCAGGCGATGGTGTTCGAAGGCTTCGTCCACTTCAGCGCGGAATTCAGCGTGATCCTGGCGCGCGCGCAGGATGGGACATGCGTGTTCTGGGACAGCGCCGAGAATGTCCACGAGCACGGCATCCTGTCCCGCTCGAGCGTTCCAGCCTCCGCGACAGTGCAAGCCCAGGTCGCCGAAGCCCGCGCGCTGGCCAAGAAAGTGGCCGATGCGCTGGGCTATGTCGGGGTGGCGGCGTTCGAATTCTTCGCGACCGAGGACGGCCCGGTGTTCAACGAGATGGCCCCCAGGGTCCACAATTCGGGCCACTGGACAATCGAAGGCGCGCTGACCAGCCAGTTCGAGAACCACATCCGCGCGATCTGCGGGCTGCCGCTGGGCGATACGCGGCTTGCCGCCAAGGGGGTCGAGATGCGCAATATCGTGGGCGAGGCGGCCGAGGACTGGTCGGGGATCCTCTCCGATCCGGCCAACCACTTGCACCTCTACGGCAAGGCGGCGGCGCGGCCCGGACGCAAGATGGGCCATGTGACCCGGCTGGTGCTGTGAACCGGCCTGAATTGTTCCTGGTCGTCGCGGTGGCCGACAACGGGGTGATCGGGATCGGTGGGGGCATGCCCTGGCACTTGTCGGCCGACTTCCGCCGGCTCAAGGCGCTGACCATGGGCAAGCCTTTGGTGATGGGGCGCAAGACGTTTGATTCGCTGCCCGGCGTGCTGCCCGGCCGCCGCCACATCGTGATCACCCGCGATCCCGAATGGAGCGCCGAAGGGGCCGAAGTGGTCCACTCACTGGAAGACGCATTGAGGCTGGCCAATGCGCCGCAGATCGCGATTTTTGGCGGGGCGGAAATCTATGCCCTGGCGCTGCCCCAGGCCGGCCGGATCGAGCTGACCGAAGTCCACGCCGCGCCCGAAGGCGACACGCGCTTCCCGCCGTTCGACCGTGCCGAATGGACCGAGACCTTCCGCGAGGCCCATCCTGCGGATGGCCGCAACCCGGCCTTTGACTTCGTCACTCTGATGCGTAAACCAGAAGTCTGACCGGGGGATCTCGATGCGCAAACGCTTTCTGATACCGCTGCTGACGATTGCTTTCGCCGCGCTGGTGTTCTTCCGCGTGGTCCCGCCGTACATGGAATCGTCGATGAACCAGATCGACGGCAAGCCGCTGATCGAGGTCGGGCCTGAGGCCAAGGCGCTGCACCAGAGCCTCAATGTGGTCGACATGCATTCAGACACGCTGATGTGGGACCGCGAGCTGACCAAGGCCAGCAATCGCGGCCACCAGGACCTGCCCCGGCTGATCGAAGGCAATGTCGCGCTGCAGGTCTTCTCGTCGGTCAGCAAGACGCCCAAGGGGCTGAACTACGACGCAAACCCCTCGGATTCGGACGTGCTGCCCGCGCTGCTGATGGCGCAAGGCCAGCCGCGCAAGACCTGGTTCGATCTGCTCGAGCGTTCGCTCTACCACGCCCACAAGCTCGACGTGTCGGTCGCGCTGTCGAACGGGATGTTGCGCAAGGTTGGCGACCGTTACGGGCTCGACCAGCTGCTCGCCGCACGCGCCGCGCCGGGCGGGCCGGTCGGGGCGCTGCTCTCGCTCGAAGGTTTGCAGGGCCTTGGGGGCAAGATCGAGAACCTCGACGCACTCTATGACGCCGGTTTCCGCATGGCTGGCCTCACGCATTTCTTTGACAATGAACTGGCCGGGTCGATGCACGGGATGCAGAAGGGCGGGCTGACTCCCTTCGGGCGCGAAGTGGTCAAGCGGATGGAAGACAAGGGCATGATCGTCGACATCGCCCATTGCAGCCGCCAGTGCGTGGCCGAAGTGCTCAAGATGGCGCGGCGTCCGGTGATCTCCAGCCACGGCGGGGTCCAGGCGATGTGCAAGGTCAACCGCAACCTCAACGATGAGGAAATCCGCGGCATCTCGCGCACCGGCGGGGTGATTTCGATCGGCTATTGGGAAGGCGCGATCTGCGACACCAGCCCGCGCGCGATTGCCAAGTCGATCAAATATGTCCGCGATCTGGTGGGGATCGATTTCGTCGCGCTGGGCAGCGACTACGACGGCGCGACCACGGTGCGCTTCGATACCTCGCACCTCGCGCAGATCACCCAGGCGCTGCTCGACGAGGGCTTCCGCCCGGCCGAGATCCGCGCGGTGATGGGCGGCAACGCGCTGCGGGTGATCCGCCAGGGCATGCTGCCCTATGACGAGTGGCGCAAGGACTACAAGCGCGGCTGACATGGGGATTTTGAGACTCGAAGCGCGGGAGCGGGTGCCCGAGAGCTTGCGCGGCGCAATCATCGCGCTGGGCAATTTCGATGGGTTCCACCTGGGCCATCAGGCCGTGGTCGGCGAGGCGCTGGCCTGGGCCCAGGCCGAGGGCCGCCCGGCGATTGTCGCCACTTTCGATCCGCACCCGGTACGTTTCTTCGCGCCCCACGTCCCGCCGTTCCGGCTGACCACGCTCGACCAGCGGCTCGAGCTGTTCGGCAGCGCCGGGGCCGATGCCATGCTGGTGTTCCACTTCGACGCTCAGCTGGCAGCAACCACGGCTGAACAATTCATCGAACTGCTCACCGGACCGCTTGGCGCAGCGGGCGTGGTGACCGGTGAGGACTTCACCTTCGGCAAGGGCCGCACCGGTTCGGTCGAACTGCTCAAGACCATCGGCGCCGAAAAGGGCCTCTCCGCCCGCGCGGTCGGGCCGGTCAATGACGGCGGCGAAGTGGTCTCTTCCAGCCGGATCCGCGAGGCCTTGAAGGCTGGCGACTGCGCCACCGCGACGCATCTCCTGACCCGGCCTTTTGCGATTCGCGCACCCGTCCTGCACGGGGCCAAGCTGGGCCGCAGCATCGGCTATCCCACCGCCAATCTTGAGCTCGGCTCCTATCTGCGCCCGCGTTACGGGATCTATGCGGTGACTGGCACGCTGCCCGGCGGACAAGTGCTGCACGGCGCGGCCAACCTGGGGGTGCGGCCCACAATCGAGCCGCCGGTCGAATTGCTCGAGCCCTATTTCTTCGATTGGTCGGGCGATCTCTATGGGCGAGAGATTGAAGTGGCCCTGATTCATCACTTGCGGGACGAAGCGAAATTCGATTCACTCGAAGAGCTGACCGCGCAGATCGAGCGCGATTGCGAACAAGCAAAGGGGCTGCTGGCACGATGAAATGGGTGAAGCGGATCGCACTGGTCTTGGCCGTGGCCTTTCTGGTCTCGACATTCGTCAATGCCAGCTGGATGGCCGAGAGCCCGCGCGGCTATATCAAGCTGATCGCACATCGCGGCGCGCACCAGCTGTTCGACCATCGCGGGGTTGAGCGCGATACCTGCACTGCCAGCCGAATCGAGCCGCCGCTGCACGACTATCTGGAAAACACGCTCGCCGGGATGGGCCAGGCGGTCCGTTCGGGCGCACAGATGATCGAGCTCGACATCGCGCCGACCAAGGACGGCAAGCTGGCGGTGTTCCACGACTGGACGCTTGACTGCCGGACCAATGGCAAGGGTCCGATCCGCGATGCGACGATGGAGCAGTTGAAGCTGCTCGACGCCGGCTATGGTTATACCGCTGATGGCGGCAAGACGTTTCCGTTCCGCAACAGGGGCGTGGGGCTGATCCCCGAACTGTCCGAAGTGCTGGCCGCTTTCCCGGAAAAGGCGCTGCTGTTCAACTTCAAGAGCAAGGACCCGGCCGAGGCCGACATGCTGGTCGCCGCGCTGCGCGCCGCCGGGCGCGATCCGGTGGCGCGCGGCGACGGGTTCCATGGCTCTGACGAAGCAGGCCCGGTCGCGCGAATCCGCCAGTTGCTCCCCAAGGCCTGGGTGTTCAGCAAGGAAAGCGCCAAGGCCTGCACCGCGGCCTATGCCTGGCAGGGCTGGCTGGCCATGACGCCCGAGGCTTGCCGCAATGGCACGCTGATAGTTCCGCTCAACCGGCAGTTCCTGATTGCCGGCTGGCCCAACCGCACGGCTCAGCGGATGAACGCGGTCGGCGCGCGGATCATCATGGTGGCACCGCAGGATGGCCCTGGCGGTATGGGGCTCGACCTGCCCGAACAGATCCGCGAGGTACCGCGCGATTTCACCGGCTATCTCTGGGTCGAGGATATCTGGTCAATCGGCTCGGCGGTCCGCCCCGGCTTCAACAGGCGCAACCCGCGCGAGGAGAAGGAAACCCAGGAGGCCTTGGAGCGGCGGCGCAAGGCGCGGGAGTAAGAAGAAAAGGGATTCACGCAAAGAGCGCAAAGAAGCAGGAAGGACGCAAAGAGGTAGGGCAATCCGCCGAAGGCGGCTTCCTATCCAATCCGTCGCGTTTGCCGCAACACCTGGGATGGAAAGCGGCTTTGCCGCAGACGCAACACCTTTGCGCTCTTCCCGCTTCTTTGCGCTCTTTGCGCGAACCCCCTTTTCTTCCTGACGCCCTCACGTGAACCAAAAATTGCGCAAAGCCGCGCCTGCCGCTAAGGCCCGCCCGCCATGACTGAACAGCGCGATCTTAAAGACACCGTCTTCCTGCCGAAGACAGACTTTCCCATGAAGGCCGGCCTCCCCCAGAAGGAGCCGCTGATTGCCGCGCGCTGGGAAGCGGAAAAGCTCTACGAGCAGCTGCGCGATGCGCGCCGGGGCCGCGAGACGTTCATGTACCATGACGGCCCGCCCTATGCGAACGGCGACATGCATATCGGCCATGCGCTGAACCACACGATCAAGGACATGGTCTGCCGCACCCAGAACCTGCTTGGCAAGAACGCGCCCTATGTTCCGGGCTGGGACTGCCACGGCCTGCCGATCGAATGGAAGGTTGAGGAACAGTACCGCAAGAAGAAGCTCGACAAGGACGAGGTCCCGCTCCTCGAATTCCGCGCCGAATGCCGCGCCTATGCCCAGCATTGGGTCGACGTGCAGCGCGCACAGCTGAAGCGCCTTGGCGTCATGGCTGATTGGGACAATCCCTACCTGACCATGCAGCCCGAGAGCGAGGCGACGATCGTTGCCGAACTCTTGAAGTTCGCGACCTCCGGCCAGCTCTATCGCGGGGCCAAGCCGGTGATGTGGTCGCCGGTCGAAAAGACCGCCTTGGCCGAGGCCGAGGTGGAATACGAGGATATCACCTCGACCCAGATCGACGTGGCGTTCGAGATTGTCGAGGCACCGAATGCGGAGCTGGTCGGCGCGCACGCGGTGATCTGGACCACCACGCCTTGGACGATCCCGGTGAACCAGGCTTTGGCCTATGGGCCGGAGGTTAACTACCGGTTGATGTACCTCTGTGTGGACGCAAGTGTCGGCAACGACCAACCGCCGCATCACGGTACCGTGGAAGCAATCGAAGTCTTGGCGGCGGCCGGACTAAATCTTGAGAGCCGAATGGTTCTGGTGGCCGAGGAATTGTGCGATTCGTTCCTCAAAAGGATCAATGATTTGGTCCGATCACTCGATTGGTCCGATAGCATCGCAATCAATCCGCAAGTTCTGGATCTCGGGCCGAGCCTGCAAGGAAAGACTCGGACCGTTTTCAAGGGCTCCGACCTCGCCGGCACCATCGCGCGCCACCCGATGCACCACCTTGGCGGGTTCTTTGCCGAGCCTCGCCCCATGCTGCCAGGCGACTTCGTCACCACCGACAGCGGCACCGGCCTGGTCCACATGGCGCCCGACCACGGCGAGGACGATTTCGAGCTGTGCAAGGCGCATGGGCTGGGTCCCAAGTTCGCGGTCGAGGGCGATGGCAAGTACCGTGAGGACTGGCCCTGGCTGGGCGGGCAAGGCTCGGTCATCAACCCCAAGTTCAACGCGCCCGACGGGCCGATCTGTTCAGACCTGCGCGAGGCAGGCGGGCTGCTGGCGGCGAGCGCCGATTACCAGCACAGCTATCCGCACT
>JAGXTB010000002.1 GCA_018334165.1 Sphingomonadales bacterium | reverse complement strand
TCACTGCCCGTCCGGCCAAGGGCCTGACCCTGCAATTGTCAGGCGCGTTCCAGGATAGTGAAGTCAAAGGCGTGCTGCTGCCCGATGGCGTCAGCCTGGTGAACAACAAGCTGCCGCAGGCCCCGGAATTCTCGGGCAGTGCATTGATGCGCTATGAGTTTGGCCTGGCCGGAGGCACTGCCTCGATCCAGGGCGATGCGATCTTCCAAAGCTCGATGTGCTTCACCGTGATGTGCGCGCCGGTTGAGCGCGAGAAGGGCTATGCCGTGGCCAACGCCCGGCTTGGCTTCACCACCGCGGATGACAAGATCGACGTTTCGTTCTTCGTCAGCAACCTGTTCAACAAGGCCTACCGGGTCTATGCCTTCGACGGTTCGCTCTATTGGGGCGATGTGCTGGGCGTCTATGCCAAGCCGCGCACCTGGGGCGTGAGTGTGCGCTACAACTTCGGGAATTGACCCCGAAAGAAGGCTGATTGACGCGGGCCCGTCTTTGGACATGATCCGAAGGCGGGCCTGCCGCGTTGAAGAGGGGGACACACGTGGCCAGCCAGGCTGAAGCAACCAGCAGCGCCGATCAGCTGCAACTGCGCCGCCAGCTTGACTGGAAGGACGCCTTCTGGGCCTCCAGCGGAGTGCCTGCGGGCGTGCTGCTGACCATGGGCGGGATCGCCACGGTGATCGGCCAGCCCAGCTGGGTAGTGTGGATCGCCTCGATCTTCATGGGCTTCATCCAGTGCTTCGTCTATGCCGAGATCGCCGGGCTTTATCCCAACAAGTCGGGCGGGGCCTCGGTCTATGGTGCGGCGGCCTGGCTGCCTTATGGCAAGTTCATCGCGCCGATTTCGGTCTGGTGCAACTGGCTGGCCTGGTCGCCGGTTTTGGTGCTGGGAAGCAGTTTGGCGGCGGGTTATGCCATGGCCAACCTGTTCCCGGCCGATGCCGCGATCCGCACCTGGCAGATCCAGTTGATGGACCTGGGCATGATCCGCGACGGACTGACCTTGCGGCTCAACGCGGTGTCGATCATCGGCGCGGGGTTCCTGCTGCTGACTTTCTTCCTCCAGCACCACGGCGCGGCGCGCGCGGCCAATTTCCAGAAAGTGCTGGGGCTGATCTGCATGCTGCCCTTGCTGCTGGTCGGGCTGGTCCCGCTGCTGACCGGCGACATGCCGCGCGATCACTTGTTCCCGTTGCTGCCGATTGTCCGCGATGCCGCGGGCAATATCGGCTTCGGCACCTGGGACGGGGCAGGGCTTGCGGTATTGGCGGGGGCAATGTTCGCGGCCGGCTGGTCAACCTACGGGTTCGAGACTGCGGTCTGCTACACCCGCGAATTCCGCAACCCGGCCAAGGATACCGCCAAGGCGATCATCGCCGCGGGGCTGCTCTGCATTGCGATCTTCACGCTGGTGCCGCTGGCCTTCCAGGCCTCGCTGGGGCTGGACGGGCTGCTCGATCCGACGATCTATGACGGCACCGGAGTGGCCGCCGCGCTGGCCAAGATCGTCGGCGGCGGCGCGGTGATCGGCAACCTGGTGATCGTCATGCTGGTCTTGGCGCTGCTGCTGATTGTGATGACATCGATGATGGGGTCCAGCCGCACGCTCTATCAGGCTTCGGTCGATGGCTGGCTGCCCAAGTACCTTTCGAAGGTCAACCAGCACGGCTCGCCCACCGCGGCGATGTGGACCGATCTGGGCTTCAACCTGATCCTGCTGCTGGCGTCGGACTATTTCGCCGTGCTGATGATGTCGAACGTCTGCTATTTCATTTTCAACTTCCTCAACCTGCAGGCCGGCTGGATCCACCGGATCGACCGCAAGGACTGGAACCGGCCCTATCGCGCGCCTACCTGGCTGCTGGCGCTGGGCGTGGTGTTCGGCTTCGTCAACATGGTCTGGATGGGGGCCGGCGCCGATATCTGGGGCGATGGCACCTTGCGCAACGGGCTACTTGCGGCACTGCTGATCATCCCGGTCTTCGCATGGCGGCACTATGTGACCGACAAGGGCAAGTTCCCGGTCAGCGAAGGGACTGCCGAGGATCCCTTCGAAAAGGAACGGGTGGTGCCGCGCGCCGGGATGCTGCCCTACGTCACGCTGATCGCCTGCGCGCTGCTGGTCTGGGCCACGCACAGCTGGGCGGTGGCGCAGGGCTAACGATCTTTCAGGTGCGGAAGCCTATTGCAAATTTCTGCACCCAGGTTTGTCCCGCACCGGCCTAGGCCGCAGTCCAGTCGAGGATGATCTTGCCCGAGTGGCCCGACCGCATGGTCTGAAAACCCTGCTCGAATTCGGTATAGGGCAGGCGGTGCGTGATCAGGCCCGAGACGTCGAGGCCCGAACCGAGCATGGCGAGCATCTTGTACCAGGTCTCGAACATCTCACGCCCGTAGATCGCCTTGATGGTCAGCGCCTTGAACACGATCTTGCTCCACTCGATCGTGGTCTGGCCCGGCGGGAAGCCCAGCATGGCGACCTTGCCGCCCATCACCATGTTGTCGACGATCTGCTCAAGCGCGGGGGCCGCGCCGGACATTTCCATCGCCACGTCAAAGCCTTCGGTCATGCCGAGCTTGTGGCGGACCGAGACCAGGTCTTCCTGTGCGACATTGACCGGCAAGCAATCAGCGATCTTGCCGGCCAGTTCGAGCCGGTAGGGGTTGATATCGGTGATCACCACGTGACGCGCGCCGACATGGCGGGCGACAGCGGCGGCCATGATCCCGATCGGGCCCGCACCGGTGATCAGAACGTCCTCGCCGATCAGGTCGAACGCCAGCGCGGTGTGGACGGCATTGCCCAGCGGATCGAGCATCGCCGCCACGTCCATCTCGACATGATCGGGCAGGGCAATCACGTTGAAGGCCGGGATGGTGAGGTACTTGGCGAAAGCCCCCGGGCGGTTGACGCCCACGCCCTGCGTTTCGGGATCGAGGTGAAAGTGCCCGGCGCGCACCGCGCGGCTCTTCTCGCCGATCAGGTGGCCTTCGCCCGACACTCGCTGGCCGACTTTCAGCGGGCGCTTCACATGATCGCCGATCGCAGCGATTTCGCCGCCGAATTCGTGGCCAACGATCATCGGCACGGGGATCGTGCGCTGGGCCCATTCGTCCCAGTTGTAGATGTGGATGTCGGTGCCGCAGATCGCGGTGCGGTGGACCTTGATCAGGACCTCGTCGGGGCCGGGAACCGGCACAGGCTCGTTCTGCAGCCAGATGCCCATTTCGGGCTTGGCCTTGACCAGTGCGGGCATGGTGTTTGCCCTATTGTCGGACTGCGTCATGTCAGATCACCTTCAATTCGCGGCCGACCCTGGTGAAGGCGGCGACGGCTGTGTCGATATGGTCGAACGTGTGTGCGGCGCTCATCTGGGTGCGAATCCGGGCAAGGCCGCGCGGGACCACCGGGAAGAAGAACCCGGTCACATAGATCCCTTCGCCCAGCAGCCGCGCCGCCATTTCCTGCGCCAGCTTGGCATCGCCCAGCATCACCGGGATGATCGGATGCTCGCCCGGTTGCAGGGTGAAGCCTGCCGCCGCCATGCCTGCACGGAACCGCGCGGCATTGGCGAACAGGGCTTCGCGAAACGGATTGCCAGCCTCAAGCATGTCGAAAACCTTGAGGCTCGCGCCGATCAGGCCCGGAGCCAGCGCGTTCGAGAACAGGTAGGGCCGCGCGCGCTGACGCAGCAGGTCCACAACCTCTTGCCGCGCGCAGATATAACCGCCCATGCCGCCGCCCAGCGCCTTGCCCAGCGTGCCGGTCAGGATGTCGATCCGCCCCGCCACGCCGCAATGCTCGGGCGTGCCGCGTCCGGTTGCGCCCATGAACCCGGCCGCGTGACAGTCATCGACCATCACCAAGGCGCCGTGCTTGTCGGCCAGATCGCAGATTGCCGCAAGATTGGCGATATAGCCGTCCATCGAGAAGACGCCGTCGGTGACAATGATCCTGGTCTTGGCCCGATCGGCCGCCGCCTTGAGCAGCTGGGCCTCCAGATCGGCCATGTCGTTGTTCTCAAACCGATAGCGCATGGCCTTGCACAGCCGCACTCCGTCGATGATCGAGGCGTGGTTGAGGCTGTCGGAAATGATCGCGTCTTCAGCGCCGAACAGCGGCTCAAACACCGCACCGTTGGCATCGAAGCAGGCCGCAAAAGTGATGCTGTCATCGAATCCGAAAAAGCCTGCGATCCGGCGTTCGAGCTGGCGATGGATGTCCTGCGTGCCGCAGATGAACCGGACCGAGGCCATGCCGAAGCCGTGGCTCTGGCTGTATTCGGCTGAAGCTGCGATCAGGTCGGGATGGTCGGCAAGGCCAAGGTAATTGTTGGCGCAGAAGTTGATCACGCGCTTGCGGCCCGCAGCGGTATCGACCTCAACCTCGACCGCCTGGGGTGATGTGAGGGGGCGTTCGTGCTTGGTCAGCCCCTGGCCATCGATTTCAACCAGGGTCTCGCGGACCCGTTCGTAAAACGCCTCACGCATCGCGCCATGCCTCCATCCGGAGCGCACGGGGTGCCAGCGGCGGGCCCTAAGTTCAAGACCATGCGGATTTCATATGAAAGCATATCCGCAAGAATCTTCGGCAGTCACCTAATTTAATTACCCGATCAATTGCCGCGTCGGTGAATGGTCAGCAGTCCGCGCAGAGTGCCAGCGCACATCACCAGCAAGACCAGCGCCAGCGGCAGTCCGGTGGCAATCGCGCCGGCCTGGAGCGAACTGAGCCCGCCGCTGAGCAGCAGTACCGCGCCGATCCCGCCAACCGCAAACAACCAGAAAGTCTTTTGCCGCAGCGGTGTGTCGGTGCGCCCGCCTGAGGTCATGGTATCGATCACCAAGGTGCCCGAATCCCAGCCGGTCACGAAGAAGATCAGGATCAGGCAGATCGCGGTGAACGAAGTGATCGAGGGCCAGGGCAGCGTGCCCAGCAGCACGAACAACTGTTCGTCCAGTCCGGCCTTGGTGAGCGCATCGCCGTTCCCGGCCGCGATCTGCGCAATGCTGGCATCGCCAAAAATCGTCAGCCACAGGATGCCCAGCAGGCTGGGGGCGATCATCGCCCCGGCGATGAATTCGCGCACCGTTCGGCCCAGCGAAATCCGCGCCATGAACATGCCGACAAAGGGCGACCAGCTAATCCACCAGGCCCAGTAATAGACCGACCAGTCACGATAAAACCCGATGTCCTCGCGCCCGACCGGGTTCGAGAGCGCCGGCAGGTGCTGCAGGTAAACGAAGATGTTGCGGGCAATATCGGTCATCAGCTCAACCGCCGGCCCGGTCAGCAGCACGAAGAACAACAGCACCAGCGCCACCAGCATGTTGACCTCGCTGAGAATCCTGATCCCGCGATCGATCCCGCCGCGCACCGACAGGAAGGTGATCCCGGCCATGACCGCGATCAGGCCCAGGATCGAAGCGGGCGAGCTGGTCGTGTGGTAGAGGAAGGTGATCCCCGCCATGGCCTGCTGCGCGCCCAACCCCAGCGAGGTTGCCAGCCCGAAAATCGTGGCGAAGACCGCCAGCACTTCGATCCCGTCGCCGAGCCGTCCCCAAACCGCCTTGCCGAAGATCGGGTAGAAAGCCGATCTCAGCGAAAATGGCATGCCATAGTCATAAGCGAACAAGGCCAGCGCCAGTCCGGTGACCGCAAACATCGCCCAGGGGTGCAGTGCCCAGTCAAAGATCGTGGCGGCCATCGCCAGGTCGCGCGAGGTGCCGGGATCGCCAATGGCGCCGCCCAGCGGAGCGGCCGGCCCCCCTGCCATCGAGGTGGTGAAATGTGATACCGGTTCGGACACGCCGTAGAACACCAGGCCGATACCCATCCCGGCACCGAACAGCATCGCGAACCACGACATCCGCGAATAGTCCGGCCGGGCATCCTTGCCGCCCAGCCGGATCCGGCCCAGCGGAGACAGCGCCACCACCACGCAGAACAGCAGCAGCAGGTTGCCGGCCGACATCAGCAACCAGTCGAAGGTCGTGGTTGACCAGACCCGCATGTCGCCGAACAGTTTGGCTGATTGTTCAGGCGCCAGCACCGAATAGATGATCACCGCCAGCGAGATCAGCGCGGTCGGGAAGAAGACCAGCGGATCGATCCGCATCCCCAGGAAAGTCCTGGTGGACTTGCCATAGTTGCCGGTATCGATGCCGTCCGACCAATCCGCCATAGTCCGCTCCCCTTTGGTGCGAGGCTAGACGGGCAGGGCGCGACTGGCCAGACCATCGGGGGGATTAATGTGAGGTATCAGCGGCCCAAAAGCCCCTCCCCGGCGGGGAGGGGTTGGGGTGGGGGAGCGAGGCATAGCCTCGCGTGAACGCAAGCGTGGAACCCCCACCCCCAACCCCTCCCCACTGGGGAGGGGAGCAGAAGGGGTTGGAGCTAACCGCCCCGCGCCTTGGCGGCGATCAGGGTGTTTTCCATCAGGCAGGCGATGGTCATCGGGCCGACCCCGCCGGGCACCGGAGTGATCGCGCCCGCGACTTTCACCGCTTCATCGAAATCAACATCACCCTTGGTCAGCACCGTGCCGTCCGGTTGCTCGACCCGCGAAGTGCCGACATCGATCACCACCGCACGCGGCTTGATCCAGGCGCCGCGGACCAGCCCTGGTTTGCCCACCGCGCTGACCAGGATATCGGCGCCGCGGCAGATGAACTGGGTGTCGCGGGTGTGGATGTGGGTCTGGGTGACCGTGGCGTTTTCTTCGAGCAGCAGCGCCGCCATTGGCTTGCCGACGATGTTGGAGGCACCGATCACCACTGCGTGACAGCCGGTCAGGTCGGGGATCACCGACTTGATGATCTTGAGGCAGCCCATCGGCGTACAGGGGATCAGCGCGTGGCTCCCCTGGGTCAGTCGCCCGGCGTTGAGCGCGTGAAGCCCATCCACGTCCTTGCCCGGATCGACCGCCGCCATGACGCGCAAAGTGTTGAGCTGCGGGGGCAGGGGCAGCTGGACCAGGATCCCGTCGATATCCTCGCGGGCATTGAGCCAGGCTACGCGGCCCAGCACGTCAGCCTCGCTGGTATCGGCGGGCAGGCGGATCGTTTCCGACTTGAAACCGACCCGCTCGGCGGTGCGGACCTTGTTGCGCACATAGAGGTGGCTCGCCGGATCGTCGCCGACGATGATCACCGCAAGGCCCGGCTTGCGGCTCATGGTGGCGACTTCGGCGGCGACCGCATCGGTCACCTCGCGCGCCAGGCGGCGCCCGTCGATCACTTCGGCTTGCATGGTTTTTCCCTGCTCAAGACAATCTTATTGAAACTCAGCCCCAAACCCCGTCCATGCTGAGCTTGTCGAAGCACTGTCCTTGTCTTCGGGCCACCGGGCGCGCTGCAAGAAGCGCAGTCCTTCGACAAGCTCAGGACAGTCGGGGGTGGTGCAAGGAATTCGGGCGAATTGGTCGTTGTTCTAACTGATGTTCGAATCCGGGAAGCTGGCTTTCTTGGCCTCCATGAAGGCCACCAGCTTGGCGTCGATCTCGGGGTCGAGCTCGGGCGCGACGTAGTTGGCCAGCATGTCCTTGTAGAGCTTCTCGGCCCGCTGTTCGGCGTCGAGCTTGCCGTCTTCAACCCACTGTTCGTACGAGTTGTTGTCGGCAATGGTCGAGCGGTAGAAGGCGGTCTTGAAGTTGGCCTGGGTGTGGCTGCAGCCCAGGAAGTGCTGGCCGGGGCCAACTTCGCGCATGGCATCCAGCGCCTGGCCGTTTTCGCTCATGTCGACGCCGTGCGCATAGATCGCCATCATCGCGGCCTGGTCGCAGTCCATCACGAACTTCTCGTAACCCATCGCCAGCCCGCCTTCGAGCCAGCCGGCGGTGTGGAGCATGAAGTTCACCCCCGCCATCAAACCCTGCTGCAGCGTGTTGGCGCTTTCGTAAGCCGCCTGGGCATCGGGAACCTTCGAGGCGTTGAACCCGCCCGCGCTGCGGAACGGGACGCCCAAACGGCGGGCCAGCGCCGCGCCGACGTTGATGATCAGCGAGGCTTCGGGCGTGCCGAAAGTCGGCGCGCCCGATTGCATCGACATCGAGGAGACGAAGTTGCCATAGATCACCGGCGCGCCAGGGCGAACCAGCTGCGCGAGGCACATACCGACCAGACCTTCGGCCAGGCTCTGCGCCGCGACCGCCGCGACCGTCACCGGCGACATCGCGCCTGCGACGATGAACGGGCTGATCATGGTCGCCTGGTTGTGCCGGGCATAGACCTTGAGCGCGCCGAGCATGGTCTCGTCAAAGGTCATCGGCGAGTTGGCGTTGATCAGGTTGACCGTGACGCAGTTCTCTTCAACGAAGTGATCGCCGAACACGATCTTGGCCATGCTGACACTATCTTCGGCGCGGCTGGGGTGTGTGACCGAGCCCATGAAGGCCTTGTCGGTGTATTTGATGTGGCTGTAGACCATATCGTAGTGGCGCTTGTTGACCGGCAGATCGACCGGCTCGCAGATCGTGCCCCCCGAATGGTGCAGCGGGTCGGCCATGTAGGCCAGCTTCACGAAATTGCGGAAATCCTCGATCGTCGCATACCGCCGACCGCCTTCGCGGCTATAGACGAAGGGCGAGCCATAGGCCGGGACCAGCACGGTATTGTTTCCGCCAATAACAACGTTGTTGGCCGAATTCCTCGCGTGCTGGGTGAAGATCCCCGGCGCGTTCTTCTGGACGATTTCGCGGCACATTCCGCGCGGGAAACGCACGCGCACGCCGTCGGCCGTGGCTCCGGCGGCGACGAACAGCGCGATCGCTTCGGGATCGTCCTTGATGTCGATCCCGATCTCTTCAAGGATCGTATCGGCATTGTGCTCAAGGATCGCCAGATCGGCATCGCCCAGCACCGAATAGGGCGGGATATTGCGCTTGATATAGGGTGCGCGCGGGGGCAGCTCGGCGGCATTGGCGGCGCCGCGCCCGCGGCGGCCTCCGGTGCGTCCTTCTCTCGACATTCGAAACCTCTCTATCTGGATCGTTCGCGCAGGCGGCTGCGGCGCCCCCGGCCGCTGGCATTGTCGCCATCGGTGCTGGGAGCGGTGGGGAACTGCATAGCAGCGACGAAGTAGTCCTGAAACTTCGGCTCGGTAGCAGTCTCAACTTTAATGACATGCTTTACCGCTTCGATGATCCGGGCCTTCTCGTCCTGGTTGTAGAGCGCCATCGCCGCGCCCATGCCCGCGGCATTGCCGACCGAGCGGATCTGCTCGGCACTGGCAAAGGGGATGATCCCGATATCGGCGACATACTGGCTATCGAGGTGCGTGCCGAAGGCGCCTGCCAGCAGAACTTCGTCAAAGCCCGGGCATTCCAGGAAATCGACCAGCAGGTTGACCCCGGCAGCCAGCGCGGCCTTGGCCAGCTGCACCGCCCGCACATCGGTCTGCTTGACGTAGAGCGGGTTTTCCGGGCGATCGAGCAGGATGTATTTCCAGCTCTGCCCTTCCTGGATAAAGCGGTGCGGGGCGGCTTCGGGCTGGAACAGGCCGCCCTTGTTGACCAGGCCTGCGCTGGCCAGTTCGACCATTACTTCGAAAATGCCCGACCCGCAGATCCCGACCACCCGCTTGTCGGCGATATCGGGGTCCGCATCGGACAGCCATTCGTCGCTGCCGATTACCTTGAAGCTGGGCTGGAAAGTCTCGCGGTCGATCCGCACCCGCTCGATCGCACCAGGTGTTGCGCGGACCCCGGCGCTGATTTCCGCGCCTTCGAAGGCGGGGCCGGTCGGTGAGGAGCAGGCCGCGACCTTGCCGCCGTGGCTCAGCACGATCTCGGCATTGGTGCCGATATCGACCAGCAGCACCGAGCGCCCGGTCATCACATCCAGCTGGCTCAGGTAAGCGCCAGTAGTATCCGCGCCAACATGCCCGCCGATCAGCGGCAGCATCGAAATCCGCGCGGTTTCGGAGATGCCCAGGTTGAACCGCCAGGCCGGGGCCTCGAACCAGTCCTTGACCGCCAGCGTGAAGGGCGCCTGGCCCAGCTCGACCGGGTTAATCCCCAGGAACAGGTGGTGCATGATCGGATTGCCGACCAGCACGACTTCAAGGATCTGGTTCGGCCCAAGGTCCAGCTTGGCGCGCGCGTCCTCGAGCATGCCGGAAACTGCCTTGCGCACTTCCTCGGTCAGCCGTTCCTCGCCGCCCTTGTTCATCATCACGTAGGAGACCCGGCTCATCAGGTCTTCGCCGTAACGGATCTGCGGATTCATCGCGGAAGCCTGGTGGACCAGCGCGCCGTTGGTCAGATCATAGAGATAGAGCGCCAGGCTGGTCGAACCGATGTCGATCGCCGCGCCATAGGCATCGAAGGGCGAGGGCGGCCAGACGTCGATGATCCATTTGTCGTCGCGCACCACCGCGATCAGCTCGCGCTCGTTTTGCGCCAGGATCGGTTGCAGCTTGGTCAGCGGGCGGTGCTCGGGCTGGGCCTCGATCCCGAACTCGCGCAGCGCCTCGACCAGGGCTTCGCCGTCGCTGGGATTGTGGTCGAGCTCAGGCATGGGCAGCTTGCACATGTAGAGCTTGATCGCGGGCTTGAGCTCGGTCTCGAACCCGGTTGAATCCTTGGAAATGCTTGAAACCTGGTGCCGCGCATCGCCCGGCACTTCGACCACCACATCGCCCAGAACCTGCGCACGGCAGGCGAGGCGGCGGCCGGGCTTCAGGTCGCCGCGCTTGGCCGCGCGCTCTTCGCTGTCGGTCCAGCCGGAGAGGTTGCCTTCTTCGACCTTGACGCCGAACTTCGAATAGTCGCCCGGCTGGAACTCGATCTGGCAGCGGCGGCACAGGCCCTTGCCGCCGCAGATCGAGAGGATATCGACCCCGCTGGCCAGCGCGACGTCATAGACGCTCTCACCATCCTTGGCAGTGGTGCGGATCCCCGAGGGGGTGAAGATGACCTTGTGGGACAATTGCGCTGCCTCAGCCACGCCGCCGCCGGCCCTCGCGCCCACCGCGCCCGCCGCGGCCTTCGCCTTCGGGGCTGGGTTCGCGGAACATCTTGATCCAGTTGGCGCAATTGGGATCGACGCCGTTGAGGATGTCGGCGGCCTTGATCGCGGCGACCGTGCCTTCGTGGCAGGGGTTGAGGATCGCACTGGTCATGCCTGCACCGGCCGCCATCGGCAGGAAGCTGTTGCCGATCGCATGACGGTTGGGCAGGCCAAAGGCGATGTTCGATGCGCCGCAGGTGGTGTTGACCTTCAGCTCCTCGCGCAGGCGGCGGACCAGGCGGAACACGTCGCGCCCGGCATTGTTGATTGCACCGATCGGCATGACCAGCGGATCGACCACGACGTCCTGGGCTTTGATCCCGTGGTCCGCTGCGCGCTCGACAATCAGCTTGGCGATCCGGAAGCGCTCGTCGATGTCTTCGGAAATGCCGGTGTCATCGTTGGAGATTGCAACGACTGCGGCGTCGTACTTCTTCACCAGCGGCAGCACGCGCTCCATCACTTCGTCTTCAGCAGTGGTCGAGTTGACCAGCGCGCGGCCCTTGTAAACCGCGAGACCAGCCTCGAGCGCTTCGATGATCGAGCTGTCGATGCACAGCGGCACGTCGGTGACCGACTGAACCAGCTGGATCACTTCGGCGAGGATCCGCGGTTCGTCGGCCAGCGGGATCCCGGCGTTGACGTCCAGCATCTGCGCGCCGGCTTCGACCTGGGCCAAGGCATCGGCGACCACACGGTCGTAATTGCCTTCCTTCATTTCCGCCGCAAGCAGCTTGCGGCCGGTGGGATTGATCCGCTCGCCGATCATCACGAAAGGCTGGTCGAAGCCGATGATGACTTCCTTGGAGGCAGAGGCAAGAACGGTTCTGGACATGACTTTCCCTTAGGCTTTGGCGGGTTGGGTAATATGCGACAGGTGAGTGGGGGCCCACGGCTTGCGCCCCTGCAGCACGCCGGACTGGGTGACGATCTCGCCAACCCATTCCTCTTGCTTGTAGGCCATCAGGTGAATGCCGCTGATCCCGTCGATCTCGGCCAGTTGCTGCATCAGCTCGACCGCGATCTTGCGGCCCTCGGCCTTGGGCTTTTCGGCCTGTTCGAGGCGGCGGATCACGTGATCGGGAATATGCACCCCGGGGATCGCGCCCTTGAGCCACTTGGCGGTCTTGGCCGAGGCGAGCACACCCACGCCCATCAGCACATAGCAATCCTGAGTCAGCCCCAGATCGCGAGCACGGGCCATGAAGTCGCGCGCCATATCGATGTCGAAGCAGTACTGCGATTGCACGAACTGCGCACCGGCGGAAACCTTCTTGGCGAACTGGGCAACCCGCGCGGTGTGGGGCGGGGCGAAAGGATTGATCGACGCGCCCAGGAACAGCCGTGGCGGCAAGTCGAGCTGGCGGCCCGAAAGGAACCGGCTCTCATCGCGCAAGGTGCGCACGGTTTGCAGCAGCGAGACCGAGTCGAAGTCGAACACCGGCTTGGCCTCAGGGTGGTCACCCACCGACACATCGTCGCCCGACAGGCACAGCACCGAGCAGACCCCCAGTGCGGACGCTCCAAGCAAGTCTCCCTGAATCGCGATCCGGTTGCGGTCGCGGCACGAGACCTGGATGATCGGCGAATAGCCCTCGCGGGTCAGGACCGCGCAGACCGCCAGGCTCGACATGTGGCAGTTCGCGCCTGAACCATCGGTGGCGTTGATCGCATCGACGTAGCCGTCGAACAGCGAGGCGCGGCGCAGCACTTCTTCGGGATCGGCGGAATCGGGCGGGGCGATTTCGGTCGAGACCGCGAAGTGCCCGGCGCGCAGCACGCGCTCGAACCGGCCGTGCGAGACGTGGCCCGGCAGCATTGCCAGGGGATCGCCGGGGTTGAGCCCTTCGGCGTCGATTGTCGCGCGGTCAGTCATCGCGGGCCAGCTTGAGCCACGAGCTTTTGCCCTTGAGCCGGTGATCGAGCGCGAAGTTCACGTCCTTGATCGCATCACCATGCTCCATCCGCGAGGCACCGTCCCAGGCCGCAACCCAGACGCAGCGCATTTCGGGCTTGACCTCGCACATGCCGTTCTCGCGCACGCCGCCGCAAGGGCCATTGCGGATCGTCTTAGGGCAATTCATCGGGCAGGACATGCCGGTTTTCGATAGCGCGCAATCGCCGCACATCTTGCAGTCAAAGAAGAAGCCCTTGGCGGCGGCTTCGACCGCGGTGATCGGCTTGTCGAGCCTGGTGCCGAACACTTTCACCACCCCGCGCAGCAGCTTTACCACCAGCGGGTTGAAGGTGTTGTAGAGCCATTCCATCTGGCGCGAGCGGCGGACCGACCACAGGCGGACCCTATACATCGGCCGCTGCCTTGATCGCCTGGGTCAGATCGCCATAGCCGACCTTGTGATAAACGTAGCGCAGGTCGAGCCGCTTGGCGGCCTCTTGTGCCTTGGCCTGCAGTTCCGGTGAATCGGTTTGGGCCAGATAGACGAGGTCGCGGTAGTTGCCGAAATAGGTCTTGAGCATCTCGGGCCGGGTATCAAGACCAAGGCCTTCCCAGACAATCCGGTCAAAATGGCGCACGAGGAAATCGGTCATGAAGTAGCTGCCGATCTCGGCCTCGGAGATCTCGTTGAACCGCGGGGTCGTGGCGAAGAATTCATAGCAATGGGCGTGTGGCAGCCGACCGGCTTCGTGCCGTGCCAGCACCTTGTCGATTGCCCCGCCGGTGCCGCAATCGCCGTAACCGATCAGCACGCGCGAGTACTTGTGGCGATGCTCCGACAGATAGGCATCCAGGCGCGGCGCGATCTGGCCCGGGCGATTGTGCAATTCGGCCGGCAGGCATTGCAGCACCATGGCATCGTCGGTGACGCCAAGCTGCTCACGCAGCGCAATGATCTCGTTGGCGAGCGCGCCGCAGGCCAGCACCAGCACTGGCCCGTCCGGGTTGGCGCTGGTGGTGACCAGGTTCTCCGGCGCGAC
>JAGXTB010000001.1 GCA_018334165.1 Sphingomonadales bacterium | reverse complement strand
ACCCCGACGTTGCCAATTCGTTCGTTCACCGCGTCGGCCAGCGCGTCGATCGCGCCCGCCGTGCCCGACTGGTTGAGCGCGTCGATCGCGTTGACCAGTCGATCGAGTCCTGGGATCGAAGGCGCTCCGGCGCCCGCGCCCTGCACGCTGGCCGCCGCCTGGATGCTTGGCCCGATCGTGCTGACGTTGTCGTAGAGGCCGGTCAGCTCGGTGTCGATGCCGGCCTGCAAGCCGCTGATGATTGCGCGGCCCTCGGGAACCAGCAGCTTGCGGTCGTAGTCGATCGGCCCCTTGAGGCTCTTGATCTTGTTGGCGACCTTGCCGACGGTGTCATAGACCTTCGAGAGCAGCGAGTTGATGCCGTCGAGAAAGCCCTGAATCACAGCCTTGCCCGCGCCGGTGAGCAGGTTGTCGAGATTCCCAAGCGCCGACTTGAGCTTGCCGGGAATCTTCCCTACAGCATCGACAGCATCATCGATCCGATTTGAGATAGCGGACTTGAAGTCGTCGAACGCCGAGCGCGCTTTGCCAACAACCGCACTCGCCAGAGACGAGAGCGCGGACGCGGCTCGACCCGGCAGTCCTCGGATGAAGCCGACCACGTCGTTGATCCGATCCGAGACGAACGTCTTGACGGTGTTCCACGCCGAAGACGTCTTCGTCTTGACGGTGTTCCATCCGGTCGAGATCTGGTTGCCGATCCACGTCAGGGCGCTCGACACAGCGGACTTGATGTCCTCCCAGCGATCCGAGAGGAACGTCTTGATCGAGTTCCAGACCGATTCGGTCTTGGCCTTGATGTCGTCCCAGTTCTTGTAGATCAGCGCCGCGAGCGTGCCCAGGGGGCCGCCGATGAGCGTTCCGATGATGTACGGCCAGTATTCGGAAAAGTAGCTTTTCAGGCGATCCCAATTGGCGATGATCAGGCCGACCGCGATGACCATCGCCGCGACGATCCACGCGACCGGCCCGAGCCCGATGATCCACGCGAGCGCCATCTGTGCGCCGGCCACCATCGCCGCGACCCCAATGCCGGCGATCAGCAGCGCCAGACCGATCAGAATCGGCTCGACGATCGGCCAGTTGTCGAGCAGGAACTTGAGTCCCTTATTGACGCCGTCGAAGATTCCGGTGGCGACGGGTTCGAGCTTCACCTTCAGCCGGTTCTTGAACTCCTGCCAGTTCTCCGAGAGGTCTTTGGTTTCGTCGGACGCTTTGCTGATCGAGCCGTCGCCGTTGCGAAAAACTTTGATCATGTCGTCAAGTTCGAACCGGCCCTGGCTGATGGCTTCGGCCATGTCCGCGCCAGCGCGTTTGCCGAACACCTCCATCGCGAGACCCGTCCGCTCGGCGGCCGGGATTCCCTTGTCCGAGAGAACCGCGAAGATTTCGCGCAGCTTTCCGGCGGGTGTCTCGGCGTTCACGCCAAGCTTTTCGAGTTTGTCGGCGAGCTTGTCGGTTGGCGAGTTCAGGTTCGCCAGAGCCATCTTCAAGCCCGGCACCATCGTCTGGGTGTTGACGCCCGCCTTTTCGAAGACGCCGAACATCGCCGCCGATTCCTCAAGACTGAATCCAAGCTGGCGCAGCGGCGATCCGAACTTCTGCACGCTGCTCGCCAGATCCGAGACCGAGATCCCGGTGTCCTGGCTGATCGCAAAGAAGCCGTCAAGCGTGTCGGCCATCTTGCCGGTCGGCACCTCCCAGTCGACGAACGCCTTGGATACCGATTCGATGTTGCCCGACAGATCGGTTCCGGTCAGCCGCGAAAGTTCGACCATTTGACCGGCGATCTCTTGCAGCACCGGCCCCGTCAACCCGAGCCGCTGATTGAGTTCGCCGACGGCAGTCGCAACAGTGTCGGCATCGGCCGGCACCGAAGCGAACACCGCGCGGAAGTCGTCTTTCAAGCCTTCAAGCTCGTCGCCAGTCGCCCCGGTGGCTACGACGATCTTGTCGTAGGCCGAGTCGAATTCCTCGCCCAGCTTGTAGAGCGCGGCACCCGCGACCGCTACACCTGCGACGACGGCGGCCCCGGCGACGACCATCCCCGCCTTGAAGTTGCCGCCCATGACCTGCGAGAGCTTCGTGCCGAGCGCAGAGAAAATGCCGTTGGTCTGTGTGTCCATCGCGGAGAGCGCGGCTTGGAGCGGCCCAGCATCTGCGTCGAGTTCAAGGATCGCCTTGCCGAGCGATTCCGCCATGTCACACCTCCTTTACCGGGATACCGAGCGCCGCGAGATCGCTGCGCGTTGCCTTCTTTGCCTTCTGTCTTGCGCCGGATTTGCGCTTGAGTTCGCCGACGTACCGCCGCCGGTCTTGAGGTTTCATCTGACCGCTGTTGCCCGCGGTCGTGGCTTCGACCGATCGGAGCTGCTGCATCGCTTCGATGCGCGGCATCGCTGCCATGTAGGCGCGAAGCTTGACCATCGGGAGGCGAAACCACGCGGCAGGGTCGCCGCCGTAGAACGCTTGTAGCTGCGCTACCGCGAGGCCGATGTCTTGCGCTTGCTCTTGCCCCGGCTCGCCTCCACCGACTTCAACAGATCGGGGGAGGCCAGCAAAAAAGCCTCAAGGATCTTCACCTTCGCTCCGTCAGAGAGTTCGTCGAAGGCTTGATCCTCAAGGCTTGGAAGCATGAACCGAACGAGCCGAGATATCGCGTGAGCGAGCTTCTTGGCTTCGGCCGGCGTGATGTCGTTCGCTCGCTTCTTGTCGTCGAGCGTCTTGATGATGTCGCCGTAGCGGGCGATCTCTGCCTGCTGATCGAGATCAAGGTCTTCGACTTCGACTATCGGATAGAGCTTGCCGTCCGGCTCGCCCGACCAGCGCAGCAGTATGTCCTTGCGCTGCGCGGCGAGTGTTGAGAGTTCGAGGATCGGTGCGTCAGTTGTCATCGTGTGACTCTGCCTTTCGGGGCTGTGTCTGAATCGTGATTCCCGCGTCACGGCAGAAAGCTTCGAGTTCTTCGGCCTTCTGCATCAGCTCGCGGGCTTTCTGGCGCGAGGCGGCGGCCGAGCGCTTGTGCACCCGTGCCGCCGCTCGCAATTCGTCCGCCGCCTGTGCAACTGCTGTGGCGTCGGTCATGGGGCTAGGACGCGGCTGCGGTCTGCTGCGTCAGGCGGTACGGGTTGCCGTCGCCTGCCACGTCGAGCGCGGTGAACGTCAGCTCGAGTCCTGCCGGCTCGCCCTTGTTGAACACCGGCTCCGGCTCGCCGCTCTGGTAGCACGAGTCGACCTCGAACTGACAGGCGAGCGAGTCGTTGACGCTTGAGATGCCGCGCGCCAAAAGCGCGAAGTTCGCCACTTGCAGACCGCGGCGGAGCGGGATCTTCTTGGTGCCGGGCACGCCCGAGCTCGCGGCCACGGTCGTGATCGCGGCGTCGTCGAGCACCTTGGCGACCTGCTCGGGGGTCAGGTCGACCAGCGTGAAGCTGATCTCCAAACCCTCTTCGGTGCGGAACGCCTTGCGGGGCACCGTGTCTCCGGCCGGGGTGAACGTCTCGATGCTCTGCGGGAGCGAGACGGTCACGCCGTCGTCGCTGTAGTTCTTATCGCCCGAGGTTCCGAGCTTCGTCCAGCTTCCGCCAGGCGACTCGTCGACGTCGGGGAACGCGGTTCCCACGGCGGCGAGGTAGACGGTCAGCGGAGCCGCGACGATTTCGTATGGGGCTGCCATGTCCTATTTCTCCTTCTTGGTCTGCCCCGCGCTGCTCGCCGTGGGCTTGGTTTGCTTGGCTTCGGGCTCCGCGACCTGCGAAACCGGAATCTCTGGGTCAGCCAGCAGGCGCTTGCCGACCGCGTCCGGCACGTCTGCCGTCCTGCCGCCGCCGATCTTGATGTCCTCAACGATCAGCGTGTGATGCGCGTCGGCCTCGTACTTGACTTTCATCACGCCTCCTTTAGGCTGTGTGTGTGCTGCTTGATCGCTCCGAAGAGCCGATTCACGACTGCGTCGATCCGAACTGCCCGCACAGGCACCTGCCTGCGGCTGATCACTTTCGGATTCACAACCCGCTGTGCGCCGAAGCGTTCATCGGGAGCGACGGGTCGGAAGTTCTGTGTTCGCTGCATCGCGGCCATGCAGGGCCGCACCGCGGACTGACTACACCGCCGAGAGTTCCCCGACCAACACCTGCCAACTAGAGAAGGTGAACGGCCAGTCGGTGTCGGGGTCGCGCAGCGGGATTGCGCCGCCGGACGAACGCGCCCAGTGCAGGACGCAGTCGCCGTAGACCGTTCGGCGCAACTGCTTCATGGCCGGGTGAACCGCAAGGTGCAGATCCTCGGCAAGGAACGGTGTCGCCGCGTAGCAGAGGACGTCGACGCGAATGTCGCCGTACTCCTGGAATCCCTGCCCGATCACGTCGAGGCCGCCGGCTCGCTTGACGACGATCGACGCTTCGGGCATCGAGTCGCATTCGTCTTCGGGCAACTCGCTGCCGAACACGCGCTCGCCGACCTCTTCGGCAACGGTCGTGTCGGCCTTCAAGTGCTCAACGAGCGCGAGGATCGGTGACGGTGCTGTGCTCATGTTCCCAAGTTCTTCCTGATCTGCTCGGCGAGATTCGGGTAGTGCTTGTCGGCCTGGGGTCGCAGGAAGCCGTAGCCCTCAAGCAGCTCGACGTAGAGCGCGTATTCGACGGAGAACGATCCCCACTCGCCGACCATGCGGGTGCCGACGGTCTCGGCAGGCTTGGATCGGATCGAGCCTTCGAGCACGCCGGTGCGGTTCTCAAAGGCGTGTTCGGTCTTGGCGTCGATCACGCACTTGGCGAGGATCTGATCGATCCCGAGCGCCGTTGCCTTGCCGACTTCCGAGAAAACCTTGTCGCCCTCCCATTGCACCTTGCTGGCCATCAGACCGCCTCGATCAGTAGCTCCATGTGGTCGGATCGCCGGGCGACGGATTCGATCCGCATCGGCCCCGCGTAAAGCTCGGTGCCCTGCCGGTCGGTGACGGACGCGATCCGGTCGAGCGTTGTGACGTCGGTGTCCAGCGGCACGATCATCCGGCGGTCGTTGACCGCGACGGTCTTCTCGCCGTCGGTCGCCTCGCGGCCGGAGGTCTGCCAGATGAAGCAGGGAAGGTCGTCGATGTGAGGCCGCCAGTCCGGCGTGCCCTTGCCGCCGAAGGGGTCGCGGTTGGTCTGCATCTGGCGCTCGACGGTGGCCCGTTGGCGCATCCGCTGGCGCGCGCTCATACGATCAGGTTCCCCCGGCGCGGCGCGAGCGTTGCGATCAGCTTCTCGCGTTCGGTGCGGTAGTCGAGGGACTGCGATGACGTGTCTCCGACCCGCGTACTGCCGGTGGCGTCGTACTCGATCGAGAGCAGGCAGACCTTGATCGTCACTTCGTCTCGCTCGTCCTGATCGTCGATGGGCGTGTACGTGACGACAACCTTCGGCGCCCAGTAGTCGGCGCGGTTGGTGCCAGACGCAAGGCGCTCGATCGTGCGGCCTCCGTTGCGAATGTCGTAGTCGCCGGAGACGAGGGTCTGCGTGGTCGTGCCACGCGGGTAGTCGGTGTGCTCGACGATCGTCACAGCCTGAGCAGTGTCGATCGGGCGAGCAATGTCCAAGATCCTCGACCCCCCGCGAAGCTCCACCGAACCGGACGCGATCGTGCCAAAGCGCTGGGCGATCTCGCCCTGCACGTCGTCAATGAGCGCGGTCATCTCGGTGTCGGTCAGATCGGTCTCTGACCTCTCGCGGAGTCGGTCGAGGATTGCCATCGGCTACTTGGACTTGGCCGGTGTGCGCGGCTTTTTCTTGGCCGGTGTGCGCGGCTTGGGCGCGGGCTTGGCAGGTGCCTCTTCCTTGGCCGGCTCTGCCGCGGGCTGTTCCGCCGGGTCGATCAGCTTGCCGTCGGCGTCGATCAGTCCGACCTCGCGTGCGCGGTCGTACGTGATCGTGGCACCTTCGGCGCCCAGCAGGAACGCTGCGGACTTGTCGCCCACCTCGACGATCTGGCCGTCCGCGTCGAGGTAGAGCCGACGCGGCAGGCGCACCTTGCCGTTCTTGACGGGGTCCGGCCCCTGGATGATCTCGAGTCCCATGATCAGATCCTCGCTGCGGCCATCGTCAAGCCGGTGATGTTCGAGAACGTCACCGCGATCTTGCCGTCCGCGTTGTTGTAGATTTCCCGGGGGAACGGGCCGATGTGCTTGTCGCCGGTTGTCGCCGGGACCGTGACCGTCAGGTCGCCGACCGCCAGACCATCCACCGTGTTCGGGGTGGCGATCGTGACGGTGCAATCCGTTGCGCCGGACTTCTTGATGTGGAGGATCGTCTTGCCGTCGTTGGGCACCAAGTAGGTGTCCGAGACGGAGAGCGATCCGGTGTCGGTCAGGTCGATGCCCGTACGGGTGATCTCCTGAACTGTGACTGCTACGTCTGCCATGTGGCCTCCTTAGGTCACAAGGACACGAGTGTCCGCTGGGGTTGACTGGATTGCCGACGTGGTGATCGCGTTGAGCGCGACACCGGGCGGCAGGTCGAACGTCGCCTCGCCGGAAGTGGCGGCGACGTGGTAGCTGGTAGCCACCACTGCCGCCGCGCCGATCTCGACGTAGATCGCGTTCGGGCCGAGGTTCTTGAGCTTGACCGTCCGATGCTGATCGGGGTCGGCTGCGACTACCTCGGTGGTCGACGTGTTGACCGCGACGGCAGCCATATCACGTCTCGTAGAAGTCCACGATCACGGGCGAGCCGTCGAGCGTGGAGCTGAGGGTGATGACGTTCTTCTCAACCTCGTCCGAGTCGACGACGACCGTCGGGTGCGTTGACTCGCGAACGCCGTTGAACGTGACCCGGACGACCGTGTCACGCGAGATCGGAGCGTCGAGCCCGAGCTTTGCGCCCGTGCCCACCGCCGTGGTCGCGCCGGTGCCGTCGTGCGCCGGGATCGTGATGCTGGTCACGGTCTTGAACGCCTTGACGCCGGTCACGGTTCCGGTCGTGTTCACCGTGAACGCCGGAAGCGTCTCAGTGATGACCTGGTCGTGAATGTTCGTGCCGACCACTACGACGGAGATCGCCTTCACGTCGCCCGCCGTGCCGCCGGCCGTGGCCGTCAGACACCGAGGAACGTCCGGGTTGGTGATGCCAGTCGTGATGACCTGCTGCGCTCCGTTGTCGGTGACCGCTGCCTTGACGGCGGTGGTCGCGCCAACGGCCGGCGAGCCGATCGCCAACTGCCTGATGCGACGCTGTGCGCCTTCGATGATTCCCATCGTGCTGTTCTCCTTTGCTTGGGGTCAGGGGCCAGCCGTAAGGCCAGCCCCCTCCCTCATGCTTCGTGGCTTAGAAGCCAGTGACGTTGCAGATCAAAGACCTGTAACTGTGCAGAACGCGGCCGGGCGGTACACGACGAACGCGCAGCGGATGTCCGCGCGGATCGCCTGCTTGCCCTTGATGAAGTAGTCCGAGTGCGAGTCGGTCACCTTCATCTCGATGCCGCGGCGGATGGAGAGTTCGCTGAACTGCGCGAAGTCGCCGACCAGCGCGGTGTTCTCCGTGATGGCGTCGGACAGGGTCACCGAGATACCCCAGATGCGGGCCGGGCCTGCGTCCGAGGGGCTACCCCAGATGTAGACGCCGTCAGCGGTGCGCAGCAGGCGAACCGGCTGCCAGTCGTTCGGGTGGAACACGGCGGCACCGGGCGTTGCGCGTCCGGTGACGAGCACCTTGTCCATCGCCTTGTAGACGGCGTCCGGCGTCGGGTCGGAACCCTTGGCCTGCGTCTGCGTGCCCGAGACGTCGAGGAATCCCGAGAGGTTCGGGCTCGTGCCGTCACCGACGAGGATCTGGCCGTCGAGGCGCTGCTGCACCATGAACGGCAGGCGGCGGCTGATGTAGCTGTTCGCCTGTCCCACGTCCTCGAGCTGCTCGTCCGTCACCGGGAGCCAGACACCGATCTTCTCGACCGGCGACGTGCGCTCGGTGAGTGCCAGCGCGGCCTCTCCGTACGTGCCGGCCTCCGCGACCTCTGCGGCGTTGTTCGTGAAGGTGGTCTCCTCCATGTACTTGACGGCCGACTGGTTGGTCGTGGTGGTCGGGATCAGGTCAGTGACCTGGATCGGACGAGTCGCGTAGTCCACGACGCGGCCGGTGCGGGTGACCTCCGAGTCCCAGCCTGCGCCGGTCTCGAACAGCGTCTTCTGCATGGCCTTGATATCCATGTCGATCTCGATCGACTCGCCGCCCATGCGGAGCGCCTTCTTGCCCGAGGTCTCCCAGATCATCTCTCCGAGGGACTTGACGGGGGCGTCCGCGGTGCGAGCCTTCGCGCCCGGCGTGACGTGGCCGGGGTGACCCTCGACCTCCGACAGCGACTCGGCCGCACGCTGCGCGCGCTTGACCTCGGCGTCGGCCGCCTCGAACGGTTCGAGCTGCTTGCACAGGTCGTCGATTTCATCGTTGAGCGCCTTGAACTCAGCCACGCGGCCGGTGTCGTCGCTCGACTTGAAGAACTCGACCTTGGCGAAGTCGCGAACCAACGGGTCGTCGGTCTTGGACTGCTCGAGGACGGTCTTGAGGGTGTCGCGGCGGTTTGCGAGCTTGCCGCGCAGCTCCTTTACATCACTCATGTGATTGCTCCTTGTGCGCGGTGGACTTCGGCGCGCAGGAGTTCTGCAGCCATGTCCACCTTCGTGTTCTCTGACGGCTCGCTCGTCAGGACTTCGCGGAGCCTCTTGATCTGTGTGTCGAGTTCGGTCAGCGCCTCGCGGGACGCCTCGCCGATCTCCTTGCCTTGCGATGCGCGAAGGGTCTTGACCTCTTCCGCGCGGTCGAGCACGCCGGTTATGTCGGTCACGACCGACTCGATGTGCTCGGAAAACTTCATGTCGCGGCCCTTGACGGCCAGCGTGCGGGTGCCGATGCCTGCGCCCAGCAGCACCGGGGAGACTTCGTGAACCTTCACGCGCTTGAGCACCTGCACGCTCTCGCCCTCATGGACGCCGGGTTCGGCCTCGATCACGTCGAAGCCGTAGCTGTACTCCTGCAGGTCGCCCAAACCCTTGATGACCGCGAACGTGTCGGACCCTGCCTGCGTGTCAAGGAAGAACTCTCCCTCGAACCACGCCTTCTGGTCGTCCTGGTGGATCGTCGCCTTGCCGACAGGCAGCGCGCCGTCCCATGACTTGTGGTTGTAGGCCGAGATGCGAACCTCGGCACCGTCAGCGAACGCGCCGGGCAGCGTCACGTCGCCGTCGTGATCCTTGACGTTGAAGGTCGAGAAGACTGCGGTCACAAGACCCTTGTCTGCATCGGTGATTTTCAGCCCCTTGAGGGCCTTGGTGCGTGACATAGCTGCGGCTCCTAACCGTCAGAGGGATTCAGCGACTACGGGCGCCCACGAAAGTGAGCAGTTGGGGTGCGTCAGGTCTTCGCCGTCGGCATCCTCGAATGTGAACTCTTTGCCCGCGCGCTCTTCGCACTCGGGGTCGTGCTCGTCACCGATCCGCGCGTCGAAACAGAGCAGCGCGGTGACGTTGGGTGCGTCCTTGTACGCCTGAACCGTTGAGGCGTTCTGCGCGTACTTGGTCTCGGCGCGAGCGATCAGCTCGGCGCGATACTTGGGGCCGGCGTTCACGAAGCGGCCGGCGGGCACGTCCTCGCGGATGCGACGTGCGATCTCCTTTGCGCCCTGCCCCTCTTCGCGGCCCTGCTCGATGGCACCGACGATGCGCTCGCGCGTCTCGTCCTCAATGTCCTCCATGCCGAGCTTCGTGCCGCCTCGCGCGATGATCTCTTGGGCGGCCGGGTCGGGGATCATCACCCCGAGATCCATCACGCGGTTGATCGTGTCGACGGTCTTGGTTGCGGTCTCTTCGTAGTGGGCGCGGACGGGCTTCTTGACCTCGCTTTCGAACCAGTCGTTCGTCTTCAACTGGTCGAGCACGTCATCGGCGATGCTCGGGCCTGTGGCCTTGAGCGCCTTGGGGAGGTCTGCTTCGGTGACCGTGGCCTCGAAGGCTTCGGCCGCCATGTCGCCCAGCCGGTCGAATGCCTTTTCGAGCTTGGCCGTCAGTAGGCCGGTGAGCGCATCCGCGTCGCGGTCGAGCTCGTCCATCAATGCGTCGATGGCGATCCGGTTCTTGAACTTGGCCGGAAGGTGCGGGTTGGCCTTGAGCTTCGGTGGCGCGGCGGCCGGCGCATCGACAGCACGCTCGCCCTGCGGCACTTCGATGGCCGAGTACGGGCGCAGGTAGACCTCGTCCGACTCTTCGGCGTCAAGGCCGAGGGCGCGACGCGCTTCGGCAACCGTGCGGACGCCGTCCTTGACCTCGCGGCCCATGCGCTCGGAAAGCTTGTCCTTGTCTTCTTGCAGGACGCGGATGCCGGACGTGTCGAAGGCGAAGCGCCAGAGGTACGGGTCGTCCTCGAACATCGGCAAGAGCTGGAACCTGATCTCTTCGGCGATCAGTCCTTGCGTCGGGATGATGCACTCTTCGTAGGCCGCCTCGCGCGCCTCACTGAAGTTTGCGAAGGTCGAGCGGTCGAGTCCGGCGCCAAGCCCCGCGACGATCGCAGGCACGCCCAGCACGGCGGTGACGCGCTCTTCGGGGATGCGGCGAAGATCCTTGAGGTCGAGTTCCTTCGGCGAGAATCCGAACGGCTGCACGCGCGTCTTGCCCGATGTGACCAGCGGCTCGCCGCGCTTGTCACCGGTGAAGTTGGCTTGGACGTGCTCCTTGGCGGCGGCGGCCTCTTCGTCGGTCAGCGTGTAGTCGCCGTCCGGGGATATCACGAGGCCAGGCACGCCCATGTTCTTCAAGAGCTGCGCCGTGAAGTTGGCCGCCTCGTCATCGGTGAAGACCTCGCGCAGCACCGACTTGAGCGGAGAGCGACCCTTGCGCGGGTTCTCGGGGTCGACGCCGTTGCGGAAGTGGATGACCTCGTCTGGCTCAAGCCGGATGGCGATGCCGTTGGGCTTGTACTCGTAGTGCGTGATGAATTCGGTAGCGGTTCCCTTGGGCTCCATCACGTTGGCCGGCGTCCACCAAAGCTCGCGTGGCGTGCCGCCACGGTCGCGAATGACGATCATGTAGCCGTTGCCGTCGACGAACCAGTCAGCGATCACGGCCGCCCAGTTGGTCGCGCCCGAGTAGTACGGGTTCGGACGGGCCAAGAGTCGCAGCATCGGGTGATCGGGCTGCTTCTCTTCCTCGTCGCCCTCGACCTTCCAGAGCGTCGGCACGGCGGCAGGGAAGTTGCGGCCGATCCACTCAAGCGGCGCGACCACGGTCGAGCTGTTGGTGCCGTCGCCTACCGCACTCTGGTAGTCGAAGCGGCTGCCGGGAAGCCGAAAGAGGTTCCATGCGTTGCCACGACGGAAGACCATCTGGCCGAGTGCTTTCGCCCCGCGCGCTGGCGCTGTGAGGATCTGCCGTGCTTTCAAGGTCTCTCCTTAGAGGAATCGCCAACTCGACTGCTTGCCGAGCATCAGGTCTGTGATTGCCCAGACCAGCGCGTCCAAGCGGTCAGGGGATTTCTCTTCGCCCGGAACCCATGTGCAGCATTCATCCTCAAGCTCAGGGAACGCTCCGACGTGGTGCACGCGGCCCTGTTCGTAGAGCGCGGAGACGGGCTGTGCGCGGGTCTGCTTGCCGCGCGAGGCGTTGACCGCCTTGTACGAAACTGTGGGGTCGACGGTGCGCAGAACTTCCTCGACCATCTCGCCGCCGTTGTTGACCTCGGCGACGATCCGGTCGGCATCGTGGTTCTCGTAGGCGCGGACTGCGCGGGTGCCCCAGCCCTTGGGGGCCATGTGGCAGGTCTTGTCTGCGAGCACGTAGGCGTGTCCGTCAACGCCGAGCCCGGCGACCATGATGCCGGTATCGTCTGCGGTCGGGCCAGACGTTGCGGCCGGGTCGATCGCGACCACCACCACGGTCAGGTCAGGCGCACTCTCCACGCGGAACGCATCGAAGTGCTTGCGCTTCCAGAGCGCGCCCGGTGTGTCGTCGAGTAGTTCGCCGTAAAGCTCCTGCCTGCCGAGGCGCGTGCCCTCGTACTTGGCCTTCATCCGGTCGACGAACGCCTTGGGGTTGTGCGGGTTGTCGAACAGCGAGACGCCGTTGACCAGCGCGACGCCCACGGTCTCGCGCACCTCGCGGTACGCGGCGATCGACCGCGGTGTGGTGCTGGCGATCGAGTGCGGGTGTTCGCCCATGCGAAGACCGAAGGCCGCTTGATCCCATGCGTCTTTGAGCTGGGGGTTGGCGGCCATCTCTTCCCACCAGTCGATGTGCCGGTTGCCGCCGGCACGCAGACGGTCGACGTCGCGCGGGGTGTAGGTGCCGAGCACCAGCGCCTCGGAGCCATTGGGCCAGACGAGCTTTGCGCCGCCCGGTGCCGATGCGAGGAACCTCACGTCCGGGTCGATCGACTGGATGCCCGATGGGCCGGTGATGCAGGCCTCTACCGCGTCACCGAACGTCGGCGCGATGATGCGCCCGCGGTGGCCGGGGTTGGCGCGCATGTACCCGGCGAAGTACCGCGAGCACGCTTCGGTCTTGCCAGCGCCACGCCCTGCCTCGAGCAGCCAGAGATCCCAGTCCCCGTCGGGCGGGTGCTGATGCGGCTCTAGCTTCGGGCGATCCTGCGGCTCCCACGGTGGCGGGTCGAGCAGGTCTGCGGCGAAGGCGAACGGGTCAGGCTGCCTTGCCTCCGTTGATAACGGTGAAGTTCTTGCGGACAACCTTCTGCACCTCCGGGGTCAGCGGCACGTCGAGGTCGGCGAGGATTCCGCGGACGACCTGCGCCATGAGCTGACCCTGCTCTTCGGCCATGCGGACGCGGCGCTCTTCGATGCCGACTGCGATGCACGTCTTGGCGACGTCCACGAGCCGGTCACGCTCGCTGGCAAGCATCTGAATCCAGATGTGCGGCGTCTCTTCGGGGAGTGCGCCGTTGCCGCCGCCCTTGAGCGTTCGCATGGCGCTCTCGTCTGACAATCCTTGAACCTGATCGTTGAGGAACGCCACCCAGCCGGCCGTGCGATGGAGTTCTTCGACCAGCGCCTCGTGCGGATCGATCACCCGTGAGAGGGCGAACTTCTCAACGGCATCGCGCGCCTGCTGCTTCTTGGCCGCCTTCTCGTGGTTAGGCGTGCAGCCGCCGTGCAACTTGCACGAGCCATACCCGACGTGATCGGTGCCGTGCCCTGCCGGAAGACCGCACTTCTTGCCGCTCCGGGTCTTTGCGCCGCATCGCTTGTGGCCTTCGCTTTTTGGCTTGCCGCTCATGGCCTATCGCCTCTGAAGCGCGTACCTGCGCGGTGTCGAACGGAAGGCGACGCGGTTGATGTTGAGCCCGCGGTACGGGTTCTTCACCGACGAATCGGACGGGTTCTCTTCGACCACCGGACTGACATACCGCCCAAGCGCCGCCCTTCCCCCACGTCCGAGGGCGTTGTTTCCTGAACCGAGTTTCATGTGTCAGTAGTGCGAAGTGCTGCGGCGGCTTCAAGCAGTTCTTCGGGGGATGCTTCGGCTGTGTCCGGTATCAGTTCTTGGACTTTGGCCTCGGCCCGTTTCTTGGCGGCGAGGGATTCGAGCTTTTCGGCTTCGCGGATCACGGCGTCGTCTTGTGGGACGGTGACGCCTTTGGCGAGCTTGGCGATCTGTCGGTGCAGGCCATCGATGCGCTTCCGGTCGCCAGCATCCTCGGCTGCGGCGAGGGTCTTGCCCAGCGCCTCGAAGCGTTGAAGCTGCTGCTTAGTGTTTAGGTTCTGCGCCATGTGAGGTCCTGTATGTCGAATTCGTAGTGCCAAGTCTCGCCCGGTGGGATAACGGGTGGGCCGGTGTCGAATGTTGCCGGGACCCCGTACGGATCAAGCGGGTCAGCATCCACCAGAAGGTTGTCCGTTCCGCTGGTGTTTGTGTAGCGAGCAACGGCACCGAGTCCTGCGGGGATTTGGTTGTAGACCTTGTTGGTTGCGTGTCCGGCGAATCGTTGCCATGAAAAGTCTGCTGGTGTGAGCGTCACGTCGCCAGCGGAAAGATCGGCCTCGTAGGAGGCGTCTGCCACACAGGAGAAACCGCTGAAAGACGCATAAGCACCAGAAGTCAGCACGGTGCCGCCGTCGATGAACTGGATTCCACACGAGCCGTCTGGGGCGTTCAGCGCCCCGCTGACAGGTGTCAGGTATATCTGCTGGTTCCCCCCGCCCTCGTCGCCTATGACATCAACGTTGATCGGCTCGGTGAAGGTGTTTTCGCCGTCTTGCTGCGCCCAGTTGGTTGCGTCACGCTCGGTCGCCTCGGTGTTGACCGGATCGCCTGCGGCGTGGGCGGTAGCGGCAGTCCCTACCAGCGTGATCGTTGTGCCGCTGCGGCTTGCGGCGTTGAAGGGTTTGGTGTTGGGGGACGCTCCGACGGTGAAGCTGAACGGGCCGGTGGTCGGCATCTCGGTGCCGGGATCGCTTGTCAGCAGAACCGTGCCGTCGCCGATGTCGATGTCGGCGGCGAGCGTCGTGGTCGGATCGGTGGGGCTGTTGGCGTACTTTCTGCGGGCCATCAGATCAGTCGCAACGCTTTCGACCGGTCGTGCCAGTCATGCACGACCAGCGCGACGCCTGCACCGAACGAGAACCCGCAGAGCAGCAGGCCGCAGAGGAAACCGTGGATCCGGTATCTGTCGAATAGCCAGAGGCGGCGGCTGCCGTCCTCGGTGTGTTGGAGGGTCAGGAAGTTCATGCGGCGAGCGGTGCGATAGAGGTCGCGGCGCGACAGCGTGAATGTTCCGGTGGAGAGCATTTCGCGGCTCCTTTCAGCGGCCCAAGAGCCGCAGTTCACACCGGCTGATGAGCTCGGCGCGACCGATCGAGTCGGTCGGGAAGTTGAGCGGGTTGAGGCCGACCTGCCGGGCGCCAGCACCCGTGTAGTCGATGCCGCGTCCGCTGATCGCTGGCCCCTTGTCGATCACGCGCAGGATGCCCTTGGTGCCTGCGGCCGTGACGCGCACTAGTCGCCTCGCCCATCGAAGGGCGCGCGGCGAGTTCCATCCGGTAGTTGCGGCGTACGGGTTGATCGCAAGGCCAGGGTCAGCGGTTGAGTAGCCGTAGGCCGTGCCACCTGCGCCCTCGGCCGGCGGGCCGAAGACCGAGATCCCGGCGACGACCACGTCGTCGGGTCGCTTGCACTCGCGTACGCGCTTGTAGACGAGTGCCTTGAGCTTGCGGTACGGCGCGATGCAGACGGGGCGGCGCTTGATCTTGTTGCGGTCGATCTTGCGCTTCGTGACCGTGCGGTTCACTCGCAGCAGGTTGTTCCACTTGGCCGCGGGAACGGTGCGGCAGCCCTGCTCTACAGGGCGAAGAGGTTCAGCAGTCGCGCCAATCGCCGTGCCGGTGAGCACGTGCGCGCCGACGTAAATACCGATGAGGGCGAGGGCAAGGGCGCAGAAGAGCGCCAGTTCTTTGCGTGTGAGGTTGACACGTCGGATGCTTCCTCCAATGCAGGATTTCCACCCGTCCGAGATTGACGGTCGGCGGGTGCTCGACCCTCTACCGCGTCAGGCGGAAAGAGGGGGAGGGCATCCGTGCCCGAACGCTGGGGAGCGCGCTCGTCCTGAAGTCTTCGCGGCGCGACCCGCGCGATGATGTGTCGCGCGGGTACCGGCCGTCAGGTGCGACGGGAGTGGCCTGAACCGCTCGCCGTTGCTTCTCGGTGTTTACACCGAAGGGAAGATTCGCGGCCCACGGAAGTCCTAAGTCTCGTGACGATCGCCAACCCCCGGTTGAAGCGATCTGGCCGCTGGTCCGCTCGGTTCACCATCCGGGCGGAGTCTTTTGAAGAGGATGCCCGATTTACGGCAGACGGGTATACAGCACGCACTTTCGCTACGCCGAATATCTGGGCGATGCGCGACACCGGGCGGACTTCGATAATCCGTGATGCGGCGGACGGAAAACTAGGCTGCATCGCCATCAGCTTCGATCAGCGCACGCAGCTCGGCGGCGGCGCGGTCTAGGTCTCCCAATGTGCGGCGAATGCGGGTGTCATGCTCGCCCTCTCCCAACGCTTCGACGGTCTGCTGCAATCGCTCGGCGTGTTTGCGCTGCTGCTCACGGCGTGCGGCCAGATCGTCAGCGATCATCGCGTCGACTTCGGCGCTCGGCATGACCGGCGCCTCACGGTCGAGGGCTTCGTCGGCGTTCTTCGTGTATCCGTGCGCTCGAGCGAGGAAGTTGTTGCCGCCTGCCGCCGGCACTGGACGGTGCGGCCCGACACGCTCCCAGCGGATCAGCCACTTGTCGCCCTCCTGGGGCTCGGCGTGGGTGACGATGATCTTGATGCCCTTGCCATCCACCGGTGGCAGCGGGTCGCCGCGCTCCCAGCCCTTCGGGTACTCGCGATACCGGAGAGTCGCCGTGGCGCCGACCGGATGCGGCGGACCGGACCTGCGGGCGCTGAACGTCTCGCGGTCGTGAATCTCGCCGTCCGGCTTTACGACGATCACGTTGCCGTTGACGAACCCGGTTTTGCTGACCGCGGGCTTCACGGTCTTGAGCTTGGCCATCCGCACGATCACCCACGGCTCGCCCTTGGCAACCGCGTCGTAGATTTCGCGGCGGACGATCATGCGGCCTTCCGCCACTGCTCGGCCCCGGCATGAACGGCTTTGTACTCGTCGTGGTCGGCCGATGCGCTCGCGCCCTTCGGCTCAAATACGCGCCGCTCGACCAGCCCTTCGGCCAGCAGCGACTTCAACCGATCGCGGACGTACGACTCGGCCATGCCGACCCCCAGCGCGATCTCATCGACGCGATACCAACCCCCGTTGTTGGCGAGGTAGGCAATGATGGTTGCGGCTTTGTCTGGCGCGCTCATCTGATCACCTTCCCGCACCGAAAACAAGTCGTCTTGCGGAGGCAGTACCGATCGAAGCGCGAGTCCTTGATCGCGTTGGCGCAGTTGCATCGCTCGGTGCTCGGCTTGCCGCGCATCGGTGACCGGCGGCGATCGATGTGAAGGTGTCGCGTCCAGTTGAAGGCTCGCTTGGTGCCGATGCCGAGGATCGCTGCGATCTCTCGCGTCGAGTGGAACGGGCGAAGCTCGATCGCCATCTTCTTCTTCTCGTCGAGGGGCAGCGCGTGGAGGGCGATCTCGCTCATGCCGCCGCCTTCTTTCCGTGGTAGCGCTCCCGCTGATGGGCGTTCCACCGCCTGCGGCCGTGCGGCGTCTTGCGCCATGTGTCGAACGTGTTGTTGCCCTGGGCGCGCTGGTTGGCCTGGCGGACGCGAGCGCGTTCTTTGCTGACCTCGTAGCCCTCTGGGTTCAGGTAGTCGTAGACCGTCGGCACGGCGACGACCAGCACCTCGGCGATCTCTGCTGGCTTCATGCCGGCGGCTCGCATGGCACGAGCTCGTCTGGCTCGCAGTTCGCGCCGTTCGCTCCGTGAGAGCGGCTTGGATTCGGCCGGCGCATCGGTCGATGCCTGTAGCCGGTTGAGCCGTGCGCGGTAGTGAACGCGCGCCATGAGGTCG